>CAZPJU010000133.1:0-1520 GCA_964586965.1 uncultured Lachnospiraceae bacterium | reverse complement strand
AGAAACAATACGTTTTTTGCGCGTGAATTATGCCTTGACGAAAAAAATACGCGGAGACGATCGTCTCCGCGTATGTATTACATATATCAGAAAGTTCCGGGGATTTCCGTTTCGTACACGGAAGGTAAGCCGAAGCTGACGGACAAAGCCGAATCCACCTCGCTCATTGCGGCAGGGTCAAGATGTCCGATCCTTTCACGCAGGCGACGCTTGTCAAGCGTGCGTATTTGCTCGGTCAAAACGACGGAATCCTTGGAAAGCCCCGCCGCGCCCGAAGTGATGCCGATATGCGTCGGCAACTGTGATTTTGTCATTCTGCTTGTGATGGCGGCGGCTATAACCGTTGGCGAATATTTGTTTCCGACGTCATTTTGAATTATCAGCACGGGGCGAACGCCGCCCTGTTCGGATCCGACAACGGGGGACAGATCCGCATAATATATATCTCCTCTTCTTACACCGTTCATTTTTAGATCTCCGTTTTTTGTTTTATCGGTATATACCCTTGTGGTGTTAGTATTGCCCGATAGTGGGGAGCTTAAACTGCCGTTTGAAAAAAACAGCATTTCTCCTTACGGTAAGTTTACTCGGAAAGAGGGGATTTTGTGAGGGGTCAGTGCAGAGAAGTATATGACTCCAACAGCTCTTGCGCGTCGGAGGCGTCATCTGATGAGACTGAAACGACAAGCACGCGTGCGTTGTTTATTCCGCTGAAAGATCCCGGACTGTTCGAGATCTGCGGATAGACGATCACGGCGGCGCAAGTAAGCTTAAAGTCGGCGTCGAACGAGGCGATGACCTTGACAAGACAAAGCTCGCCGTCGGAGTTATATGCTGTGTTGTGATCTATGAGTACCGCGTCTCTGCGTCCCTCGGATGTAAGATAAAAACCTTTTTCGGATACATAAAATTTCGATCTGTATGATTCGTTTTCCGATATGCTTTTGTAACCGTCGATGTATATCAGTCCCTCAAAACTGTCGTCGCGTAAAATGTAATTTTTGTATTTGCCGTCAATTATGATTTCGGCAGGTTCAAGCGAATCTTCGTTGTTGACGTAATAAGTATATCCCTTTAGCGAGTAAGAGACGTTCGTTACGTCTGCGATCCCGTAACATACGAAAAATAACGCAAACAAAACGATGATTATGCCGCAGACGAACTTGACGAGATTTTTTTAATGTTTAGGTGCTCGAAAAACGCGCTGACCGCAAGCGATGCCGAATATTTACGCTCCCACCCAGTGTTTTCGGAGAAATATTTTTCGTAAATGTGTTCGTATTGCTCGGAAAAGAGTATTTTTTCTTCTTCCGTCGGTTCCGATGATGTTGTTGAAGCAACGGAAGGCGAAAAGATCGCTGACGCAAGCTCCTCTGCGGACGAAACCGAAGACTCATCGACGCTGTCTATGTGCTCGACGAGATATGACAGATTTTGAAAATCAATGTGCATACGATCCCTGTGCGCGGACACAAGCTCAGGGATCGCGCTCGGCTCCGCGAGCATCCGGCTGATCTCGT
>CAZPJU010000132.1:0-1530 GCA_964586965.1 uncultured Lachnospiraceae bacterium | reverse complement strand
AAGATTTTTTTGAAAGAGATCTTGCAATACAGCTTAATCTTACCCGTGTTTCCGCACCAGTTTTTGTGGATGCGAAAAGCGGACTGAACGATACGCTTAACGGATACGAACGTCCTGTTTCATTTGATCTACCCAACGGAGACGAGCTTGAGATCGTCCATTCTCTCGCAAAATGGAAGCGCAGTGCACTTGCGGAGTACGGTTTTTCCGTCGGAGAGGGACTTTACACCGATATGAACGCGATCCGTCGCGATGAGGAAACGGACAATATTCATTCTGTATTTGTCGATCAATGGGACTGGGAACGTATAATAAAAAAAGAAGAACGTACAAGAGAAACACTTGAAAGATTTGTCCGCAGAATATACCGTTCTCTCAGACATACGGAAAATTACATCGTCGATGATTACGAATTTATAGACAGACTTTTGCCGGAGGAGATTACTTTTGTAACGGCAGAGGAGCTTGCGGAAAAATATCCCGACAAAACGCCGAAGGAGAGGGAATATGCCGCAGTTCGCGAACACGGTGCGGTGTTTATCATCGGAATCGGTGATAAACTCTCGGATGGCAAGCCTCACGACGGCCGCGCTCCGGACTATGACGACTGGACGCTTAACGGAGATATCCTCGTGTATTATCCGGTGCTTGACATTGCGCTTGAACTGTCGAGTATGGGCATCAGAGTTGACGAAGCAGCACTCGTGCGTCAGCTGAAAGCGAAGGATTGCGAAGAAAGACTTGCACTTCCGTTCCATAAAGCGCTTATGAACGGGGAATTGCCGTACACCATCGGCGGCGGTATCGGACAGAGCAGAATGTGTATGTTTTTCTTGAGAAAAGCGCACATCGGCGAGGTGCAGTCATCGTATTGGACACCCGAAACAAAGGCAGAATGTAAGCGTCGCGGAGTTGTCTTGCTTTGACGGCATCATGCGAATTTTTTGTTTTTTCTGTAATCGGATGCACACTATAAACTTTCGTGTTAAAGAAATACGTGAAATAATAAAAGGTCATGTATCTTAAACGATACATGACCTTTTTTAGTGTTAAAGTGTCGCCGCGATGACGGCTTTGATCGTGTGCATACGGTTTTCCGCTTCCTCAAATACGATCGAAGCGGAACTTTCGAACACCTCATTGGTTACTTCCATGGATGTCCTGCCGAATTTTTCGCCCATTGTGCGCCCCACTTCGGTGTTGAGATCATGGTAAGCGGGCAGACAGTGCATAAATACGGCGTTTTCACCGGCAACGGACATTATGTGCGAGTTTACTTCGTAGGGGGAAAGCTCGTTTATTCTCTTTTCCCAGACCTCAATAGGTTCTCCCATTGATACCCAAACGTCCGTGTATATGACGTCGGCGTTTTTGCAGGCGATTTCGGGATCGGACTCAAATTCCAAGGTCGCACCGGTTTCTTTTGCGATTGCACGGCAGGTTGCGATCAGCTTAGCGTTAGGGAAGTATGCTTTGGGAGCGCAGGCAACGAAATGCAGACCGAGCTTCGCCGCGCCGATCATAAGCGAA
>CAZPJU010000131.1:0-1602 GCA_964586965.1 uncultured Lachnospiraceae bacterium | reverse complement strand
ATGGAAAACAGAGGCGAAACCGATATGCAGGTTTGGATTCCTCTGAAATAATAAATAATATGTATCTTATAAAAAACATACGCCTTTATACAGGCGAAGAAACATACGAAAACGGCGCCGTCTTAACAGACGGCGACGTTATCGTTTATGCAGGCGATGAAGGTAAAATGACGGCTCCGCCACTGAATGGAAAAAAGATAACTGTTCTTGATGGAGGTGGCGGAATATGTATGCCCGGACTCGCAAATACGCATACTCATGCGCCTATGGTGCTTTTGCGCGGTCTTGGAAGCGGACTCCCACTTGCTCCTTGGCTTGATACCGTTATGCCCATCGAAGGAAAATTTACTCCGGATATTATTTATACGGGAACTGTACTCGGTATTATGGAGATGCTCCGAAACGGCGTTACGGCGTTTGCCGATCAGTATTTTCATTGTGAGGACATGATACGTGCCGTGCTTGATACCGGTATCCGCGCTAATATTACGCGCGGATCAAGTGATCCTGACGGTGTGAATTATCACAGGATGCTTCGAGAAAAATATGCGGATGCTTCCGATAATCTTAAAATTTATCTCGGATTGCACGCAGAATACACGTCAGACGAAAAAACAGTGCGTCTCGCCGCAGAAACAGCAAAGGAACTTGGCATAGGAGTCCATGTTCATGTGAGTGAATCTGCCGCAGAGGTTGAGGGATGTATAGAACGTCACGGAATGACGCCTGTAAGGTACTTTGATCGGCTGGGCTTGTTTGATTCACCGACGATCGCGGCGCATACAGTACATCTTGATGCGGAGGAGAGGGAAATATTCGCGACACATGGTGTAACATCGGTTCACTGTCCCGCGTCTAATCTTTATCTCGGAAGCGGTATTTCGAATGTCAAGGCTTTGTCTGATCTTGGGGTAAATGTTGCGCTCGGTACGGACGGCGCGGCAAGCAATAATACGCTTGATGTTTTCCGAGAAATGAGACTTGCGGCGCTGCTTGCTAAGCATAAGACGGGAGATCCGTCGGCACTTTCCGCGTCCGATGTTATTAAGATGGCAACGGTAAACGGTATGCGTGCCATGGGATTCGAAAATACCGGACTTATAAAAGCAGGAATGACCGCAGACCTTATCCTTCTTGACGGTTCTGCACTTCATTTGCGCGGAGCAGGCGGAATAGAATCGGATATCGTATATTCAGCAGCAGGCGGAGATGTGAAGCTTACAATGGTTGGCGGACGTGTGCTTTATTGTAACGGTGAGTATATGACTGTGGATGCGGAACGTATGCGCTATGAAAAAGCAGCCGTTGATGACATACTTCGCTCATAAAATCGTAAAAACATCATTTTATTTCAATATAATTATTGACATTGAAGAATCTCTTTGATATAATAATGATTGTGAGTTTGTAAAATTCACATGCTCAGCTTGAAGGGGGGGAAACAGAAAATGGCAGAAATCAGAGTAAAAGAGAATGAATCTCTTGACAGCGCTCTTCGCAGATTCAAGCGTTCGTGTGCAAGATCGGGCGTCCTCGCCGAACTCCGTAAGAGAGAGCATTACGAGAAACCCAGCGTAAAGAAGAAGAAGAAGTCCGAAGCTG
>CAZPJU010000130.1:0-1610 GCA_964586965.1 uncultured Lachnospiraceae bacterium | reverse complement strand
ACAAAGATATACGAACTTTGATAATCAAAGGAGTGCAACGTGAAAAAAAGAAAGCTGAAAAAATTGCTGATCTGCGCGTTCGTTGCGCTCCTTTTTCTTGTTTTTTCGCTTGTTTGGTTTGTGTTTTTTACACCTCGCGGTTACCGAATGACCGTGTCTTGGCACGGATACCACGAAATTCTTGACGGAGTGTGGCTTGATGATGACTATGACGGTGACGTGAGTGAAGCCTGCGATATCGTGTTTGCCGCACGTGACCGAGTTGAAACGTTTTTCGGAGAAATAACCTCCTCTCCGTGCCTGATCATAACCGAAACCGAGCAAAAGCTGAAGCGCATTGGCGGTGAACACGACATAATCACTTTCGCAGTCGGGGACGTGTATTCGTACATATCGGTTTCTGCCGACAGCTTCAACGTAGATGTGACGGCGCATGAGCTGATGCACGCAGAGACTCACGAGCGTTTGTACCACGGCAAAATAACCTTTAAGCGTGGCGTTCCGGCTTGGTTTGACGAAGGAATAGCTTTGCAAGCCGATTACGGCATACAGTATAGGTGGAGTGTAATGCTCGATTATACGAACAATCTGTCTGAGTTTCCCGAATTTTCGGATTTTGCCGACGAATCCGATTTTTACTCGGATGATACGGAGAAAAGACTGTTTCATTATGTCATGAGCAAGCATGAGATAGGTTGCTGGCTTTTGACGTACGGAGGCGAATCGGAGCTTGTCAAATTGCTTGAAAAGCTGAATGATGGCGAAGATTTTGACGTTCTTTACGGTAAACCGATACTTAACAAGGGAAATGAACGCAACTGATGTTGGTTGCATAAACGGCGAAAAATAAATTTTTTCGACTTTTGAAACGCAAAAATAACTTGAAATTGCCGCCATAAATCAGGTGCGCACCTTAAAGTTGCGGATTATTATTCACAAAAATTGGTAGTAATATTCATAATATCGTATTATAATGCGAGATGTAAGTTCGGAAAATTTGATGCCCGATATGTTTTCCGACATAATATGAACTCTTAATATATAAGGAGTAGGGCTATGAAATTAGCAGATAAGATCGTATATCTCAGAAATAAACTCAATATGTCACAAGAGGAGCTTGCAGACTATCTTGACGTTTCGCGTCAGTCTGTTTCAAAGTGGGAAGTCGGTCAATCCGATCCCAGAATTGATAAGATAATTCAGCTTTGCTCATTGTTCGGCGTTTCTACCGACGAACTCATTCGCGATGAAATTGAGCTGAACGTTAAGGATGACGAAGAATCTGATAAACTCGTTTCTGGAAAATACTTCGGAACGGACGGTTTCAGAGGCGAAGCAAACTCGGATCTGACAGCGGAACAGGCGTTCAAGATCGGACGTTTCCTCGGCTGGTACTATGCAAGCGCACTTTCCGGATGCAAGGACAGAAACTATCGTCCGCGTATTGCGATCGGTAAGGATACGAGACGTTCGAGCTATATGCTTGAATACGCGATTGCGGCAGGCATAACTTCGTCCGGCGCGGATGCGTATATGCTTCACGTAACAACAACGCCCAGCGTTTCTTACGTTACACGACTTGATGAATTCGACTGCGGAGTCATGATATC
>CAZPJU010000129.1:0-1718 GCA_964586965.1 uncultured Lachnospiraceae bacterium | reverse complement strand
TGATAAATCCCTCGCCCCATGTGGAAGGATCGCGGCTCCAATTTTCCTGACGGCAGTTATCGGGATCACATTCGGTTTTGAAATCGGACGGCTTTCCCTTGCTCATCTGCTGAAGCGCATAAAGTTCATCAACAATATACGCGATCTTGTCCTTGAAAAATACATCCTGAGTAGAGGAATAAGCAAGAGCAAGCGCAGAAAGGAAATGACCGAGGGAATGACCGCGAAGAAGTCCGCGGGGCTCGTCCCATCCGCCGGGATGAGGCGCTCCCTTGGTGTCAACGCCAAAGGTCTGACGGAAGCTGTACAGCATCGTATCCGCGGAAAGCAGTCTCAAATATTCAAGAGCACGTGCTCTGTTTTCGGTGTAAGCGTTTTCCTCCTTGAGGATCGCCTTGTTAAGAGGTGAGTAAAAACCTTTTTTTGCCATTATGTCGGTACCCTTTCGTTGAAAAGAATATTTACTTTTTAATTATAACATACTAACCTAAGCTCTGCCAAGGCAACGTAACAAAATTTCTTTTTTCTAAACGCAAAATATTATTCAAAAAGCCCTTGACAAACGCAAATAAATGTAGTATTATATTTTAGCTTGAATTCGTAAGCCCCATTAGCTCAGACGGTAGAGCACTTGACTTTTAATCAAGGTGTCCGGAGTTCGAATCTCCGATGGAGCAAATAAAAAACCGACAGATAAAAATCTGTCGGTTTTTTGCTTTTATAAGAATTTCACATCAAAAATGCAAGAAAACATAATTGCAGGTGCGTAAATTTTAATGTATAATAAATTATATTTCCGAAAGGCAACTTAAATTTATGGCAAAAAACTCTATTTTTATCTGTAAATCATTGATTTCGCTTCTGCTCGCAATTTCAATGATGATTACCGCAATAACGATAATCGCCGCGGACGAATCGGGCATTCCGTCACCGACACTCTGCTATGATTTTGAAACCGGAGACGGCTCGGACTCAGTCGGAAGCAATGATTCCACCCTTAACGGCGGCGCTAAAGTCGAATATGTAGATGCAATCGAATCAAATGCACTTTACCTGAACGGATCCGGCGCATATCTTGAATTTCCCGTCGGTTTCTTCGACGAAAAAACAAAAATGACGCTTTCACTTGACATCTGCTCGTTGATGGACAGCGAAAATTTCTTCACCGTAGCAATCGGAAAAGACTCAACCGAATATCTTTTCCTTCGAACAAGAAGCGGTGAATTCCGCTACGCTATTACGGAAAATTCATGGTCGTCGGAATATGACGTAGCCGGCACGGGCAACTTCAAAAATGTTTGGACAAACGTTACACTTGTCATCAACGGCTCAACAATGCAGCTTTATATCAACGGCGAATGCGTAGACGAAGAAAGCAACGTAGCTCCCTCGCTGCGTAAATTCGGAAGCGACATAATCGGTTACATCGGTAAGTCGTTTTACGACGGAGATCAATATTTCAAAGGGTATGTTGACAATGTAAAAGTCTACGACTCCGCCCTTACAGATACGCAAATCGCGGAAATGCTCGGAGTTGCGGTAGCTCCTTTCCGTAATATAACATCGTCACGTTCTTCGATCGTAACATGGCAGGAAAACACGAACACAAAAACAGTTAATGTTTACGTAAGCAAAAGTAATACAAAAAATCACAAATCCGTAAAACTAAGATTCACCACTCAGTCTAACGCAAAACTCGACACCGAAGGCGACGTAGA
>CAZPJU010000128.1:0-1735 GCA_964586965.1 uncultured Lachnospiraceae bacterium | reverse complement strand
TTGCAAGCGGAAATAAAAAGAAAATTGCCGAGCTCAAGCGCATTTTGCTTGAGATCTCTCCGTCTGCGGAGCTGCTTTCGCTTTCAGATATAGGTTTTTCGGGGGACATCGTCGAGGACGGAGATACGTTTGAGAAAAATGCGCTTATTAAAGCGCGTGTGCCGGCGTCGATGGGATACATCGGCATTGCCGATGATTCAGGTATCTGTGTTGACGCGCTCGGCGGCGCGCCCGGCGTCTATTCCGCGCGTTATTCCGGTGAAGGACACACGGACGAAAAAAACAACGAAAAGCTTGTGCGTGAGCTGAACGACGTGCCTTACGATGAGAGAACGGCGCATTATTCTTGTGTGATTGCGTGCGTTTTCCCGGACGAATACGGAATCTCTCCGATCACAAGCGAGGGACGATGCGACGGAAAAATCGTGCTTGAGCCCAAGGGAGAGGGCGGATTCGGGTACGATCCGTACTTTTTCCGTGAAGTCGAGGGTAAAACGATGGCAGAGCTGACTGCCGCGGAAAAAGACAAAATCAGCCACAGAGGCGAAGCGCTTCGCGGTTTTGCCGAAAAGATCACACCTATTATAAAGGAACTTGAAAAATGAAACTTGAAATAACGAGTAAGGAGAGAGCAAAGCTTCGCTCTCTTGCGAATAATTACGATACGATCTTTCAGATCGGTAAGGACGGGATCACGGAGGAGACCGTCAAGCAGGTTGGCAATGCTCTCGAAGCGCGCGAGCTTATAAAGCTTCGCGTTCTCGACAACTGCCCGTATACGAGCAGAGAAGCGTCCGACATTATATCCGAAAGAACAAATTCCGCGCCCGTTTCCGTTGTCGGATCCAGATTCGTTCTCTACCGTCCGAGCAAGAAGAATAAGAAAATCGAGCTTTGACGAGAAAATGAAAATCGGGCTTTACGGGGGGACGTTTTCGCCTCCGCATAACGGTCACAAGCGTATTGCCGAGGCGTTCGTCGATCAGTGCGGACTTGATCTTTTGATAATTATGCCGGCGTCAGTTCCGCCTCATAAGGAAATAATAGGCGCGGATGATCCCGAAAAAAGACTTCAAATGACGGAAATAGCGTTTTTCGATTGTAAAAATACCGTTGTTTCACGCCTTGAACTTGAAAGATCCGGGCCGAGTTATACGTTTGATACTGTTACCGCCCTATATGATATTTACGGAAGCGGTACTGAAAAGGATAAGATCAGTCTTTTGTGCGGGACGGATATGTTTTTGTCGCTTGATACGTGGTATCGTGCCGATGAGCTTTTGCAATCGGTTGATGTTGTCTGCGCGCCGAGAGGAGAACTCGGAGAATATGAAAAGCTTATCGAAAAAGGAGAATATTTTTCGAAAAAGTACGGTACAAAAGTAAAAATGCTTTCGATTGAGCCGTATCCGATATCATCTTCTCAGATTCGGCAAATGATAGCAAACGGCGAATCACCTACGGCGCATATTTCGTCGGAAGTTTACGATTATATAGTAAAAAAAGGACTGTACGGTGTTAATAAATATTCCGAAGAAGCATTTGAAAAGCTCAGACATTCGATTCGATCGCTGATGTCGGAGAAAAGGTTTGCACATACTCTTGCCGTTGAACGGGAAGTTGAATATATCGCGGATTTCGTTTTGCCGGAAAAAAAAGCTATGCTCCGTGCGGCTGCTTTGCTTCACGATTCGGCAAAGGAATTAAGTTCGGAAAAACAGTTGAATTATATAAA
>CAZPJU010000127.1:0-1797 GCA_964586965.1 uncultured Lachnospiraceae bacterium | reverse complement strand
CTTGTATCATCAGTCTGTTTTGACCGAGCGTGGCTCCGACTTCCGCTCCGATTCCCGGCGCGGTCATTCTGTACGACGCAAGCTCTACGGCTTTTGCGGTACCGGCAAAATATCCGCCGGACATTGCAAGTCCGCCGCCGGGATTTTTTATAAGCGATCCGATGAAAAGATCCGCTTTAGGCTCGCGAAGCTCCGTAAATTCACCATAGCAGTTATCGACAACAACATAAGCTCCGCATCTTGCGTGCACAAAATCGGCAAGCTCGTCAAGCTCATCGACAGTCAACGCACGTCTGTCGCTGTATCCGCGGCTTCTCTGTGCATACACAACCTTTATATTGCCTGCCTCGGCAAGCTTTTTTTCGAGCGAAACGTAATCTATCTTATTATCAATCAGGTCGATCTCGTCATATTCGACACCGAAATCGCGAAGCGAACCGACGCCTGCCTCACCTCTCTTACCTATAACCTCCTCAAGCGTATCGTAAGGCGATCCTGTAACGGAAACCATTCTGTCTCCCGTTCTGAGCAAAGCAAAAAGACCGATCGTAAGTGCGTGGGTACCGTTTGCGATGCTGTGACGAACAAGAGCTGCTTCCGTACCGAACACCGTCGCGTATACACGGTCAAGCGTTTCTCTGCCCTTATCACCGTAACCGTAACCGCTTGTGGGGTAAAGACAAGCCTCACTCATTCCCTCGCTTCTGAATGCGTATATGATGTCTCTTGTTCGTTTTTCGGAAACAGCGTCTATTTCGCGAAAAACGGGCGCAAGTGCCGTTTCCGCTTCTGAAAACAATTCTTCTATGTCTAATTTTTCCATTCTTTTTCCTTTAATTTCACAAATATATTTGGCGCATATTAACCATTATCCAAAGTACATTATATAGTTTTTTTGCGAACTATGCAACACAATACTGTTAAGTTTTTTTCGTTCTCCGTTGTTTTCCGCGAATAATGGTGATATAATTAGTTTACTATGACAGATTTTCCCGAAAGGATATAATTTTATGTCTCGCTTTAAGCTCGGATGCTGTATCCCCGGCGCATCTTTTATGCCCGAAGGCATTGCGGACGTCAAAGATAAAACTCTCGACGAGCTTCGTGACGGTTGCCGCTCCATCATCAACGCCGGATTTGACTATGCGGAAGTCGGCGTAGGAATGATCATGCGTCTGAACGATGACGATTTTGAAGTCGCCGTCAATGACCGTATGCCGCTTCGTGCAGCAAACAGTTTCATTCCGCCGGATTTGAAAATCGTTTCGGACGATGCCGTTGCGGACGGTTCTCCGCTTCGCGCTTACCTTGAAAAAGCGTTTTACCGTATGTCTCGCCTCGGAATCGAGGTTGTTGTGTTCGGTTCAGGCGGCGCGAGACGTATACCGGACGGGATGTGCCGTGACGACGGTCTTGAATACATAAAAAAATTTCTCACCGTATGCGGTGAGTTCGGAGAAAAATACAATGTGATCACTGCAATCGAGCCGCTTCGCGCGCTTGAATGTAACGCGATCAACTTCACTTACGACGGCGAACGCCTTGCCGACACAGTCTCTCATCCGAAAGTTGCTTATCTTGCCGACGCATTTCACATGGCAGAGGGCGGTGAGCCGGCAGACGCGCTCGAACGAGCACGCACTTTGCCAGTGCACATCCACGTTTCGGAAGCGCCCGATCGTTCATGCCCCGGACGTCACGGCGGTGAATATCTTTCCGCATTCGCGAAGTCCGTTTTGCGTACCGATTACAGCGGAATGATCTCCGTAGAATGCGGATTTTCCGACTTTGAAGCGG
>CAZPJU010000126.1:0-1848 GCA_964586965.1 uncultured Lachnospiraceae bacterium | reverse complement strand
TTGTTTCGGTTTTCGCAAAGTCAAAAGGAGAGCGTCCTTTGATCGTTGCGGGACGCAACGCACACCGTGCGTTTTTGTCCGCGGTTGCACTGACGGATGCCGATGTTTGCTTTATGTTTCCCGAAAAGATGACGTCTGTTGTTTCGTGCATACTGACATCGGACGATGTTGAACGATATATTTTGGATTGCGAGCGTATGCCGACCGCGGTGTATATTACGAGTCCCGATTACCTCGGAAACACAGCCGATATAGGCGGAATTGCGAAGGTCTGTCACCGATACGGTGTGCTTTTGATCGTCGATAACGCGCACGGCGCGTATTTGCGTTTTTTACCGCAGGACACGCATCCGATTTCGCTTGGTGCGGATCTTGTATGCGATTCTGCACATAAAACGCTACCTGTTTTGACTGGCGGAGCGTATCTGCACGTCGGAATGAACGCTCCGCGCGATTTTTGCGATCAAGCAGAGGAGGCAATGTCGCTTTTCGCATCAACATCTCCGTCATATTTGACACTTTCATCGCTTGATCTTGCCAATAAATACATCTCGGATGGGTATCGCGAACGTCTTGCCGCCTTTGTACTTGATGTTTATGAGATGAAGCAACGCTTGACGGCGCATGGGTATGTGCTTGTCGGTACCGAACCGATGAAACTGTCGATCAATGCGAAAAAGTATGGTTACTTCGGTACGGAGCTTGCGAGTCTGCTTCGAGATGTCGGCATTGAATGTGAATTTGCGGATGCGGATTTCATCGTTATGATGTTGTCGTGCGAGCTTGGTGCGGAATCGCTGTTGAGGCTCGAAGATGCGCTAACCGCGATTGAAAAAAGCCCCGAAATTCCCGCTGACGGCATGATTTTTTCGCAACCGACGCGCAAAATGACGGTACGTGAGGCGATGTTTTCGCCGTCAGAGCTTGTCAGCTCGGCGGACGCGGTCGGAAAAGTGTTTGCGTCTGCGGCAATTTCATGTCCGCCCGCAATTTCACCGATCGTGGCAGGCGAGATTATAAACGAAGCCTCTGTTCGCGTGCTTAAATACTGTGGAATAGATCAAGTTAGAGTCGTAAAATTATAAAATAACATCAAAAACGCACGCTTTATGCAGGTGTTTATAAAACAGTAAATCCGACCTATGGTTGTTATCATAGGTCGGATTTTGTGTTATTTACTAGCGTGGGAGCGTCCAAGGCTCCCTTGTGTACGGTACAAAAAAGTACACCGCACTACATATTGAAAGATGAATAAAAGGTGCGCCCTTAGGGCTTTTAACAAATCACGGGTTTTCATGCAAACGGCAGTAAATCCCTTGCCTTTACCTTGATAAGTTTGCCGTTTTCATCATTTACGATCACCTTGATATCCGGACAATATTCAAACAGCATTTGTCTACAGTTTCCGCAAGGCGGAATAACACCGTTAAGATGTTTCTCGTGGACGGCAACGATCGTATCAAAATCTCGTTCCCCGTTTGAAATTGCAATGCCAATCGTAATGTATTCGGCGCAAGACCCGTGTATGCCGTCGCAGTTTACACCTTGGTAGATATTTCCGTTTTTACACAAAACCGCACATCCAACAGTGTGATTGTAAATACCATCATCAAAATTATTCGCCAGAACCTGCAAGCCAATTTCTATTAATTTTTGATCTTTTTCTGTGACAGGATATCTTTCCATCAATAGCACCTTCTTCGTCAAATGCGAATTTCGTAACTGTTTTATGATTCACGTGCGTTTTTCTTTATTCGGCTGTTTTTGAAACTGCAATACAGTCGATGTCGGGGGCGTAATACGACGGCTGAGAAAGCGTGATCGTATTTTCTCCCGCTTTAAGCTCGA
>CAZPJU010000125.1:0-1915 GCA_964586965.1 uncultured Lachnospiraceae bacterium | reverse complement strand
TAAATTCATTGTCGTAAATATCAAGATTGATAGAGTCAAGTACGGTTTCGCCGTCGAAGGACTTTGAAACACCCTTCAGTTCAATAATCTTATTTCCGTTCATTTCTTACCTATATCACCTGTGATTTCTTTCTTCGAATTGCTCCGAAGAAAACTCCCCTTTCATTTTCTGTCCGTTGCATAAAAAAATCCCCCCTGATCGACAGCCGCACGCAATTCCCTTACAGCAGCCCGTACCCGGGCGGGTTTTCTATTTATTTTTCGGATCAAGCACATTTTAGCATATACGACTCTTTTATGCAATATTTTTTCGAAAATTATTGTTTTTTTTTCGAATTTGTCGTTTCTTAAATTATTTTCGAAACAAGAAGTACAGTAACCGCGCCGAGCAAGGCGAAACTGCCGCGTCCGTCAAAATTCGCATAGACGGCAAACAGCCAGAGCAAGGTCAAAAACGTTTTTTCAAGTACATTTTTGACCCTGTCTGCCGACTTCGGAGATGAGACTCTTGCCGTCAGCGCACAAATAATCGCAGAGCCGTCGGAGCCGGGGAATGGAATGAGGTTAAAGATTGCCGCCCCGACAGAACAGATGTAAAAATCATCTCCCATTCCGGGTATCAACAGCGAAATCAAATTAAACGCCGCGCCCGCGGCATATATTATTGCCTCCTTTATGTAGCCGATGCGTTGTGTTCCGTTGAGCACGATGCGTATACCGAAAAATCTGTATCCGCGGCCGAGACCGACACCGAAAGCGGTCGCCGCTATGATATGTCCCGCTTCATGTATCAAAACAGAGGACACCGCCGGCAAAACGGAGATCAGTTTTCCTCCTTGCGTAAAAGCTGTTTCTGCTGCTCAATATACGCCGTTGCAAGCTCATTGATACGTGCTTCGTGCTCGTTTTCCATCTCGTTTTCAACGTAATCAAGCTCGTTTAGAGCTCCACCGTTACCTGCGACTGCCATATACATTTCGTCTTCATAATAGTCAACAACCGGATATTCGTATTTTCGATCCGACGAATTATCAGACGAAACTATACATCCGGAAAGATATGTGGCAAAAATCAAAAACATTATTGAAAGTATTACCGACAGTTTTATTTTTCCCTTATTGCAAGCTATATTTTTTCTGCATTCGGGTTCATACCATTCGTACCCCTCTGTCATTTCACCGAACAAAAGCGAATATTTCATTTTTTCACCCCTTTCGGGATATTTATATGATTTTTTCCGATTTTTCATTCGGATGTCGATAAAAAAAGAAGCCTGCCGAAGCAGACTTCTTTGACTTTAGTTATTATATGTACCGGACAGATCGGCAACGGTGCCGCCGACAACATCGTCCTTAACGTTTGATGTCTTAATCTTTTCCTGAAGATAAGACCAAAATTCCTCGCCGTCATTGGGAAGTTCAACCCAATCTTCCTTCCACGTCGAAAGCATCATAGCATTTGAAATGGAAAGACCGCGTATACCTTCTTCACCGGGAGCGATGAGAGGCGTACCGTGAAGAATATGATCGGTAAAGTTTTGGCAGATCTCGGTATGAGCGCCGCCCTTACCCTCAACTTCAACATCAATAACCTCATACGGGATCTTGCCGAAGCCGTTATCCGTTGTGGCATTGTATTCTCTTTCGTCAACTTCGTTGCGATAGAATTTAAGTCCGCCGCCTTCACGAACGAGCTTACCGCGTGTACCTGAAATTTCGAGGCGGTTTGTACCGGGAAATTCGCCCGTTGTTGTGATAAATACACCTGTTGCTCCGTTGGGATACTCGGCATAAGCCGTTACGTTATCTTCAACTTCAATGTCATGATATTTACCGAACTGACAGAACGCTCTGATGCGGCTCGGCATACCGAAGATCCACTGCCAAAGATCAAGATTATGCGGGCACTGATTGAG
>CAZPJU010000124.1:0-2003 GCA_964586965.1 uncultured Lachnospiraceae bacterium | reverse complement strand
TCCGCGACCGTAACATCCGACGCGACGCACGAAAGTGCTCCCTCATCAACAGCTCCGGGGCGAAGTATCTTGAGCGAATCGTCTCCGGTAAGAAGAACCACCGTAGATTCAAGCCCGATCTCACAGGCTCCGCCGTCGATTATCGCATCGACTCTGCCCATCATATCATTTACGCAATGATCAAACGTTGTAGGTGACGGACTTCCGGACAAATTTGCCGACGGTGCGGCAACGGGAACTCCGGCAAGTCGAATAAACTCTCTTGCTGTCGGATGTGACGGGCATCGCACGCCGACAGTATCTCCGCCTGCTGTCACCTCAGACGGGATAACATCCTTTTTTTTAAGTATTACCGTCAGCGGTCCGGGCATAAACTGTTTCGCCAACTTTTTATAAAGCGGTGTTGTAACGGCAAATTTTTCAGCCTCATCTGGATCTGAAACGTGGACGATCAGTGGATTATCATGCGGACGTCCCTTTGCCTCGAATACGTCATACGCCGCAGCCGCGGAATATGCATTACATCCGAGACCGTATACCGTTTCAGTAGGCATAATCACAAGTCCGCCTTCGCGAAGAATTCTTGCCGCTTCGGAAAGCTCGGATTTTGTATGATCATTTTTCACAAGCAATGTTTTTCTCGACATCATAGCATCAACTCGCCGCTCTTTAATTTTTCCGCAGTATCCGCAGTTATCAGCGCATCAACCATTTCATCTATTGCGCCGTTCAGAAACGATTCAATAGAATACAGTGTAAGTCCGATTCGGTGATCCGAAACGCGTCCCTGTGGGTAATTATAGGTACGAATACGTTCACTTCTATCACCCGTACCGACCTGTGATTTTCTATCCGCCGCGATCTTGTCCGCTTGTTCGGTACGCTTCATATCATAAAGCTTTGCACGCAGGAGTTTCATTGCTTTATCCTTGTTTTTGTGCTGGCTTCGTTCATCCTGACATTCGATAACAATACCGGACGGCTTATGGATAAGACGTATAGCCGACTCTGTCTTATTAACGTGCTGACCGCCGGCGCCGCTTGATTTTTGGGTTTCTATAATAAGATCAGCAGGATTGATATCCACTTCGACCTCCTCAGCCTCCGGAAGCACTGCAACCGTTGCTGTTGAAGTGTGTATTCTTCCCTGCGATTCCGTTTCGGGAACGCGCTGAACACGATGCACTCCCGACTCAAACTTAAATCTTGTGTATGCGCCCTCTCCCGAAATCATCATAGTCACCTCACGGTAACCTCCAAGCTCGGTTTCATTTGCGGAAACTATTTCTGTCTTAAACCGTCGGGAATCTGCATACATAGTATACATTCGTGCAAGCACAGAGGCAAAGAGTGCTGCTTCTTCGCCTCCGGCGCCTGCTCTTATCTCAAGGATAACGTTTTTATCATCATCGGGGTCTCGCGGCACAAGCAGGATCTTTAGTTCTTCGAGAATACGCTCCGATTCCGCTTTTTTTTCGCCAAGCTCCGCCATAGCAAGCTCCTCCATTTCGGGATCGCCGCACTCCGAAAGCTCGCGTGCATCCGCTATTGCGGCATCGCAAGCCTTATATTCGCGATATTTTTCTATGATCGGCATCAAAAGCTTACGTTCACGAGTAAGCCTTTTATACAAGTCCATATCGGAATATGCATCCGGCAAGCTGAGTGCCGTTTCTATTTCATTATATCTGATTTCCGCGCCCTTGAGTTTTTCAAGCATTGATATTATTAACTGCCTTTACAAATTTATTATTTGTTAAACGCCTTATGAGCGAGATATGCCTCATAAAGGTCAACCTTAGAAATGATCTCAAACGGTGCGTGCATGGAAAGAACCGGTACACCGAGGTCGATCGTATCTATATTATGGTTAGCGATATACTGAGCAACAGTTCCTCCGCCGCCCTGATCTACCTTGCCGAGTTCCGCCGTCTGCCATACGACACCCGCATCGTCGAAGATCTTGCGGAGCTTATAAACCGTTTCAGCGGAAGCGTCACTTG
>CAZPJU010000123.1:0-2022 GCA_964586965.1 uncultured Lachnospiraceae bacterium | reverse complement strand
ACAGGCTATCAGCAGCCCGCGAATACAGGCTATCAGCAGCCTGCAAGCACGAGCTATCAGCAGCCCGTTGCTCCCTCGACACCTTCTTTTACGAGCGGTATTAACATCGGCGGCGCGGCACTTCAGATGAAGGTTATCCGCCCCGACAGCTTCAAGAACGTTCCTCAGATCGCAGACCATCTTCTCAGCCAGCGCACTGTCGTTCTTAACCTTGAAGCAACAGACAAGGAAACGGCTCGCCGCCTTATCGACTTCCTTTCCGGCGTGGCATATTCCATCGACGGCTCGATCAAACGCATTGCAAATAATGCCTACATCATCACCCCCGCAAATGTGGACGTAAGCGGCGAACAGCTTCGCGAAACACGCAAGCCTCACGCACAGCCCGCTCCCGAAGAAGCAGAGGACGAAACCAACTACGGTTATTGATTGAATCGGTGAAATGCCGTATCCCGGAAATTACGGATACGGCATTTTCTAATTAATCGGGGGAGGTACTGCTTTGGATATTTTGTTGACCTTGCTCGGAACGGCGGCACGCTTGATTTTGCGAGTGTATATGTTGTTGCTTTTCATCCGTTGGAGCTTGCCGTTTTTTGCGTCAGGTGACGGAGAAGGCGGATTTTCGGATTTTATCTGTGCCGTTACCGAACCGGTGCTTGCTCTCGTGTGTTCACTTTTGCAAAGGCTCGGTGTCGGAGACGGATACATAACCGATGCGTCGTTTCTTGTGACGTATTTGTTTCTTAGCGTGATATATTTTCTTTTAAGATTTTTGTGATTCAATGGCAATGAAAAACAGTGACGCCGAAAAGGAACTTTTAGAGGCGAAAGTAATTGAACAAATGCAAAAGGCAGACAGAGGCGAGATCTTGGTCAGCGAATTTTTAACTCCGCGCGAGATGTATTTTGTCTCGTCCGTGCTGAATCGTGCCGGATATCGCGGACGATTCGCTTTTTGCGGAGGCTGCGAAGCCGCCGAGAGGACGCGCCTTGTGTGCTTGCCCGAATATGCGCTTTACGGCATAGACGAAACAGACGAGGCTGCGGTTAGTCAAATTGCGTCCGAGTTTGTTAAAGACGAAATATCCACTCTTTTGATCAGAGGAAGTGGATTCCGTTCGCTTTCGCACAGAGATTTTATGGGCGCATTGCTTGCGCTCGGAATAAAACGCGGCTGTATTGGCGATATTCTCGTTGACGGAGACGAGGCGTATGTGTTCTGTGATGTAAAAATGAGCGGATTTATCAAGGAAACACTAACAAAAGTCGGCAGAGATTCTGTGAAGGTAACGTCAGCAACGCTCCCTGAAAACTTTGCGGCAATAAAACGAACTGTAACGGTAACGGATACGGTTGCTTCGATGCGAGCCGATTCGGTGATAGCGGCGTTAGTTAACTGCTCGCGCGAAAAAGCGAAAGAGTATGTTCTGTCGGGGTTGTGCGAGCTGAATTACGAGCAGCTTTTGAAGCCCGATGCCGCCGTTGACGATGGGGACGTGCTCTCCGTTCGCGGAAAAGGTAAATTTATCATAAAAGGTACTGACGGCAAAACAAAGCGCGGCAGACTTCGCCTTTGGGCGGAAAAATATGTTTGATACGGAGGGAATATGCTTTTACCTCATGAAATAAGAAAAAAAGAATTTTCCCTTGCGATGGGAGGTTATGCCCGCAGCGAGGTTAATTCGTATCTTGAATATATTGCGGACAATTACGAAAAGCTGAGACGCGAAAATGATGAGCTTTCTCGCAGATTGGATGCCGCAATCGAAAAACTCGATCAATATAATTCGGCAGAGCTTGCCGCGATTACGGAAAATGTCAAATCGGGTGAAAATACAATAAGCAGCGAAAAATCAACGGCGGCAGCCGCGATTTTGAGCGGCGCGGTTTCGTCGCTTCGTCTTGAGCTTGATATGGTCTCTGCCAAACTCAAAGAGATAGAGCTGCTCGTTTCCGATGATACGTTTGCGGAAGTCACCGAAGCGATCGAGGAAATAGAAACGATCGAAGAATCCGAAG
>CAZPJU010000122.1:0-2135 GCA_964586965.1 uncultured Lachnospiraceae bacterium | reverse complement strand
CATTAACCTAATGTGTATTCTTCCACTGCCTTGCCGCCCTTAATGTGTTCTGCAACAACACGTTTTGCGCGTTCGGGAGTCATATTTACATAGGTTACCTTTTCGTTGCCTGCCGTATAAACTTCGACAACAGGCTCATACTGACAAATTCCGATACAGCCCATCTGAGACACCGTTACCTCATCAGTGAGTTTTTCGTTTGCCACTTCTTCAACAAAAGCATTCAAAACATCGCGTGCGCCTGCCGCTATTCCGCAGGTTGCCATACCGACAACTATGCGTGTTGAGTGAACACCCTCACGCAACGCGATCTTGTCCTTCATGCTCTCGCGAATGCGGGCAAGTTCTTCAAGAGTTTTCATAGCTTGTTTCCTCCGCAATAATGTGTATATTTTTTATTACTTATTAAGTTTTATATTGCTCGTTAAGATAATTTCCGATCATTATCAGAATGTCGGAATCAAATGCCGAAACGTCTCCGAGCAGAGACCTCAGCTCCGCGGTATCAAGTTTGACCGAAACTTTACGCTTCTCGGTCGTTATTTCGTGAGTGAACGAAAAATCAATTCCGTCATTGCCGGTTATCAACGCACGAATCGTAGAGGTCATATCTCCGAGTGGGACAGAATAACCGCTGTCCTTGCGAAACATTGCCCCGATAACAGTACCGTGATCTTGCGGGTATTCGACTTGCGACTTGCTCGTTATGTAAAATTCTCCACCGGTTTTCTCCGCCGCAAGCTTAAAAAGCGGTACACCTAATCCCACACGACGTGTATTACGCGTTGTAAATGTCAGATCCGCAACCTTTTCGAGTTCGTGGGCGGTCATACCGCAACCGTTATCGGAAACGGCGACTGAAAGTATCTTTTCCGTTTCTTTCAGTTCGATCGTAATGTGCGTTGCTCCTGCCGCCACGGAATTTTCAGCGATGTCAAGTATATTCAGTGAAAGCTCATTAAGCTCTCCAATCGAAACATTAAGCGTTGCTTCCTCACTCACCGCATTACCGCTTTTATTATTATGCCTGATGATATTTTTCAAGGATTCCCTTTATATCAGCGGGAGTAAGTCTGCCGTAAACATCCTCATTGATAGTCATAACAGGGGCAAGACCGCAACAACCGAGGCATCTTGTATCCTGAATTGAAAAAACACCGTCCGGCGTTGTTTCTCCGGGTTGAATGCCGAGTATTTCAACAACCTTGTCAAGCACAGCCTGTGCACCTTTAACGTAACAAGCGGTACCGGTACATACGCTTATTACATATTCTCCCTTAGGTTTAAGCGAGAACTGTGCATAAAACGTTGCAACTCCGTATACTTCGGTCATGGGAATTCCGAGTGAATCCGCAATAAGCTCCATCGTTTCAATGGAAAGATAGCCGAAAAGCTCCTGTGCCTTTTGCATGATCGGCATGAGCGGGCCCTTTGTGTTCTTTGTTTCGGCAATGAACGCCTTAAGCTCCTCTGTCTTAGCTTGCAATTCTTTTTCACTAAGTGCCATAATTAATTTATCCTCCGTAAATCTTGGCTTGAATTCAACCACTATATATAGTAACATAAAAATTCGAAAATAACAACAACATATTTTCGAAAATATCATATTTTTTCGCATTTTCGTTCACAATTAACTTTACTCATGTAACAATTCACCAAAAATGTACAAATCGCAAAAAAATCGCTTTACAAAAAAGACTGATAATGATATACTAAATGGAAATTAGTTTTTTCGAGAACAGTACACAAAGTTAAACAAGGAGTTAAGTAATGTACAAAATCACCGAAAAAGAAGCGCTGAACTCAACAGTAACACTCATGAAAATATATGCTCCGAAAATAGCCGCAAAAGCCCAGCCCGGACAGTTTATCATCCTCAGAGTTGACGAAAAAGGAGAAAGAATTCCCCTTACCATCGCGGACTACGACAGAACGGCAGGTACGGTTACGATAATATTTCAAATCGTCGGAACAACCACAATGAAATTGAACGAAAAAAATGCCGGAGATTCGATCTCCGATTTCGTCGGGCCTCTCGGCAAGCCGACCGAAACGGACGGGTTAAAAAAAGTCGCCGTCATCGGCGGCGGTGTTGGTTGCGCGATCGCGTATCCCATCTGCAAAAAGCTCCACGA
>CAZPJU010000121.1:0-2164 GCA_964586965.1 uncultured Lachnospiraceae bacterium | reverse complement strand
TGTCTGTTGAGGCGTTGCGTTCGCGCTTTACGCGTGCGTCGTCTCCGGAGCTTGCCGTTGCAATGCGTGAGCTTATGGAGGAGGACGAGACGGGCAGAAGGATTCTTTCTGCCGTTAATATTCCGGTTTCATTAACGGAAGAAACCGTTTCCGATGAGGTGGCGAGCCGCATTTTCGGCGGAGATATAAAACTTTCGCAGTCACGTATCGAGAGCTATGTTATGTGTCGATTCGGATTTTACTGTAAATACGTCCTTTCGCTGATCGAAAATAAGCGCGCGGCGCTTACTTATTCTGACATCGGAACGTTTGTGCACGCCGTACTTGAAAGAGTATTTTGCGACGGAAGCTATAAGCTTTCGGACAGCGAACTGAAAATCGCCGTCGATCGTGTGATTGCGGACTATATTTCTGAGGTTATTCCGTCCGAACAGCAGGGAAATGCACGTTTGATGAGTCTGTTCCGACGATTGCGCCGAGGAGTTTTCGAGTTTATGACAGCATTCCGCGACGAATTTGAAAAAAGTCTGTTCAAACCGGTACTTTTCGAGCTTCCCATAGGACTTGGCGGTGGGAACGATTCGTTGCCGTCAATGAAAATACCGCTCGGTGACGGTACTTTTGCCGTTTTGCGAGGCATAGCGGACAGAGTTGATTCATATCGTGACGGAGAGGGTACGCTGTACGTTCGCGTCGTTGATTATAAAACGGGAAAAAAGACATTCAGCAGATCCGACATAGAGGAGGGCAAGAATCTTCAGCTTCCGCTTTATATGTATACCGTTGTCGATAATGCTGACGAAAAAATGCTGAAAAAGCTCGGCGGAGAGCCGGGAGATACAATAAAACCGGCGGGATTTTTGTACGTTGGGGTGCGTCCTTCCGATAGGAACGGATCGGACGGCGGCGATGCTTCGGAAAGAAAACTTGCGCGAAGCGGACTTTTGTTAAACGACGAAGCTGTTTTGCGTGCGATGGATCCGAAGCTTGAGGGAGAATACATTCCCGTAAAAATAAAAAAAGACGGAAGCTATTATGCCGGCGCCGAAAAGTCGATAGCGGATGCGGAGAGCTTTTCGGAACTGTATCGCGAACTTTGCGGTACTGTGACAAGAATCAGTTGCGATATTAGATCGGGCAATGCATCCGTTGCTTCGGAAAAACACGGCGATGATTCGCCGTGCGAATATTGCAAAATGAGTGCTGTTTGCAGAGCGTGTACAAAAAAGAAAAAAAGGTAAGGTGGGGCAAGATATGTCGATCGTTACGAATCCGCGGGAATTTATAGGGAAAACGCCGCTTTATGAGCCCAAGCGATTATCTCATTCGCTCGGACTCGGCGCACGTGTGCTTGCAAAGCTCGAAATGATGAATCCGGGAGGAAGCGTCAAGGATCGTGCGGCAATGTATATGCTTGATGACGCTAAAGCGCGCGGTCTTGTCGGTGACGATACTGTTATAATAGAACCGACGAGCGGAAACACCGGCATAGGGCTTGCGGTTTTGTGTGCCGCCGAAGGCAGACGTCTTATTTTGACGATGCCGGATACGATGAGCGAGGAGCGCAGACGTATATTTGCCGCTTACGGAGCGGAGCTTGTGCTTACGCCCGGTGCAGACGGCATGAAGGGAGCCGTTGCGGAGGCTGAAAGACTTTCCGAGCGGATAGGAGACTGTTTTATTCCGTCTCAGTTTGACAATGAAGCAAACGCAAGAGCACATTACGAAACGACGGCAGAGGAAATACTGTCCGACGTGGACGAAATCGACGTTTTTGTTGCGACGGTCGGTACGGGAGGTACGCTAACGGGAACAGCGCGCAGATTGCGTGAGGCTTTTCCGGGGGTGCGCGTCGTTGCCGTTGAGCCGGAGGCGTCACCGCTTCTTTCGTGTGGGACAGCGGGAACGCATAAGATTCAAGGAATCGGTGCGAATTTCGTTCCGTCCGTACTCGATTGCAATATTATCGATGAAATCGTAACTGTTTCAAACGAGGATGCTTACGAATATTGCCGCAAACTTGCGCGCGATGAGGGAATTCTTGCCGGAATTTCGTCGGGTGCGGCAATGGCGGCTGCTGCAAAGCTTGCGCTTTTGCCGGAATACAAGGGTAAAACGATTGTGACGGTGTTCCCGGATACGGGTATGCGATATTTGTCAACGC
>CAZPJU010000120.1:0-2277 GCA_964586965.1 uncultured Lachnospiraceae bacterium | reverse complement strand
GAAATTTAGGCAAATTAGGCTTTGAAGGCATATCCCTTATATTTTCTCGAAAAGGTACCAAAGGGTGCCAACCAGGGTGCCAAATTGCCGGATGCCTTGACACAAGGTCGCGAAATCGGCGTTTTTCTCTCGTTTATGCGGTTTTTCTCGTCTGCTTGGCAGATAGAGCAAGACCTTAGGAGGGGTTTATTATATCCATTTAACTATGGGGGCGCAAAACAATACCGACTGAACAGCCGTATGTCGTGTCAATAATAATTCCGTAATGTTCAGTATATCACATAACGATGTTTTTTGCAAGTGCGCTTTTGGGGTTTCTGCGTCTTGACAACAAGGAAACACGGATATATAATTTATTTGTAGATAACAAGAGTCGTTCGGCTCTTAATATATTAATATTTTGAAAGGCAATAAAAATGTCAGAAAACACAAAACACGGCGGTATCTCCGTTCAAACGGAGCATATCTTCCCTATTATTAAAAAATGGCTCTATTCCGAAAAGGAGATATTCCTTCGCGAGATCGTCTCCAACGCCTGCGACGCGGTAACAAAGCTTCGTCGCCTCTCGTCGCTGGGTGAAGCGTCCGGCATAAACGAGGACGAATTCAGAATCGACGTCATTCTCGACACAGATGCAGGTACGCTTACAGTACGCGATAACGGCATCGGTATGACAGAGGACGAGCTCGACAGATATATTTGTCGCATCGCTCTTTCGGGTGCTCTTGAATTCATCCAAAAATACGAGGGCGAAAACGGCGGTGACGGTATTATCGGTCATTTCGGTCTCGGTTTTTACAGCTCGTTCATGGTCAGCGACACCGTTGACGTTATAACAAAATCCTATACGGGTGCACCTGCGGTTAAGTGGGTCTGCACAGAAGCCGGCGAATACGAAATCTCCGTTCCCGACGATGACTGCGGGCGCGGAACATCCGTTGTAATGCACATCACGGAAAGCGAAAAAGAGTTTCTCTCATCCGCAAAAATCCGCGAAATCCTTGCAAAATACTGCTCGTTCTTGCCCGTGCCGATCTATTTCTCGGACGGCACAGAGCACGAATGTGACTGCGAGCACGAGCACGAGCACGACGAGAACTGTGACTGCAGTTGCGATTGCAACAAGGAAAAGCCGATAAACGATGTAACTCCGCTTTGGCAAAAAGCTCCCTCCGACTGCACCGATGAGGAGTATAAGGAATTTTACCACAAGGTATTTTCCGATTTCCGCGAGCCCCTTTTCCACATTCACATCTCCGCGGACTATCCTCTCAATTTCAAGGGTATTCTCTACTTCCCCAGAATTACAAACGAATACGAAAGCCTCGAAGGTCAGGTCAAGCTTTACTATAATCAGGTCTTTGTTGCGGACAACATCAAGGAAGTCATCCCCGAATATCTTCTTATGCTTCGCGGCGTGCTCGACTGTCCCGAACTTCCCCTCAACGTATCGCGCAGCTATCTGCAAAACAACAGTTACGTTTCGAAAGTTTCCGCGCACATTACAAAAAAGGTGGCAGACAAACTCGTTTCGCTTTTCAATAACGAAAAAGAGAGATACTGCGAAATTTGGCACGACATAAAAACATTCGTTGAATACGGCTGCATCCGTGACAGAAAATTCTACGACAGAGTTAAGTCCGCGGTTCTGCTTCCCACAACCTCAGGCAAGCACCTCACCGTTGACGAATATCTTGACGGCGCTAAGGAAAAGCACGAGGGCAAGGTCTATTACTGCAATAACAAGATCACGGAAGCGCAGTATATCTCCGCTTACGAAGCCGAGGGAATCGAAGTCGTTTATCTCGATTCCGTCATAGATACGCAGTTTATTTCTCTGCTCGAATCGGATAAAAACTGCAAATTCATCCGCGTTGACGCCGGCATAGACGATGCCCTCAAGATCAACGACGCGGAAACCGTTGACGGCACGGAAGCGCTCGAAAAACTTTTCCGCGAAGTTTCCGGTAATGATACGCTTACAGTTGAATTTCAGCATTTGCGCGACACAAAAACGCCCGCAATCATCCTTGAAAGCGAACAATCACGCCGCATGAACGACATGATGCGCCTTTACGGAATGGCTGATGTTGCCGGCGCAAAGGAGCTTTCGCTGACAGTCAATCTTGAAAACGGATTGATCGGAAAACTGCTCAACAATACCGACTCCGACACCGCAAAGACCGTCGCAAAGCACATTTGGTCGCTTGCGCGCCTGTCTAAACGTGAGCTTTCGTCCGACGAAATGAAGGAATTTCTCGCGGAAAGCTACGAAA
>CAZPJU010000119.1:0-2331 GCA_964586965.1 uncultured Lachnospiraceae bacterium | reverse complement strand
TTTGCATTTTGTATAATGAATTATGGCGAAAATCGGCGTATAATATCAACTACTGTAAAAATTGCGTATGGGATATTTATTTTTATCATTATTTATGATATACTCTTTTTAATACAATTCGAAATTTTTTTAACAGCGGTGATCTATGACAATAAACGATTTTTATTCCGTCAGCTATCTTCCGATCAGTGAAAACGAATTTATCGACGAACTGAATATCATTTCGAAAATTTATCGTGCTCACGGCGTCAAACGCATTTTTCTTGCGCGTGAATATGATACATCAATTACTGTTGCCGCACACGTTCAACGAGAATCCCATTATTTTTCCGCGGCTCGAAAATCGCTTTGTCCGCGTATAAAGATTGTTCCGATTCACACAATAACTTTATTCAAAGGAATATCTGCTTTTTCAGATCTTGAAAAACTTGCTCTGAAAACAAACACCGGCGCATTTCTCTACATAAAAGTTCCGTTCGGAATAGATCAAGACACGCTTGCGTCCGAACTGCACAACATTATTTACAAGAGAAAGCTTACTCCGGTGTTCGTTTCAACCGAGACTTTGCAACAATTTTGCTCCGAACGAATGTTCAAGACTATTTTGTCTGTTCCCAATGCCGTCTATCAAATTTCTTTCAGCCATCTCGCAGGCAATAAATCCGTTTATAAACTTTTGAATCTTCTTGTTAAACAAAAGAAAAATATTATTTTTGGAAGCGGTTCCGATTTTGACGCGTGCCTGTATAGAAATATTGATTTTTATATCAAACATATAAGATGCGCTGTCAAAGACTGTTCAATAGGTTATTTTTTGATGCGGCATAATAAACTGTTTTGATTTATTTCAAGTCCCCTTGTATTTCATACGAGTAGCCTTGCCTCCGCGAATATGGCGTTCGGCTTTATTGATATCAAGGACTACCCTTGCCTCGTGCGCTAACGTCGGATTAATCCGAGTTAAACGTTCGGTTACATCCTTATGTACAGTGCTTTTGCTGACACCGAATTTTTTAGCTGCATTTCTTACAGTCGCACCGCTTGATGCAATATATTCTCCTAACATAACAGCACGTTCATCGACTAAGGTTTTCACATATAATCCTCCGACTGAATCTTTGTGATTCATAATATGCCGAGAGCTTTATTTTTAGTCGCGATTTATAATTTTGAATAACAAAACAAATAAAAATACGCCTGTAACAGCGTAAGAAAGAAATAATTATGCAAGAAAAATATCTTCCGTCGAATATATTTGAAGGGCTGACGTCCATTCGTGCCGTCATCGCCGCGCGAGATGCGAAAATATCATCGCGTGAAATTAAAGAAATCTATTATGATATCGAAAAGCTTGAAAAACACAAAAAAGAAATATCGTGGTTATCGAGAATGTCCAAAAAGCATTTCTTTGAGCTTATTCAAACAACATCCGATAAAATTTCGGAGTTGACACTCGGAACAACTCATGGCGGTTTCGTTGCCGTCTGCGGAGAAAGAGACATACCGACACTTACGCTTGATTGCATAAAATCGAACGGTTATTACGTTATGCTTGACGGAATCGAAGATCCGTACAATTTCGGTACGGCATTACGCACGGTTTACGCTTCCGGTGCTGACGGAATCATTCTGCCGCCGCGAAATTGGATGTCGTCCGCAGGGATCGTGTGCCGTTCGTCTGCAGGTACATCGGAAACGGCAAATTTGTTCGTTTCGGACGCGGACGGCGCCGTGGACATATTCCGCAGCGCGGGATATAAGATCATTTGCTCGGCAAAAGAAAAATCAACGTCCATGTACGAAGCCGACTTGACCTTCCCTGTTTTTCTTGTCATCGGCGGAGAACGCAGAGGAATCGCACATCGAATTCTCGACAAAGCCGACGAAATCGTCCGCATCGACTATGGACGCGAATTCAATGCTTCCCTCTCTGCGCAGTCGTCCGCGGCAGTACTTGCTTTCGAGGTTTACAGGCAGAACAACGTGAAATAAAAAATATTTTTGATTTCAAATATTTTTTTAAGAAGTCCCAACCTTTTCAGATTTACGTGTCTATATGGATGAAAGAAAAGCACTTACATCTTTGATTGTCAATGTGTAAAGCAGAAAAAAGGCACTGCTGAAGCAGTGCCTTTTTCTTGTGAAAACAAAAAAACGGACGCAAACCGAAGTCTGCATCCGTTATAGGGTGAATGATGGGATTCGAACCCACGGCCTTCAGGGCCACAACCTGACGCTCTAACCAACTGAGCTACACCCACCAAAAAACGTACCTGGGGGGACTCGAACCCTCGACCTACTGCTTAGAAGGCAGTTGCTCTATCCAGCTGA
>CAZPJU010000118.1:0-2346 GCA_964586965.1 uncultured Lachnospiraceae bacterium | reverse complement strand
AGCTCGGTGATTATATGGTCAAGAGCGCGGAAAATTCAATCGGAGATTGTGATGCCGTTATCCTTATTGCGGATGCGGACAAGCCCGCAGGAAATGTCGAGCGTGCGGTGATAGAGCGAATTAAAAAAGAAAAAATCCCCGCTGTACTCGTGCTTAATAAGATAGATCAGTCGGATCCGATAAAATTGGCTGAAACAATCACCGATTATGCCTCTATCCATAATTTTGAGGCAGTAGTCCCCACCTCCGCATTGAAAGGTAAAGGCGTTTCCGACGTGCTTGAAGAAGTCGGAAAGTTTTTGCGTGAGGAGGAATGGTACTTCTCCGGTGATGAAATTACGGATCAGTCCGAACGTCGCTATGCGGCCGAGGTTATCAGAGAAAAGATGCTTCGTCTGCTCTCAAAGGAAATTCCGCACGGAACCGCTGTTGTCGTTGAGGAATTCAAAGACGAAAACACGCTCATCCGCATCAGAGCCGAAATATATTGCGAAAAAAGCACCCATAAGGGCATAATTCTCGGTAAGAACGGCGATATGCTTAAAAAGATCGGTACTTATGCGCGTGAAGACCTTGAACGTTTCTTCGGATGCAAGGTGTTCCTTGATCTTTGGGTAAAGGTAAAGGACGGTTGGCGCGACAGAGGCGGTTATCTTCGCGACTTCGGTTACGATATGAAGGATCTTAAATAAAAATGGAAAAGTTGTCCGTTCACGGACTTGTTCTTCGTGAAAAGCCGCTCGGAGATAACGATAAGCTTTTGACTTTGCTCACAGCGGAGCACGGCAAAATGTTCGTTACGGGCAAAGGCGTGCGTTCGCTGAAAAGTAAAAATATGACGTCGTCGCAGCCGTTTGCGTACTCAACATTTATCCTTACTAAAAACAAAAGCGGATTTTATCATATTTCCGAATCTGATTTGCATGAACTTTTTTTCGGTATCAGGACGGATCTTAACAGAATCGCGCTTGCTTCGTATGTGTGTGATGTTGCGGATCACTGTTCCGTAGAGGAAAATGACGAAACCGCCCTCCTGCGCCTGACGCTGAACACGCTTTATGCAATCTCGCATGATAAACGTCCGCTTATGCAAATAAAGGGCGCGTTTGAACTTCGATGCGCGGCTGTCTCCGGAATGGCACCGGATCTTTCCGCTTGCTGTATGTGCGGATCCGAAACGTCGCCGCTTTATTATCTCGATATTCTTGAAGGCGAGCTTTTGTGCTCAGACTGCATAGCGCGACGTCGAGTGGACAAATATGCGGATCGCGAGGGAGAGTGGACAAGACCTTTTATAGCAGTGTCGCCCATGTTGCTTGAAGCATTGCGATTTACCGTTTCCGCCGATGCAGCGAAATTTTTGTCATTTGCGCTTTCTGATGCGGATCTTTCGGAGTATTCGACAGCAGCGGAAAGGTATTTGCTGCATCATTTGGGACGTGGTTTTTCGACTCTTGATTATTATAAACACTGTCAAACACTTTGAAACTATGAGTTATACAGAAAAAACAATAAAAACACTTGAATTTGATAAAATTCTCAAGATGCTTTCCGATTGTGCTCCGACTGAGGGGGCAAAGCGCAAATGTCTTGCGCTTATGCCGTCCGACGATGAAGTGATAGTGCTTCGACGTCAGCGTCGTACAAGCGATGCAAAGCGTCTGATGGGAATAAAGGGAATGCCTTCGTTTGGCGCGGTCGTAGACATAAGCGATACTGTCGAACGTGCCGAAAAAGGGGCAATACTTTCCGAAAGAGAACTTCTCGCTTGTGCCAATGTTTTGCGAACAGCAAGAAGACTGACCGACTATCTTCGCGGTGATAAGACTTTCGATACGGTGCTCGATGAAATTTTCGAGCGGCTTTCGGGAAACAGATTTCTTGAAAATAAGATAACAAAGGCAATTATCTCGGAGGATATGATTGCCGACGAAGCGTCAGGCGAACTTTCCGATATAAGACGCAAAATGCGAGCCGTAAATTCAAAAATACGTGATGTGCTTCAAAAATATATAAGCGGAGGCACTTATTCGCGATATTTGCAGGAGAATATAGTCACTCAGCGCGGCGGAAGATTTGTTGTGCCCGTTAAGGCGGAATATAAAAACGAAGTCAGCGGTCTTGTACATGATATTTCCGCTTCGGGAGCGACGGTTTTCATAGAGCCTCTTGCGGTTGTTGATGCAAACAACGAACTCAGACTCCTCGAAAGCAGGGAACAGCACGAGATCGAACGCATACTTGCGGAGCTTTCGGCAGATGTTGCGGCTTCCGCGTATACGATGCGGCTTGATTATATGAATATCACGGAGCTGGCGTTTATTTTTGCTTGCGCGGAGCTTTCGT
>CAZPJU010000117.1:0-2451 GCA_964586965.1 uncultured Lachnospiraceae bacterium | reverse complement strand
CAAAAGCAGGTGATTCCATCGTTTTTATGACTCCCTCGTACCCTCCGTTTTGGCGCGCAGGCACAGATAATTCCGTCAATGTCGTAGAATGTCCGCTTATCGACCTCGGTGACACATATGCTATCGACTTTGAGCTGTTCGCTTCAATCGTATCGCGTCCGGAAGTAAAAGTTTTCATCCTCTGCAATCCGCACAATCCCGTCGGCAGAGTTTGGACGAAGGACGAGCTTACAAAGCTCCTCGATCTTTGTCTTGAGCATAACGTTTATGTCATCTCCGACGAAATTCACTCGGATCTGATTCGCAGAACAGCAAAGCACACCTCCGTCGGCTCGCTCGACGAAAAATACTCCCCCATATCGCTCATATGCACCGCTCCGTCAAAGACGTTCAATCTTGCGGGAATGCAAACATCAAATGTGATCGTCAAGGATGCTGCTCTGCGCGAAAAGCTTAAGTCGGGCGGAGTCGATGTCGGCTTGTCCGCGCTCGGCTACGAGGCGTGCAGACTTGCTTATACCGTAGGCGAAGCCTGGTACGATGAGCTTATCACGGTAATAGACGATAATTTCAAGCTTATGCACGATTACATATCGAAAAATCTTCCCGCACTCAAGCTTTACCGCAGCGAAGGTACATATCTCGCTTGGCTCGATTGCCGTTCGCTCGGCCTTTCCAAGGAGGAACTTGAAAAGCTTAATGTCCAACATGAGCTTTTCCTTGACGAAGGATATATTTTCGGCAATGAGGGTATCGGCTTTGAACGCATAAACATCGCCTGCCCCCGTCACGTACTGATCTCCGCGCTCGATCGTATGTGCGAAGCATACTCAAAATAAAATGTCAAACGAAAATATTTTCACAAAAAAGTCTGACGTGTATTCGTCGGGCAGACAGCCTTACGCACCGTAAGCCGTAGAAAAAATATTTTCCGAAATGATAAAATCAGGCGAAAAAGCCGCAGACATAGGATCGGGTACGGGAATACTGTCACGCGAATTTATAAATCGAGGCTACGAAGTGTACTGCGTTGAGCCGAACGACGAAATGCGTGCCGTCGCGGAAAAAGAGCTATCGAAAAATCCGAATTTTCATTCCGTTTCCGCGTCCGCAGAGAACACACGGCTCCCCGATGCATCCGTCTCGCTTGTAACAGTCGCATCCGCGTTTCATTGGTTTGACGCCGAGCTTTTTCGCAAAGAATGTCAGCGAATCTTAACATCCGACGGTACCGTCGCCATACTCGCAAGCAAACGCGCGAGCGACGCATTTTCGCAAGCACAGCACGAACTTTGCTCTCGCTTTTGCGGCGAATATAAATCACTCACACATGGAATCGACAAGGTGATGTCGCAAATCGACTCGTTTTTCGGAAGAGAATACAACATTGAAGCATTTGATTTTCCGATCAAATACACAAAGAGCTCTTTCATAAAACGCACGCTTTCCTCCTCTTACGCGCCAAATGCGGACGATCCGAATTACGCGCCGTTCATCAGCAGTCTTTCTCGACTTCTTGACGATTTTTACACAGGCGACGAAATTTACGTTGCAAATCAAACAATTTTGATTTGGGGAAAATTATCTTAAATTCAATTCGATCAAAAAAACGGCTTCCTAAGAAGCCGTTTTTGTTTTACGTATTCATTTTTGTACGTCAAAGTTTGTAGACCGCAACGCCATATGCAGGGAGAGTTACCTCGCCGCATCTGACCGAGCCGGTGAAAACATCCGTCAGTTCACGCTTCAAAGTCAGAGTTTTTTCGCCGTGTGCGTAGTTGAGGACGAACATATAATCCCCCCTGACCGCGATCTCGCAGCATTCGGGAACCGAAATCACGTCAGCATAAGGCTCTGTCAGTCCGAAATGCTCAAGCATCGCCTTTGCAGCGGGTTCGCGAAGCGTTCCGCCGAAGTAGATAACTTCGCCGTCTCCGACTTGGTGACTTGTCACGGCAGGCTCGCCTTTGTAATATCCGCCGTCATATACGCCGAGGATCTCCGTTTCTTCGCCGGGGATGAGTATGTCATTGTAAATGCCGGACGTAATGCGCTTGCCGTCGAAAATCATATCAACGATCGCATCTCCCCTTGCAACAGCAGTCGAATCTTTAATGTCAATCCCCGCTAAGGGCGCGGCACAGCACGGCAACGGCATCATACGGCAGTGTCCGTTTTCGTCCTTGTAACCGGTGCGGCACGCAAGCACAAGTTTACCTCCGCGACTGACGTATTCTTCGAGAAGCGCTGCCGTTTTTTCGGTCAGTATCAACGCGTGCGGATAGAACAATACCGGATAAGCCGCAAGTTTTTCCACAGTTGTGTGTTCGCTTATATAAACGAAATCAAACGGCGTGTGTGTCAACTCAGCCGCGCGGAAAAGCCCATCCGCGCTTTCCCATTCAACGGAAGAATGCCATTGATCCGTTTCGGAATCGAAAATATTATCAT
>CAZPJU010000116.1:0-2485 GCA_964586965.1 uncultured Lachnospiraceae bacterium | reverse complement strand
TATATATCGGTTGCGCGTTTCTGACATCGGTTCCGCCATATATGACGTAATCGCCCGCCTCAAGCACGAATGCCGATTTGTGACCGCTGTTGCCGCTGTCGTCATATGCCGCCATATCGCGAATGGGAAACGACAGCTTCAATTTTTGCGAATGCTTCGGCAAAAGCAGCTTTGTTTTTGCGTATGTCGCAAGCTGACGCGACGGCGTTCCGAGCGTGCCGTCCGGCGCGTTATAATAGATTTGAACGACCTCGCGTCCGGCTCGATTCCCCTTGTTGGTTACCGCGGCGGTGACGAAAATTTTGCCGTTTGACGAGTGAACATCGGAAAACTCGACATCAAAAGTCGTGTATGTCAAGCCGAAACCGAACGGATAGAGGACTTTTTCGGGCGCGAACGTCTCAAAATAACGATAGCCGACATAGATGTCCTCCTCGTAGATGTTGCCGTGTGGATTCCCGAAATTTTTGTGTGAGGGATAGTCGTTTATCGAGTGCGCGACTGTGTCGGGGAGCTTACCTGACGGCGGTGTGCGCCCTGTGAGTGCGTCTGCGGCGGCGATTCCACCTTCCTGACCGCCCTGCCAAATGTACATGACTGCTCCGACGCTATATTTTTCAACCCACGACATATCAATGATGTTCCCGACATTGAGAGCGACGGCGACACGATCGAAATGCGTGGTTACTCGACGCAAAAGCTCATTTTCGTCGTCTGTCAATAAGTAGCTGCCGGCTTCCGCGCTGTTGTCCTTGTCCTCGCCGGAAAGCCTGCCGATGACAATAAGCGCGCAGGTCGATTTTGCCGCCGCGGTTTTGATTTTTTCTTCGTCAGGGACATATTCGACCTGGAACCAAGGCTCTGTTGCCCAGCCGTTTCCGCTGTCAAACGGGTGATTTTTGAGCCATTTTCTGTAATCGGAAACGAGTTCTTCATTTAACTTTGCGCGTCGCAAACGATGAAAACCGTCGATGATGTTGGTTTTGTATTTTGTGCGAACGAGACCGCCCGAACCGGATCCGGACGCAATATAGTCAAATGCCGTTCTTCCGAAAACGGAAATTACATCGTCACGCTCGAACGGTAAAACACTGTCGTTTTTCAAAAGCACACAGCCCTCTGCGGCGATTTTTCGGCAGAGCTTTGGAAGTTCGGGCGTAGGTTCGCGTTTACGTGAATTTAAGTTGAGATCGCGATTTTTCATTTATTCCTCCGCGAAAAAGCAGTTTGTGATTGTATTTTTGCACACTTTTTTGTAGATTGCAAGGGCTCCTGTAAAAAATACTTGATATTTTTGCGAATATGTGTATAATATAATTGAGATTTGTTCCTATTCTTAAAAAGAGGTATTAAATGACACGTCAACGTGAACTTATTTTGAATATAATACAATCCTCCGACACACATCCGACGGCTGAGGAAATTTTCCGAAATGCGAAAAAAATCATGCCGTCGATCGCGTATGGAACAGTATACCGCAATTTGTCGCTTATGCTTGACGCGGGCGAGATTCGTCTTGTTGAGGTGTCGGACGGTTCCAACCGCTATGACAAGAATACGTCGCCGCACGATCATGTGATTTGCCCGGTTTGCGGTGCCGTGAGCGACGTATTTTGGGGAGACCTTACGTCGTTTTTCAGAGAAAAGTCGGGGGTGAACATTATTTCGTATGAACTTAATCTTCGTGCAGTTTGCGACAAATGCAAATCTAACGATGAATCTAAATGAAACGGAGAAGTAAAGCTTTTGAATGAGTCTTTACTTCTCCGATTTCTTTATATTTTTTGTTTTTTGCCGCAATAAAAGCGATTTTTTTCGTACTGTATAAGTGAAGGGCTCTTCCGAAATTTGCGAAAGGAGAAAGGCATGGACGATAAAGATATAATAACACTTTATTTTAGACGTGATGAACGTGCGCTAAGCGAAACGAGCAACAAGTACGGCAAATACTGCAAGACGATATCGTATAACATTTTGAAAGATCGCGAGTCGGTCGAGGAATGTGTCAATGATGCATATCTTTGTCTTTGGGATAGGATACCTCCTGCTGTTCCGACTGATTTGTCGGCATATCTCGGCAGGATAGTGCGTAATATTTCGCTTAATAGATATAGTCACGACAAAGCCGAAAAGCGCGGCGGCAAAGAGGTCGTGCTTACGCTTGATGAACTTACAGACTGTATCGCTGATGTCGCTGATGTTGAAGATACGGTGGCGTCTGAGGAGATAATGCGTGCGATAGATAAATTTTTACGCAGTCAGCCAAAGGAAAAGCGAATCATTTTTGTTCGTCGGTATTGGTATCTTGCAAGCATAAAAGACATTGCGAAAGCTTACGGGATGACATCGTCCAAGGTTGCGTCACTCCTTTTTCGAATGAGAAATGATTTGAAAAGTTATCTTACAGAGGAGGGGATAAGTTTATGAAAAGCGAAAAATTACTTTTTATGCTCGGTGACATTTCCGACGATTTGATACTTGAGGC
>CAZPJU010000115.1:0-2521 GCA_964586965.1 uncultured Lachnospiraceae bacterium | reverse complement strand
GCCATCGTTGCTATAACAGCGGCAATAAGCGCCGCCAAAACGCCAAGCAGTACACTGTTTCCGAGCGCTTCGAAGATTGCATCATCGGCAAAAAGCTTTTCATACCATTTGAGCGAAAATCCGCCCCATTCCGAACTGAGTTTGCTTTCGTTAAACGAATATAACACAACGACAAATATCGGCAGATATGAAAGTGTTGTCACGAGCACAAGATATAACTTAGAAAAAATTCCGTTTTTCTTCATATCTCCTCCTTATTCATCGTTATCAAGCTCCAACCGATCGACCTTTGCCGCGCGTCGGTAGAGCCAAATAAAGAGACTCGTAACTATCATCAAAACAACGGAAAGCGCCGCGGCAAACGGCTGATTATGCGCTTTCATAAGCTGTTCCTGAATCAGATTACCCACCAAAACGATTTTATTTCCGCCCAATATGTCAGCAATAAAGAACAGCCCCATTGAAGGAATAAATGTAAGAATAACACCTGTTAGAAGTCCCGGCAGCGAAAGCTTAAAGGTCACATCCCAAAATGCTCTTGCAGGAGAAGCTCCGAGATCTCGCGCAGACTCCACAAGCGACCAATCTAACTTTTCGAGACTGCCGTAAACCGAAAAAATCATATACGGCAAAAGCACATATATCATACCGACAACGACAACGGGATAAGTATATAAAAGCTGAAGCGGTTTATCGGTTATTTTCAGAGCCATAAGTAGTTTATCCAAAAGTCCGTTTGACCTGAATATTATTACCCAACCGTAAAGTCTCGTCAACGAATTTACCCAAAACGGTATCATTTGCATCATAAGCAATTTCTTTCGCACTTTCTCTTTTGCGCGAACCATGCAGTACGCATAAGGATAGCCTATAACGGTAACGCAGATTGTTGTTACAAAGCCGAGCTTCAACGACTCGACAAAAGTACCGAAATACACGGGCGAAAATATATTTTTGTAATTGTCAATAGTAAAAACAGCGGCAACACCTATGCCGTCATCCCTTGACATAAAGCTTAGAATCAGCATATAAACAAGCGGTCCGAGCACAAACACAAGCGCAAAAATGTACATCGGCAAAGTCATAAACGTCGCAGTGATTTGTTTTTTCACTTCAAGACCGCGTTTTTTCTTTGATTTTTTCATTTTATCTATCATCTGTGTCCGTGTCCCTGACGATTACGGCATTTTCGGGAGCCCACGAAGCATATACGGTATCCCCGATGGCATATTCCGAATTTATTCCGTGTCTGCTTGACGTAATCTTTTTTCCGTCATTTGTTTCGGCAACTATGCGAAGCGTTCCTCCGGCAAAAATCTTCTCGCAGACCTTTGCGGGGATTCCCCCTCCTTCACTTGACATCAAAACATTCTCACGTCTGATTGCGAAGCAAACATCATCTCCAACGGAATATTCTTTACCGTTTGCCGAAATTTTCACAGCATTACCGAAAGCGGAAGCCGATATCAAGTCTCCGTCAACGCTCATAACCTTACCTCGAATCACGTTTGCCTCACCGACAAAACTTGCAACAAACGATGTTTCGGGACTGTCGTAAATTTCATCCGGAGTTCCGAGCTGCTCAAACACACCGTCGCGCATAACGGCAACTCGACTTGACATATTGAGCGCCTCCTCCTGATCGTGCGTTATATAAACAAAGGTTATTCCGAGTTCGGATTGTATCGACTTCAGCTCAGTTTGCATTTGTCTGCGGAGACGCAAGTCAAGGGCGCCGAGCGGCTCGTCCAGCAAAAGTACCTTAGGTTCCGCTATAACCGCGCGCGCGATCGCAACACGTTGCTTTTGACCGCCGGAAAGCTCATGCGGACGTCGCTTTTCGTAACCGGACATTCTCACAAGTGAAAGCACCCTTGAGACCTCGGAAGCAATAACATCCTTTTTTACTCCGCGAAGCTTGAGTGCATAACCGACATTTTCCGCCACCGTCATGTGCGGAAACAACGCATAATTTTGGAAAACCGTATTAACAGGACGCTTTTCAGGAGAAACGTTCGTAACATCCTTTCCGTCTATATAGACAGTCCCTTCATCCGCGTCGATAAGCCCCGCGATTATACGCAAAAGTGTCGTTTTCCCACATCCGGACGATCCGAGAATCGTTATAAATTCTCCTTTGGCTATATCAAGGTCAACACCGCGCAAAACCGGCGTTTCACCAAAGCTTTTTTCAATATTTTTCAGTGAAAGAACAGTATCGTTCATTATTCCTCCCTGTGACATTACGAGCTGTTGTTCATCCAATTCTTCACATTATATTATACTATAAAATTCATCTCAATTGCAAGACACGCTCAATGATATAATGATATTTTTCAAATCATGCAAAAAACCGGGCAAATATTAACATTACGTGAACTTCACAAATGCTCACTACCCCAAAAATGCGAAAAACCGACGCAAAGCGTCGGTTTTTCGGTCGTTTTTTTTAATTAAAGTGCGGCAAGTGCGGCTTCGAGTCCGGCTCTGACTTCCTTGTACTTTTCGAGCTTTGCCTTTT
>CAZPJU010000114.1:0-2535 GCA_964586965.1 uncultured Lachnospiraceae bacterium | reverse complement strand
CGCCGTCACCGGTTAAAATAACGTCAGGAGAGGCGTGTATATTAAGAGGTTTGCCATCACGGTTGACCTTTTCAACGGAAAACAAAACCGTTTCCGTTGAGGGTGCCGTCCCGGACGAAGCCTTAACAAGACCGTTGACCGAAGACTTCGTTCGTACTCAGCTTTCAAAACTCGGCTCGACCCCATTTTACATAGAACCGGAATCGTTCGACATAACGCTTGACAGCGGACTTATACTTCCCGTTTCCGCACTGAACGAACTTCGCAGACGCGCGGTTCTCGCGTTATCCGACACATCAAGATCGCTCCCCGAACGCAATCCCGATCTGTCGCTGGCGACGAAAGCGATTTCCCACGCCAAGTTTACACTTAAAACAGCGGAATTTCCTTTCGAGGACTGCATAACAGATCTCGCAAGGTCATATTTTGATATCATCTGTCTCCCTCTTGACAAATATACCGCGGGTTCTCGCGCCGACGGCGTGATTCTTCCTGCTGTTATTTATGGAAACGAGGAGAAGAAAATAATAGATCAACTATCATCGGCGGTTTCAAACGGCGCGTCTCATGCATTCGTTGCAAACGCAGGACAACTTGCGCTGACAGAAGGTTTTGATCTTGAAGTCTCGGCGGCATATCGTGCAAATATTTCAAATTCTCATTCCGCTGCCACGCTTTTGTCGGCAGGTGTTTCTTGCGTCACTTTATCGCCTGAGTTAACCGTGCCGATGATGCGCGACATCGCGCGATTTGTCCCCGCTTCGGTTATTGTTTACGGAAGAATACCGCTGATGACAACGGAAAGATGCATAATTCGTGCCGTATCCGGAGACAAATGCATTTGCAAAACGAAAAAAGTCTCGCTTCGCGACCGAATGGGAGCGGAATTTCCCGTTTTTCCCGCTGACGGATGCAGAAGCATAATCTACAACAGCGTCCCCGTCTACATGGCTGATAAACGCGACGCTTTGAACGGTATCGGAGCTGCGCGCCATCATTTTATTTTCTCGACGGAAACGCCAAAAGCGATCGACGAGATAATAACCGCATACGCAAACGGCGTTCCGGCAACATATCCGATACGCAGAATAAAATAAATCAGAATTTAAGGAACAGCTATGGAAAACAGCATAAAAATAAAGATCAAAAAAGTTAACCCCTCGGCAGAGCTCCCCGAATATGCGACAAGCGGCGCAGCTGCGCTCGATCTTCGCTACTGCGGAGAAAACAGCATTACTTTGGCTGTCGGTGAGATCAAATCCATTCCGACAGGTCTTGCCATCCAAGCTCCCAAGGGCGTTGCGGCAGTCATTTGCGCAAGAAGCGGACTTGCTTTCAAAAAGGGCATCTCGCTTGCAAACGGAATCGGACTTATCGACTCCGATTACAGAGGCGAGATCTGCGTAGGTTTGAAAAATCACGGCTCCGCGCTCTTCACCGTACACCCCGGAGACAGAATTGCTCAACTTATGTTCATCCCCGTTTTTGCCGCAGAGCTTATCGAAGCAAACACACTCGATGAAACAGATCGCGGTGAGGGCGGATTCGGCTCCACGGGCATCAAGTAATGAAACGAATAATCCTCGCATCAAAATCTCCGCGCAGAAAAGAACTGCTTTTATCGCTTGGACTTGATTTTGACGTTGCGGTAACAGACGCGGACGAAACTCTGCCCGACGGCATTGTTCCCGACGACGCAGTTATGCTTCTGTCTCGCAGAAAAGCCGACGCTGTGGCATTATTGTCTCCCGATGCGGTTGTGATCGGTGCGGACACTGTCGTATATCTGCCCGAAAGCAACGCCATCATCGGAAAACCGACGAACAGATCCGATGCAGTACGTATGCTGAAATCCTTGTCCGGTCGCTCTCATGTAGTTTACACGGGTGTAACAGTCATTGCCGACGGAACGGCAATGACAGCCTGCGAAAAAACAACAGTCTTTTTCCGATCGATATCCGACGAGGAAATCCTCGATTACATATCAACGGGAGAAAGTGACGACAAGGCAGGCGCATACGGCATTCAAGGTCTCGGCGGGATATTTATTTCCGGCATTGAGGGCGATTATTTTAACGTCACCGGTATGCCGAAAGCGCTTACGTATCGCCTTCTTACGGAAAGCGGTATTGATATATTAAAACTCAACAAACAAAAGTAACCGAAAGGATCGCGGAAGGAAATCCGCACACTCACTTATGTCAAGAAGTATAGGAATAGACCTCGGAACCGCAAACACTCTCGTTTGTGTTAAAGGTAAAGGAATAGTTCTGCGTGAGCCCTCCGTCGTTGCAATAGAGGCAAGGTCGGGCAAGGTCGTTGCCGTCGGCTCGGACGCAAAACTGATGCTTGGCAGAACGCCCGGCTCAATAACCGCAATGCGTCCTTTGAAGGACGGTGTCATTGCCGAATTTGACGTTGCGGCTGCTATGCTGCATCAATTTTTCAAAAAAGTTTCGGGAAATACAATGCTGACTCGCCCTCGCGTTGTCATTTGTATACCGTACGGTGTCACCGAAGTTGAAAAACGTGCCG
>CAZPJU010000113.1:0-2612 GCA_964586965.1 uncultured Lachnospiraceae bacterium | reverse complement strand
TCGGCTTTTCGAAAGCGGACGAGATCGCGCTTGCGCTCGGAGTTGACCCGTCAAGCGAAGCAAGAGTTGAAGGTGCGGCGGTATATCTGCTTACGTATAATGCAAACGCAAACGGACACGTTTTTTTGCCGTTTGAGAAGCTTGCTTCCGGCACTGCGGAACTTATATCGGTCACCGAAGAAGCAGCCGTAAACGCAATAAAACGGCTTATCGCGAGCGGTAAGCTTTACTGTAAACCGATAAAATTCGGTGATACTACTTGCAATGCCTGCTACCTTGACACATACTATAAGGCGGAGCGCGGTGTTGCGGAGTCGCTGTGCCGACTTGAACGATCCTGTGCGGCGCTTTCCGTCGGTGATGCGGAACGGTTTATCAATATGCTCGAACTTCGCGACAGCATAAATTATGCGCCTGAGCAGAGACGTGCAATAACCGAAGCGCTTGTCGGCGGAGTTATGGTGCTTACGGGACGTCCCGGAACGGGAAAAACCACTGTAGTTCGTGCGCTTATCAGTATTTTCGAAAAGTTGGGGATAAACGAGATCGCGCTTGCCGCGCCTACGGGACGTGCGGCAAAGCGAATGAGCGAAGCGACCGGACGCGAGGCAAAAACAATACACCGTCTGCTTGAAATGGAGTATAACGACGGCGCATATCCGCGCTTTACCCGTGATGAAACAAACCGTCTCGACGCAGACGCTGTCATCATAGATGAATCGTCTATGGTTGATATTATGCTTATGAATGCGCTTTTGAAGGCGATACGCCCCGGTGCGCGGCTCATAATGATAGGAGACTCAAATCAGCTTCCGTCTGTGGGAGCGGGAAATGTTCTTTGGGATATGATAAGTTCCGGAGTTATCAGAACCGTTGAACTGAGTGAAATTTTCCGACAGGCAAAAGAAAGTCTCATCATTACAAATGCATCGAGAATAATAGAGGGCGAAATGCCGATCCTGACGGAAAAAAAGAACGATTTCTTTTTTATGTCTCGAAATTATGACGAATCTATCGCGGCAACTGTTGTTGAGCTTTGTTCGAAACGTTTGCCTGCCGCATACGGCGAAGAACTTGCATCGGGAATTCAGGTCATATCACCGTCGAGACGCGGTGCGGCAGGTACCGAAGCGCTTAATACGGCGCTCCAAAGAGAGATAAATCCTCCGAAAAAGGGGAAAAAAGAGCGCAAATCACGCGAGCTTGTATTTCGAGAGGGAGATCGCGTGATGCAGACGAAAAACAATTACAAGCTTGAGTGGTACAGGGACGGATATGTTACACTCACGGGTGACGAAAAACCGGACGGAGTCGGCGTTTTTAACGGTGACATCGGCGTTATAGACGAGATCGACGAGGCGCGCGAGGTGATGAAAATTCACTTTGATGACAGATATGTTTATTACGATTTTGCATTTCTCGATGAGCTTGATCATGCCTATGCGGTAACGGTTCACAAGAGTCAGGGAAGCGAATATCCTGCCGTGATTATTCCCGTTTACGGCTGTGCATCTCAGCTTTTGACACGTCATCTGCTTTATACCGCGGTTACAAGAGCTTCGAAAATGCTGATAATTGTAGGCAGAGAGGATCTTGTGCGAAAAATGGTTGAATGTGAGCGCGAGGATTTCAAATACACGGGACTTTCCGTTATGCTCGGAGAATATTTTGATGAAAGATCGTAGAACAGACAAGTTTCCGAATAAGGCGGCGCAGTTTATCGGTTCTCTTTTGTTCCCACCGCGCTGTGCGTCGTGCGGAACTGTCCTTTCATTGGGTAAAGGACTTAGTGAAACTTGCCTTTGCAATGAATGTATGTCGGATTTTGCGTCGTCGGTGCGGGAAAGCTGCACAGAATGCGGTCAGAGTTTCGCTGTATGCGAATGTGTACCGGAATTTTTAAAGATCATTGGCATCGAACGTGCGTACTCATGTTTTGCGTATGACAAGAGTAAACGAAAAAGCGCGGCGTCGGCGCTGATATTCAAGCTGAAGTCTGGTGCTGATTTTGCTACTTCGAAATTTTGTGCGGATATGCTTGCGTCAAGACTTGAAAAAATAGGGGTAATGTCAAAGACCGAGCTTGATTCGTATACAGTGACCTATGCGCCGCGACGTAAGCGTGCGGTGCGGGAAAACGGTTGCGATCACATGAAAAAGACGGCAAAACTTACGGCAAAACGGCTTGGATTGCCGTTTGAATCCGTCTTTGTGAATACGGCGCATGAGGCACAAAAAACGAAAAATGTATCGTCAAGAATTTCTTCAGCAGAACTGATAAAGCTGAAAAAACGTGCGCGTAAATCCGTGTGCGAAAAAAATTACATAGTAGTTGACGACATACTTACGAGCGGAGCCACGCTTTCGGCATGTGCGTCGAGGCTGCTCGAATTCGGAGCAAATGAGGTTTTGGTTTGCGTTCTCGCAAAAACAAAATCAACTTAACTTCATCTTGTCGGAAAATGGACTTGCAAAGGCGCTTTGATTAATGTATAATCAATATAGATTATTATGCATACAAGTGTTATATAGATTTTCATTGAAAGGGAAACAATGTTCAGTAAGGATATAGGTATAGATCTCGGCACGGCGACGGTGCTTGTTTATGTTAA
>CAZPJU010000112.1:0-2618 GCA_964586965.1 uncultured Lachnospiraceae bacterium | reverse complement strand
AGTCCGAAATAAGCCGCCGCAGTCGCAAGCGCGACACCGTGCTGCCCTGCTCCGGTTTCTGCGATCAGCTTTTTTTTGCCCATAAACTGTGCGAGAAGTCCCTCTCCCATACAATGGTTCAGTTTATGTGCACCGGTATGGTTAAGATCCTCGCGTTTGAGGTATATCTGGCAACGTCCGATGAGGTTCGAGAGGCGCTCACAATGGTAGACCGGTGTTGGTCTGCCCTGAAACTCACGGCGTATACGTCTGAGTTCATTAATAAATTTCGCACTGTTGCAAATCGTTTCGTATGCTTCATTAATCTCCTCAAACGCGGGAACGAGTTCCGGCTGAAGAAATGCTCCGCCGTAAGCGCCGTAATATCCGTTTTTATCGGGGTACTGTTGAATATAATTATCAAAATCCTTATAATTTGCTTTCATTTTATTTTTATCCTTTCAAAATAATTTATTTTTCAGCCAAGGTCACAATTTGCGTTTGCCATTGCCATCGAGACCTGATTCCGCCGACCGGAAATTTCACATTCATATCGTGTCCTTCTCCTTTGAATTATTTTTAAGAACAAAAAAGCTTCCGTCCCGTAAAACAGGACGGAAGCGATGCTCCATGGTGCCACCTGAGTTGAGAATCGTTACAGACTCTCCTCTTAACGGGATACAAACATATCCCAGCAGTAATATAACGGTCTGCCCCCGTCAGCACATACTCAGCCGAAGCCTTTCTCTGCCGCCCTCACAAGTCCATTCACCACGCATTCCCCAACGGTACTCTCACCCACGACCGCTCTCTTTATGGCTTAGGCACGGTTACTACTCTTGTTCATCGGTTTTCTTTTGTTTATTATACTATTTCATCAAAACCGTGTCAATAGATTTTCTTTGAATAACGAAAAAAGAACCGCGAAAACGCGGTTCTTTTTAATTAAAATCCTATCAATCAAGCCAGAGAAGCTGAATGAGATTACCGTTATAGTATGCGTAAGCAACGTCTTTATAGATGTGAACCTCGGAGGTTGCCCAAACGTTATTTTCCATGCCTATTGCGGTAGTCATGTTATTATTTGTTTTCGAGCCGCCTACGATTGTTTGGAATCCGCCTGCGCCGCTCCAACCGCCGAAGTTATAATCAACATAATCGCTATCGGAGCTGTAACCCCATACAATTGCCCAGCCTTCGCTTGTTGCGCTCGTACCGCCCGTTCTCATAACATCTATCTTGATCTTATAGCCTTCGCAATCTGCGGGAATATCGACGCCGCTAAACGCGAGGATCGCACCGTAAAGAGACACGGAGCCGTCATAAGCAAGAACCATATTGTCAAGTTCATTTCCGTCCGCATCCTTTTCTTTTCTGACGACCCAGTCGCCCTCGGTATATGTATAGTTACCGCCGTTACGGTTACCGAAAGTGCAATTTGAGATGAAATCATTTGCATTTTCGAAATCCTGAGAGTAATATACTTCTCCGGTTACGGCATCTACGATTTCGATATTGTCGATAACGAACGAAGAATTCCACTGACCGAAGCCGAAGTTGCCCTTAACAAGATCAAGATCGCTCTTTTCGGATGAAACTCTCATCATCTCGTCACCGTTCACGTAAACGTAAATATTCTTTACTCCAACGTTAACGGACGTGGGAATCCATTCGCCTACGGGAGTTGAGCAAGCAAGCGAAGAAATGACATTTTCCTTACCGTTTTCAACTTCGGAAAGTTCAAGCTTACCGGAAGAAACCTTGAGTACATAGTAATTCTTTTCGTCCTTGACGCAGAAATAAACATACGCAACCTCTGTTTCGTCGGCAAGCTTTACCTTAACGTTGAAGCGATACGGACCCCAAGCAGAATTACCCATGAGGAGCATTGCGCCCTCGGAGCCTTCCGCGGAGAACGTGAGCTGATTATTTTTTTCATCAAGCTCGTCTGCGCCGATTGTCCAATCGGCAAGATCGGGAGTCCAGTTTCCGTCGAGAGCCGTAAATCCTGTGAACACAAGAGAATTAAGCTCTGTAATCGTTGTGAATTCTTCATTTATAATATCTTTCTTATCGGAAGAAATCACTCTGAAATTATCGAAATCAACGCCGGATTTGTTTGCACCGATACCGACCATACCGGTATACTGTGCATCGGCATTTGCGATATAATCCTTGAAGTAAATCGAAGGAAGTCCGTTTTCGCCTATTTCAAGTTCCGTTGTTTCGTTTGATGACGTATCGGACGTGTTTGCCCCGCCGTTTGTTCCCACAGGACCGGCTGTATCCGGATTAGGGATATCGGGTTCATCGCCGCAGCTTGAAAGTGCAACCATCGGAACTATCATCAACGCCGCGAGAATAATTGAAATCAATCGTTTTTTCATTTTCGTTTTCCTTTCGATCGTTAAATACAAATTTTGATCAAATTTGTGCATTTGGTACATAAAGATTATACCATTCGAAAGTTAATGTGTCAACATTGCCCGCAAAAATTGTTTGTTTTATATTTAAGCTTATTTTTATTCGTAAATAGCCCAAACAACGGCATCGCCGGCAGGCATTGTGAACTCGGTATTTGCGGATGTAGCGTCGGCAAAAGTACCATCGCTTGCTTCCCACTTAACAAAGCTCTTACC
>CAZPJU010000111.1:0-2691 GCA_964586965.1 uncultured Lachnospiraceae bacterium | reverse complement strand
TAAGTCTTTGAAACCTTTGTGTCTGATTCGTCAGTGTTGTCGTAAAGCATTGTCCAAGTCTCTCCGTCCGTGCTTCCTTCAACAGTATACATATAGTATCCCTCGGATCCCTTGCAGATGTACCACGAAAGCTGTATGTTCGTAACTTCACATACTCTGCCGAGATCGACAGTGAAAGACATGGGCCATGTTGCCGACGAAGCCGTATACGATGTGAAATAATCGCCGTCTGTCATATTGGATGCAGAACTTCCGGATGCGGCAGAAAGAGAAGTTGTGACTTTTGCGCCCTGAGAAAGAAGCTTGCCGTCCGAAACGGGGATCATGTCACCTGTTTCGGCGTTATAAAGTATCTTTTGATAGAAGTCATAGTATGCAATTCCATCAGAGAATGTGATGGGGGCAAGCATTGTTCCGCTTGTACCTGTACCGGCGATCCAACGGTACGCATACATTATGTAATTTTTAGTGTCACCCTCACCGAGAATTGCAATCCAGCTCGACTGTGATGAGAATGTTGATGTGTTTCCGATATTGCGGAGATCACTCCATCCCTCGGCAAGATTTTTCGTTGATGCATAAGCACCCTGACTGGGGTACCAACCTGCCGCTTGCGAAAGGAACAGATAATACCAACCGTCGACTTTAACACAGTTGGGCATTTCGCGATACTGATTTTGGAACAGAGTTGTTACTACGCTTTCGATATCGCTGAAATCTTCGGTGAATTTGAAAAGATAAATAGTAGCGTTTGCGCCCTCTCCCGGCTTATTTGCCGCAGCAAAGAGATAACCTTGACCGTCATCATCAATGAATACCGAAAGGTCACGGACTTCGATTCCGAGCGGATTCCAAATGTTTCGTACCTCAAATTCACCGCCGGGAGTACCGGTTATGAGTAAGAGCTTACCGTCTGCATATCCGTCCGGCTTTTCCCAATGCGCCGCGATGATGACAGTGTTGGATTTTTCGTCGTAAGCGACTTTTACGCTTTCGATCTTACAGCTCTGAAGAAGCTTGTGATCCTTTGGTTTTACGATCGTGCGCGTTCTTCCGAAGCTGAAGCCGTTTGTTGACGAAGATTCGGTTACTGTAGCTTTTCCGCCGGAAACGTTGACGGAGTAGCTGTAATAAAGACCGTCAGAATAGATTCCGCTTCGAGTTGAAAGACCTCCCGCGGAAGTTTGGTTGTCTATAACGGAAAGCTTTACGTCGGGCATTTCGCGAGCAACAGCAGTTGCCACAGCGCTTTCGATGACGGTGTTTTTATACTTTATCTTGAGTTGATACTTATATTCACCGAGAGGAAGCTCGCAGTCCTGCCAAGATGTTCCCGCACCTGTGTAAACAAGCTTAAATTCTCCGCCGTTCGAACGATAAATCTCGTATGTATCCGCGCCGAACGACGATCCCCATTGAAGCGCAATGTTGTTTACTTTACCGTTTTCGGAGGTAGCAAAGGGAAGTGCAGTCAACGAAACCGAAAAATCAGCGGCTACAGAATAAACTCTGATTTCCGAAATATCTACATTTTTATCGGGATTAGTATATTTTATATATGAATAATTTCCTGTTGCCAAAAGATCACCGTAATTAACAAAGGTCGATTCGACTTTTGAAGGAGCTTTTGAAATTTTGTGCATCAATGTCCATGTTTTTCCGTCGGCACTTCCGTAAATTTCGCCGCCGACCATGTTTGAAAGGTCAGATCCGCCCATATATGCGATAGCGCCGATCGTTACGCGTTTTTCAAGCTTGATTACAATTTCGTCACCTTTTTTACCGGTATAAACCGTTGATGGGTTGTAATCGCAAATTGCAGACTGATCGGAAGAAAGTTCCACACGTGTCATTCCGTCATCCTCCGGATTGTGATCGAGTATTTCAAATGTGCCATCGCCGTATGCGTCAAGCTTGATATCCGCAAGCATACTGTCCGGAATACCGTCGGCAGAGTAAATTTCTATTTCGGAAATATTAGCGCAGTCTTCGGTATTCTGATATTTTATGAATCTGAATGAGCCGAGAATGAGAAGTTCGTCGTATTCGACTGTTTTTTTCTTGTTAGGCGCCTTGGTGATATCGTATATCTCATACCAAGTTTTTCCGTCGCGGCTTCCGTAGAAGCTGCCGATGAGACGTGATTCGTAACCGCTTCTCGGAGCAAATGCGAGCTTACCTATAACGTATTCTTTTCCGAGATCTACCTTGATCCAACCGTTTTCAACGCCGTCAAAGAAAGTTGCCGTGCTTCCGTCAAATGCATTTGCGGCAACATCGGAACCGTTGTTCCACGGCTCGGAGCTTGTGATCATTTTCGATGTTACTTTCAGCTTTTTGTATGTCACTTCTATCGGACCGTCCGTATCAACGGGATCTGTTGTGTCGGAATCCGTTTTTGTGTCACTTGAGTTTTCTGTGCTTTCCGACGTGTCTTTCGGATCGTCGGCGTTGTCACCGCACGAGACGGTGATGAATATCAAGCATAAAATAAGCATGATAAGAATTGTTAATGTCGCACTTTTTTTCATAGATGTTCCTCCGTTATTACGAACGCATTGCTGAAATTTAATAAAAAAGAGCATAATATTTCATCTGCATTCATCATATCATGATTTTGCATATATTTCAATAGCAAAGGAAATTTTATACTGTTTATTTGTAATAAATATTTGCTTAATAAGCAATGAA
>CAZPJU010000110.1:0-2827 GCA_964586965.1 uncultured Lachnospiraceae bacterium | reverse complement strand
GTGCTTCTTCGACAGTCATGTTCAAAACATCGTTGATGTTTTTGCCTTTGTATTTGACCTCAAGCGTTTCCCTGTTGTAGCGGTTACCCTTACATACATCGCAAGTGACGTAAACGTCCGGCAAAAAGTGCATTTCTATCTTTTTAACGCCGTCGCCTTCGCACGCCTCGCATCTGCCGCCGCGAACATTGAACGAAAAGCGCCCCGGACCGTATCCGCGAAGTTTTGCGTCCGGCGTCATAGCAAAGAGCGCCCTCAGATCGGTAAAAAGTCCCGTATACGTTGCGGGATTTGAACGCGGTGTGCGTCCTATGGGGCTTTGATCTATACAAATCACCTTATCGAGGTTTTCAAGTCCCTCAACTCTGTCGCATTTACCTGGAAAGGTATGTGCCCGATTCAGATCTCTTGCGAGCGTATTATACAGTATCGAGTTGACAAGGCTCGATTTACCCGATCCGGAAACACCCGTGACACACACAAACTTGCCGAGCGGAAAATCGACCGTTATGTTCTTGAGATTGTTTTCCTTAGCTCCGACTACTCGCAAATACGCGCCGTTACCCGCTCTGTGCTCGGATGGAACGGGGATAAACTTTCGTCCGGACAGGTAATCTCCCGTGACGGAATTAGTATCCGCCGCAACTTCGGCAGGCGTGCCGCACGAAACGATCTCGCCGCCGTGAACGCCGGCGCCGGGACCGATATCGACAATATAATCCGATGACAGCATTGTATCTTCATCGTGTTCAACGACGATAACGGTGTTGCCTATATCGCGCAAACGCTTCAATGTCTCTATCAGCCTGCCGTTATCACGTTGATGCAAGCCGATGGACGGCTCATCAAGAATGTAAAGCACGCCGACAAGCGAGCTTCCTATTTGCGTTGCAAGTCTGATTCGCTGTGCTTCTCCGCCGGACAGTGTTCCCGCCTTACGCGAAAGCGTAAGATAATCAAGTCCGACCGATTTAAGGAATCCGAGACGAGCTTTTATTTCTTTAATTATGTCATGTGCGATCTCAAGTTCCGTCGGTGTAAGCACCAATTCTTCGATAAATCGAAGCGCATCGGTGACGGATTTGCGCGTATACGTTTCTATGTCAATGCCGCCCACCGTAACGCCGAGTGCGATATCGGAAAGTCTCCTTCCGTGACAAGTCGGGCACTCGTTTTCGTCAACAAATTCGTTATAATATTCGCCTACGCCGGACATACGTCTGCGAAACTCGATCATGGGAATAACTCCCTCGAATTTCTTGATCTGATGACGAACCGTCCCCTCGAAATATCTGTCGATTTCGTAAGTTTTGTCCCCGGTTCCCCAAAGGAGCGCATTATACGCCGCATCCGAATACTCCGATATGGGAGTATCGAGCGTGAAACCGTAGTCCTCACCGACAGCGGCAAAAAGCGGACCGAACCAAGTCTCATCGTCAAGAGATTTGAAGCCGTTAACGCATATAGCCCCCTCTTTCAGAGAAAGCGACTTATCAAATATTATACGATCGGGCGAAATGCTCTCGATCACACCCATGCCTGCACATTCCGGACACGCTCCGAACGGATTGTTGAACGAAAAAAGTCTCGGCTCAAGATCCGGAACACTTATTCCGTGTTCCTCGCAGGCATAATTTTGAGAAAAATACATTTCCTCGCCCTCTTTATCGCGCGGAACAGTTAAAATAAGCAAATTTCCGTTCGCAAGGCGTAGTGCCGCCTCAACCGAGTCGGACAGACGCGTTCTTATGTCGTCGCGCAGGACAAGCCTGTCAACAACAATGTCAATATCGTGTTTTTTATTCTTTTCGAGCTTGATTTCTTCAAACAGCTCGTACATCACGCCGTCCGCACGCACTCTCACATATCCCGATTTTTTCGCATCGGCAAAAACTTTCTCGTGCATTCCTTTTTTGCCTCTGACTATCGGAGCAAGCACCAAAAAACGCTCCCCCTCCGGCAAAGACATAATTTTATCAAGAATCACATCCGTGGTCTGCGCTGAAATTTCACGTCCGCATACGGGACAGTGCGGAACACCGATTCTTGCCCAAAGCAAGCGAAGATAATCGTAAATTTCAGTAACGGTACCGACAGTGGATCTGGGATTTTTCGAGGTCGTTTTCTGATCTATCGAGATAGACGGCGATAAACCGCTGATCGAATCAACATCAGGCTTATCGAGCTGACCGAGGAACATTCTCGCGTAAGACGAGAGCGACTCAACAAAACGTCTGTGTCCCTCGGCGTAAAGCGTATCGAATGCAAGCGAGGACTTTCCCGATCCGGAAAGTCCTGTAAAAATGATCAGCTTGTCACGCGGTAGCTCCACGTCAATATTTTTCAGATTATGGACTCTCGCTCCTTTGATTATTATTTTATCCGTTGACATTTATACCTCTTTTTTCACGCGGTCATACCCCGCGCAGCTCTTTTATCCTATCGCGCAGATAAGCGGCGCGCTCAAAGTCAAGTTTTGACGCCGCCTCTTTCATTTCACAAGTAAGATCCGCGATAAGTTCCTCTTTTTCGGCAGACGAAAGTTGAGACATACGCTTCTTTTTTTCGGAGCGCTTTGAATTGTCTCGTTTATTATCTCTCGATTCGCCTATCGAAATAAGGTCACGAACCTCTTTTTTGACTGTTTCTGGCGTTATTCCGTGCGCCTCATTATATGCAATTTGAATTGCTCGGCGGCGGTCGGTCTCCGTAACGGCGGCGCGAATACTTCTTGTTTCTTTATCCGCATACAAAATTACCTTGCCGCCCGCATTTCGCGCGGCACGTCCTATCGTCTGTATCAACGACGTTTCGTTGCGCAGGAACC
>CAZPJU010000109.1:0-2870 GCA_964586965.1 uncultured Lachnospiraceae bacterium | reverse complement strand
GCTCGCTTCGTCAGCTTGACTCAAAAATAGCCGCGACGCGCGGACTTGACATTTTCGTTTTCAATTTCCAAGGCGGCACACTGTATTCGGACGGTCACGCGCCTGTACTGCACTCCGAAACCTTATACCGTATGCAAGAACTCGGCTTTAAGGTGCTTCCTCTAAAAACGGTCGCAAGTTCGGACGAGGATATAATCGCTCACATAATAAAAATCAGCGAAATGCGAGCTTCACTTTCATTTGATATAGACGGTGCTGTCGTTAAAGTTGATTCACTCGAAATGCGAACCGCTCTCGGTGAAGGCACTGCCGCTCCTAAATGGGCTGTGGCGTACAAATATCCGCCTGAACAGAAAAAAACGCGCTTGCTTAACATAATCACCTCCGTCGGACGCACCGGAACACTCACTCCGCAGGCGGTGCTTGAACCTGTAAAGCTTGCCGGATCGACAGTTTCGCGCGCAACCCTTCACAACATTGACATCATTCGTCAGCGCGACATCCGCGTGGGCGACAATGTTATAATCGAAAAAGCAGGAGATATCATTCCCGCAGTTGTCAAGTCCGTTCCTGAGGACAGAACAGGCGACGAAAAGGTCTGGGAGATGCCGACGGAATGTCCTTCATGCGGAGAAGCTCTTATATCAGAAGGCGACAGCGGCATTGTGCGTTGCGTAAATCCGCTTTGCCCTGCCCAAATTGCGCGAAACATCGAACATTTTGCCGAAAAAGCCGCCATGAACATTGATTCTCTCGGCCCTGCCGTTGTTGCGGCTTTGCTTGACGCGAAGCTTATACGTGACGCTGCCGACCTCTACAGCCTAAAAAAATCAGACATAGCCGCGCTTGAACGAATGGGCGATACTTCAGCCGCAAATCTTATTTCCGCAATCGAGCGCTCAAAAAATTCCGGACTTTCGCGTCTTATCTACGCTCTCGGAATACGTCAGGTCGGTTCCGTTGCCGCATCATCGCTTGCATCACACTTCGGTTCAATGGATGCATTGATCAAAGCCGATCGCGACGCACTCACTTCGATAGACGACATAGGTGAGATCACCGCCGATTTTATCATCGGATACTTTGAAAAGCCTCACAATCTCGAATATATCGAAAAATTGAGAGCTGCCGGCGTAAAAATGACGGAGAAAGTCGAAACGGTCAGCGATAAGCTTTCGGGATTCACCTTCGTACTTACGGGAACACTTTCCTCCCTTTCGCGCGACGAAGCTTCTGCCCTTATAAAGCAGGCAGGCGGCAAAGTTTCTTCGTCCGTATCGAAAAAAACAAGCTATGTCGTCGCCGGAGATGCTGCCGGAAGCAAGCTTGACAAAGCAACCGCGCTCGGCGTTGCCGTTATCGACGAAGCTGAACTTTTACGTATGCTGAACGACTAAAATTCAAAATAATCAACAATTCCGTTGTACACGGCTCTGGCATACAGTCCCGGACTTTCCGCCATAAGTCGCGCTTCATCGGGATTGGTTATAAATCCGAGTTCTATCAATGTTGCGGGCATTTGTGTTCGACGAAGGACGTACAGCGTAGGACGGGCGAAAACACCTCTATTAGGCTCTCCGGTTGCTTCCGATATGCGTCTTACAATATTCTCGGCAAGCGGCGTCGCCGCACCGGAAAGGCTGTAAACATATCCCTCGCTTCCCGTAGCTGATGAAATGTTGGACGCATTTGCGTGCAAGCTTATGAAATAGTCTGCCCCCCACAAATTTGCGGCATCAACACGTTCACGCAAACTTGATGCGTTGCTTGTTCCGAGCTGAGTTTGCGGTGTCGGGCGCGACAAACGGACTTCAAAATTGCCGTTTCCACGTAAAAGCTCCGCAAGTTGTACCCCTATTTCATAAACGATATCTTGCTCGCGATAGCCGTTTCCCTCGGCGCCCGCATTCGGATTTTGCGGATTATGCCCTTGATCAATAAAAATCTTTATCATATCGCACTCCCTTTCAATTCTCTTTACAGGATATGCGGAGAGTGCCCAAACGGAGACAAAAATGGATGATTTTCAAAAGCTTTTGAGCTACACTCGACGTGCTATCGAGGATTATAATATGATCGAAGAAGGTGACAGAGTTGTCGTCGGTGTATCCGGCGGAAAAGACTCTATGGTGCTTTTGCGCGCACTTGCGGCAATACGCGATTTTTTACCGGAACGCTTTGAACTTTTCGCGGTAACACTCGACATGGGATTTGAAGGAATGGATTTTTCGCCTGTCGAAAAATTTTGTCGCGAAATCAACGTTCCGTACACGGTCATAAAAACACAAATCGCGGAAATTATTTTCAATATAAGAAAAGAAAAAAATCCGTGTGCGCTCTGCGCCAAAATGAGACGCGGTGCGCTTCACGACGCCGTTGTTTCCCTCGGTTGCAACAAGCTTGCTCTCGGTCATCACAAAGATGACGTTGTTGATACATTTATGCTTAATTTGCTCCACGGAAGCAGGCTTGCAACCTTTCAACCCGTTACATATCTTTCACGCAAAAATATAACGATGATACGTCCTCTCATCTACGCACACGAATGGGAAACGCGTCATTTCGCAGAAGAAGCAGGGCTTCCTGTTGTAAAAAGCACCTGTCCCGCTGACGGCGGAACCGAGCGTGAGGAAATGAAAAATCTGCTTGCATCGCTCAACAAGGACTATCCGGAAGTCAGAAATCGCATTTTCGGTGCAATCGAACGTGCCGAAATAGATGGGTGGCGGGAGAACCCTCGTGGCAGACGTCGTCCCGGAAGAAAAGACAATACAGACGAAAAATCAAATCAGTAAGTTTATCATAGGTTCTCCTTGAGAACCCTCGTGGCAGACGTCGTCCCGGAAGAAAAGACAATACAGACGAAAAAT
>CAZPJU010000108.1:0-2904 GCA_964586965.1 uncultured Lachnospiraceae bacterium | reverse complement strand
GTGATCCGGTATTGCTTTTTTTGGCGTTGCTACCGCGTACGAACTTTGAATTTTTATCGTGAGCGTTGTTATGCTGTTTTGAAAAATTTGACTGCTTGGAATATGCGGGGCGAACAAGGCAATCCTCTCCGAATCCGATAAGATCCTCTCTGCCGGCTTTTATAAGTGCTTCGCGGACGGCATTGGCGTTTTCGGGACGATTAAACTGCAAGAGAGAGCGCTGAAGCTTTTTTTCCTCGTAAGAATCGGCAACGTACACTTTTTTCATCGTAAACGGATCAAGTCCGGTGTAAAACATAACGGTGCTTGCCGTGCCGGGGGTTGGATAAAAGTCCTGTACCTGTTCCGGATTCAGCTTGCATTTTTTAAGATAAAGAGCTAATTCAACAGCATCGGCAAGTGTACTGCCGGGATGCGATGACATGAGATAAGGAACGAGATATTGCTCCTTTCCAATGCTTTTCGTAAGTTCAAAGTAACGTTTTCTGAATTTATCATAGACGTTTACGGATGGCTTGCCCATAACGCCGAGAACGCTGTCGCAGCAATGCTCGGGAGCGACTTTTAATTGCCCGGATACGTGATCGCGGACGAGCTTTTTGAAGAAATCTTCGTTTTTGTCGTAAACCAGATAATCAAATCGAATACCGGAGCGTATGAAAACTTTTTTGACTCCCTTGACGTTTTCAACGGCGCTCAAAAGCTTGATGTAATCGCTGTGATCGACTTTGAGATTAGGGCACGGCTTCGGTGCGAGGCATTTTCTGTTCGCGCACACGCCGCTTTTGAGCTGTTTGTCGCAAGCGGGGCCGCGGAAGTTTGCGGTAGGACCGCCGACATCGTGTATGTAACCTTTGAATCCCGGCATTTTAACGATTTTTTCGGCTTCTTGGACGCAACTTTCGATGCTTCTCGAACGCACCGAACGTCCCTGATGATATGTAAGCGCACAGAAATTACATGAGCCGAAGCAACCTCGGTTATGCGTGATCGAAAATTGAACTTCTGCGATTCCGGGCACGCCGCCGTCCTTGTCATAGACAGGGTGCGGTCTGCGTGCGTAGGGAAGTGCATACACACGATCAAGCTCGTCACGTTCAAGCGGCGGCATAGGCGGATTTTGGACGAGCATTTTGTTGTCGTAATATTCCGTTATTGCTTTGCCGCTGATGTGATCGTTGTTCGCGTACTGAACGGCAAATTCCTCCGCGTAGGCGCGTTTGTCCGTCTTGAGTTCGTCGTATGTTCGACCTTCGATATGATCGTAATGAAGCTTGTCGTCGAGTGAGGTTAGATAAACAGTGCCTCTTACGTCGTGAATTTTTCGCACCGGAACGCCTTTGTCGAGAAGTTGAGCTATTCTGAGAATGATGTTTTCGCCCATTCCGTATGTCAAAATGTCGGCGCGCGAATCGACAAGGATGCTGCGGCGAACTTTGTTATCCCAATAGTCGTAATGCGCGAAGCGGCGAAGCGACGCCTCAAGACCGCCGATAATTATCGGAATGTCACCGTATGCCTCGCGTATCCTGTTGCAGTAAACGATAACGGCGCGGTCGGGACGCAGACCCATTTTGCCGCCGGGACTGTAATAATCGTAGGAGCGACGTTTTTTCGAAACGGTGTAATGCGCTACCATCGAATCTATATTTCCCGACGATACGAGGAATCCGAGTCGCGGTTTGCCGAAGCGTTTGAATTCTTCGCATGATTTGTAGTCCGGTTGGGAAAGCATCGCAACGCGGAAGCCTGCGGCTTCGAGCACTCGCGAAATAATAGCAGGACCGAAACTGGGGTGATCTACATAAGCGTCGCCGGAGACGTAGACAAAATCCGGAACGTCCCATCCGCGCTCGGTACATTCTTCTTTTGTTATCGGAAGAAATTCGTAATCCATAAAAATTCCTCATGCCACCAAAGGCGGCTCAAATGAAATTAAAGTGTGAAGCAACTTGTGTTTCAAGGCGATCAAGCCGATTTTTTAATGTCAGACGATCGGCTTGAAAGCCTCTGCTCCGTGTTTGCAAAGCGGACAAACAAAATCATCGGGGAGAGAGTCTCCTTCGTAGACATATCCGCATATCTTGCAGACAAATCCCTTGTTTTTTGATGTTTTTGTCTTAGGTTTGATGTGTTTTTGATAGTATTCGTAGGTAAGTGATTCTTCATCGGATATATCAAATGCGGCTGTTACGTCGCAAATAAAAAGTCCGTGAGAGCCGAGATCTATGTAATCTCGAACGGTAAGCGACATTATCGCGTTTACATTGTCGGAAATGAAAAGAATTCCGTTTTCGCCTCTCCACGACGGCACACCCGCGAGCTTGTCCGTATTTCTGCCGCTTTTGAAGCCGAAACTTTCGAAGACGGAAAACGGCGCAGATGTTGTGAGACAATTTACGTTCATTTTCCCCGTTTTTCGGATGGTATCGTGAGTATAATTTGATTTGCTTATCGAAACTGTGATTGTAAGCGGCGAGGATGCGACTTGCGAAACTGTATTAACTATGCAGCCGTTGTCTTTTGTTCCGTCGTGAGTAGTTACGATGTAAAGCCCGTAACCGATGCGTGATATGGCGTTTGTATCAATATTTGACATATAATTCGTGTGTTTATCTGTAAATCGGGGCACAAACGTCGTTTCCGTCGTCATCCGTTGCGGATATCTTAACTTTTACGTCATTTGCGTCGGCAGGGATGGGAAGCGTGAACTTTGCGCTGACAGATGAGAAACGGTCAACATATAGGCTTCGCTTGTCCGACAGTATTGCTTTTCCTCCCGAAAATACCTCGAAGCAGAGTGATACACATCCGTCGGCATCGTTGTTCATGACGGTTACATCTGCGACAATTGCGTCGCTTGTGCGCGAAATGTTTCCGCTTGTCACAATTCCGTAATGCACG
>CAZPJU010000107.1:0-2930 GCA_964586965.1 uncultured Lachnospiraceae bacterium | reverse complement strand
TTAGCGGTCTTTTTTGTTTGTGTGAAATTTGGCACCTGTAAGAGCGCATATTGCGGAAATTGCACCGTATGCAATTATGTATACGCACGATGACGAATCGTAGTAAAAGAATATGCTTGGAAAAAGCATTAAAATGATTGCGGAAGATACCGATAAGTCTTTTCCGTAACGGATTCCGAAGAAAAAAGATACAGTTGCAGACAAAACGGGCAAAACGATTTTCAGTACTACTGTTGAGTATGCCGAATCCTTTGATATCATCGGAAGTAAATAAAACGCAAGTGCAACGGGAGCGGCGAACGCAAATCCCCAAAAGGTGTTGTGCTTCATGAAATTTCCTCCGATATTGCGTAAAGATTGATGTCCCAAGCGGGAAAGCCGCGTTTTCGTCTGAGGTAAAGCTTATGATCGGGGCAAAGTTCACGCACAAGGAAGGGAAGTTCAAAAAGATCCTCGCCTCGATGATAAAGCGACACAAGCAGATCGGGTGAATATTTCTTGATTATATTTAGCGATCCGCGAAGCGCACGCGCTTCTGCGCCCTCAACATCGTATTTTATGAAGTCTATCGCACGATCTTTAACTGACGAATCGGGAGTCAGCGCGGATACATCGTATGAATGTTGACCACGATGGCTTTTTCGTCCGTCCGCATCCGTTGTAGAGCCTCTGCCTGTGCCTCCGGTGAAAGTGAGTGTTGTGTCTGCGTCCCAAGCGGCAGCATTTATCGGTATTATTTTAATTTCTTGATTTTCGGCATATTCTGTCAGCTTACGAAATGCTCTCGGCTCCGGTTCAACGGCAATTATATGTTCAAGCTGAGGCATATTTTCAATTGCGTCTCGTACAGTGTCCCCTGTATATGCACCGAGATCCAAAATACTGCGATAGTTTGCATAATTAAGTATGCCTTTTGCCGGATCTTCGGGTTCAGACGAGTGATCAAGATAGTAAAGATTTCCGGTGAGCTTGTAATTTATTATGTCTGAATATACTTCGCGAGATCTTTCGTCAGCCCAAATTTCCAAAACCGCATTAAATTTGTCATAATTTTTACAATAAAATTCGGAATTGAAAAGTGTATTTCCGACTGCGGGAACATCGGGACAAAAAACAGTACGTTCGCCTGCAATGCGTTCAACGTTTGCCATGACTTCGGGACGTGACGAGCCAAACGCAATGATAACGGCAAAATCATCGCATTCAGTGCATATATCAGAATATGATTTTACTTGAAATCCGCGAAAAACGCGATTTCTTACAAAGCCGTCGGATGCAAATATTCCCGATACGGTGATTCCGCGCTCGATCATTATGTCCAATATTCGATCCGCACCGTTGCCAGTCCCGTATATATATATCGGAAGCTCCGATGACGCTATCCTCTCCCAAACGTCGAATGAGTCTTTCTTCGGTAATATAATCGGGTTATTCATTGATTCCGAAAAAATCAGCGGCGTTCTGCCACAAAATGGCATGACGTTCAGCTTCGGTAAGTTCAAGTTTCATGAACAGTTCGAGATACTCCGATGAGGGGAGCAGAGGATAATCGGTTCCGAACATAATCTTTTTTACGCCGAATTTGTTTATGAGACGTTTAGCGTGATCGGTAGTCATAGCCCAAAACGCGGAGGATGTGTCAAAATATACATTTTTACAATCGTAGAGATATGTTTCTGCGTCATTCCAAGCCTTGTAACCTCCGAAATGGGCCGCAAAAACAGTTAAATTCGGAAATTTGTCGAGTATACGCACAAGTTTTTTCGGCTCGCTGAACCGATATTCGGCTCTGTTATCGCCCATGTGCAGATACAACGGCAGATTGCGTCGTTCAAGTTCGGCGTATAACGGGAAAAAACGAGCGTCGTCAATGTCGGCGCCTTGAATGTCCGGATGCAGTTTTACTCCGCAAAGACCGAGTGAAACTGCATTTTCGATTTCTTCTGCGAAATCTGCCGTGTCCTGATGCATACCGGCAAAGCCGTATGCGTAAAAGCCGTTCTGACGGGCGAGCACCACGTCGGAAGCGATAGCCTCATTAACGCGTTTTACCTGTCGTGCATTTGTAGCAACACCGAGAATGAGAAATCCTGAGATGCCGGCATCACGACTGTTTTTCATGAGGTCATCGACGGTGCCCTTGCATTCAACGTGAAAATCATAGAATTTACCGAGATTTTCCGTTGCACGTCCGGATAAAAGTTCGGGATATGTGTGTGTGTGAATGTCAAAAATTTTATACATAGAGGAATACCTTGCCAAAAAGCATACGTTGTGATAAAATAAAGAAAAAATATCGGAGGTAAGCAAATGGATTGCTTGTTCTGTTCCATTATTAAAGGGGATATCCCGTCAACAAAAGTATACGAGGATGAGCTTATTTATGCTTTCCGTGACATTGCACCGGAAGCACCGTGTCATGTCCTTGTTGTGCCCAAAACGCATATAGCTTCCGTTGATGAAGTTACACCGGAAAACAGTGCTGTTGTAGCTCATATTTTTGAGTGCATACCGGAGATAGCAAGGCTCGGCGGCGCCGAAAACGGCTACCGTGTCATTACAAACTGCGGAGATGATTCTTGCCAGAGTGTGAAGCACCTGCATTTTCACGTTGTAGGCGGAACAAAGTTGCCGGAACATATTTTTGCATAACGGAAAAAGACAAACCGAGAAGGGAGACGGCAGACGCCGTCTCCCCGTTTTGTTTTATTCAACGGGCGCAATCATACGCATATAATCAATGTATTGATAGATCGCTATGCCCGGATCCGCAAGGTCGCGAGACCAGCGCTTGACCCATTCGTATGAAAGATATCCGTCGTAGCCGAGCAGACCGAGTACCTTGACCGAATCTTCGATCGGAAGTGATCCGTAGCCGGTGAGCATATATGTCAGCTTGCCGTTTGTTCCGACAACTGAATCTTTTATGT
>CAZPJU010000106.1:0-3145 GCA_964586965.1 uncultured Lachnospiraceae bacterium | reverse complement strand
CTGGATTCAGCCTATAATTAACGCATTCAAGCTCCCCGATCTTCGCAAGAAGATTCTCTTCACTTTATTCATCATTCTGCTTTACAGAATAGGCGTTGCGATTCCCGTGCCCTATGTAAATGCAGATATCCTTAACTATTATTTGTACGCAACCGATGGATCTATCTTCCAGTATCTTGATATACTCTCCGGTAATGCATTCTCAAGCGCAACACTCTTTGCACTCGGTATTTCCCCGTATATCACGTCATCCATCGTTATGCAGCTTCTTACAGTCGCTATTCCTGCCCTTGAAAGAATGTCTAAGGACGGCGAAGAAGGCAAAAAGAAGATCAATCAGATCACTCGTTATGTAACAGTTGCTCTTGCACTTATCACGAGCTACGGTTACTATATGCTGATGAAGAACCAGGGAATGCTCACAGATACCGGATTCTTCGCTGCAATCGTTATTATTGCGTGCTATTGTGCAGGCTCATCCCTTGTTATGTGGCTCGGCGAAAAGATCAATGAAAACGGTATCGGAAACGGTATTTCCATCATCCTTTTTGCTAACATCGTTGCCGGCGGAGTTAACTCGGTCAGCACGATCATCGAGTTCTTCAAGAAGGGCACAGTTGCCGGTTACATCATTCCCGTTGTAATCGTTGCAATTGCTCTCGCAATGGTTTACTTTGTTGTTTTCGTAACGGAATCCGAACGCAGAATTCCCGTTATGTACGCAAAAAAGGTCGTTGGACGCAAAATGTACGGCGGTCAGAGCACAAATCTCCCGCTTAAGCTGAATATGTCCGGTGTTATGCCCGTCATCTTCGCTAACTCCATTCTTGCAATTCCTTCGACACTCGCTCTTATTTTTACTCCCAAGTCGGGTTCTTTCTGGGAAAAAACCGTTAACTTCCTTTCTTCCGGATCTTGGTTCTATCCCTTCATCTTGTTCGTATTTATCATTGCTTTCGCTTACTTCTACGTAACGATTTCCTTTAATCCCGTTGAAGTTTCGAACAATCTTAAAATGAACGGCGGATCTGTCCCCGGCTTCCGTCCCGGTAAACCTACCGCAGATTACATCTCAAAGGTTCTCTCCAAGATCACCCTTATCGGTGCGCTGTTCCTTTCTGTTGTTGCTATCGTTCCGATCATCGCGAACCTCGTATCTAACAATGCGGTTTCGGGCATCGCTTTCGGCGGTACCTCGCTTCTTATCGTTGTTGGTGTAGCACTTGAAACGGAAAGAGAGATCACCGCACAGATGTCTATGCGCGGATATAAAGGCTTTCTTGAATAATTGAGTAAAAGTTATGGCGAATAACGAAAAAACACTTAATCTTATCTTTCTCGGTGCCCCCGGCGCCGGTAAAGGCACTCAGGCAGAAATAATTGCCGAGAAATATAACATTCCCACAATCTCCACCGGCGCAATGCTTCGTGAAGCAATCGCTGCCGGTACGGAGCTTGGAGTTCTTGCAAAAAGCTATGTTGAATCCGGTGCGCTTGTGCCCGATGAAGTAATTGTCGGAATTATGCGTACCCGTCTCGAAGCTCCGGATTGCAAGAAAGGCTTCATCCTTGACGGATTTCCGAGAACGCTCGCTCAGGCAAGCGCACTCGATGAAACCGGCATTAAGATCTCTATGGTAATAGATATCGAGGTCGAAGATGAACGCATTATCGCTCGTATGGGCGGCAGACGTGTCTGCAAGTCCTGCGGCGCGACGTATCATACACTCTATAACCCGACGTCAGACAATGTTCATTGCGACGCTTGCGGTGAGGAACTTATGTGCCGCCGCGACGACGAGCCTTCCGTTGTAGCTCATCGCCTCGAAACTTATCACAAAGAGACCGAGCCTCTGCGCGATTATTACGCGCAAAAGGGCGTCCTTTCCGTTGTGGAAGGACAGGAAAAGCTCGAAGATACAACTGCACTTACGCTCAAGGTGATTTCAAATTACCTTGATGCTGAATGAATTAGTTATGATTCGTCTCAAAAATGAAAGCCAACTCATGCTGATGCGCGATGCCGGCAGGATCACGGGTGAGGCAATACTCGCCGCGGGTGAGATCATCAAACCCGGCATCACGACAGCGGAGATTGACAGAGTTATCAGAAAACACATTGAAAAAAACGGTGCGTATCCTGCATTTTTGGGATACGGCGGCTTCCCGGCGTCAGCTTGCATCAGCGTCAACGATGAAGTTATCCACGGCATTCCGTCGAATAAACGGGTGCTTGCGGAGGGTGATATCGTAAAAATCGACACTGGAGCAAACTATCGCGGATACAACGGCGACAGCGCAAGAACATTCGCTGTCGGCAAGATCTCGCCGGAAGCGGAACAGCTTATTCGTGTTACCGAAGAAAGCTTCTATAAGGCTATCGCTGCAATTACCGACGGCGCTCGTGTCGGAGATGTGGGTCACGCGGTTGAGTCACATGCTAAAGCTAACGGTTTCAGCGTCGTTAGACGTTACGTTGGTCACGGTGTCGGCGCGGATTTGCATGAGAATCCTGAAGTCCCGAACTTCGGTAATCCCGGACGCGGCGTCCGTTTGATCAGGGGAATGACAATAGCGATCGAACCGATGATTAATATCGGTACGGGAGATGTTGTTGAGCTTCCCGACGGTTGGACGGTTAAAACGCGCGACGGATCGCTTTCCGCTCATTATGAGCATTCGGTTGCGATTACGGATAACGGCCCTGAACTTCTTACCAAGGTGTAAGCCGTGAAACGAAACAAAAAGCCGAAAGCGATCGTTTATGTTCCCGAAACAGAGTCGGAACTGACCGGATGTTATGCAATATCGAATAACGGTCATCACGCCGGGAGGATGTTTATCATTATCGGTGCGTGCGGCGATGGATTCGTGCTTGTTGCAGACGGTAAATACAGATCTGCGTTTCTTCCGAAACGAAAGAATCTTAAACATCTGACGCTGCTCGGTAAAGACGAAATTACGGCAATGCTGATCCGTGAGGGAAAAGTTACGGACAGCGAAATAAGAAAAACGATAAATCAAAAAAGACGAAATTCGGAAACTGAAAGTGCAGATCCGAAAGCTTAAGGAGGAAAAATGCCTAAGGATGATGTGATTGAGTTTGAAGGCGTCGTTACGGAAGCTCTTCCGAACGCAACGTTCA
>CAZPJU010000105.1:0-3175 GCA_964586965.1 uncultured Lachnospiraceae bacterium | reverse complement strand
ATTCAAGGCGCATCGTTTTGCCGAACAGCAATGTCACAAGCAGCTCGATAATCAACGTTTCCGTCGAGGGCAAGCGCCGACTTGACATTGAAGTAAGCATCGCTTCCGCGTCCGATATTGACAAAGCATTGCTCGTTTTGACAGACAAACTCGCTATCGACAGTCGAATAAACACGGAAACACCGCCGTTTGCGGTAGTCACAGGCTATGGAGCCGGCTGCTTTAACCTTTCGCTTCGCGTTTGGTGTGCAACGGGTGACTATTGGAGTCTTAAATTTGACATGAACAAAAAGCTTCCCGCTCTCTTTGCGGAAGAAGGGATCGCCATCGCACGTCCCGTACTCGATGTAACAGCCAAACAATGACATCACATTTTTTGTCTCGACAAATAAAAATCCACTGCACTTGCGTGCAGTGGATTTTGTTTTTTATTTTATTATTTCAACACTTTTTCCGATATCCCTTGCCCACATCTCGGCATAAGATCCTTCCTCTGTCTTTACAACAAAGCTCTTGCTGTTCGAGAAAGCGCTGTCGGGGATTTTAACAACCGTTTCGTGAATAGTTACGGAAGTAAGTGCGCTGCAACCGGCAAAACAACCGATCGGAACCTCAGTGAGAAGGACGGGAATTTCAACGGATTTCAATGATTTGCAGTTTGAAAATGCATTTATTCCGATATAGTCGATCTTATCATGCATAACGACCTGTTCAAGTCCGTCGCAATCGACAAACGCCGACTTCGGAATCGAGGTAAGACTTTCGGGGATCGTAACGCTTTTCAAAGCTTCGCAATCAATAAACGCGGACTCTCCGAGCGATGTCAGTGACGAGGGGAAAGCGAAAGTTTCAAGCTTTTTACAATGTGCAAAAGCTTCGCTTTCTATTGAGGTAACCGTTGACGGCAACTCACATACCGTCATAGACTTGCATTGATAAAAAGTCTGTGACATAATCTCCTTAACACCGTCGGGCACGATTACGGAAGTCAGCGCTTCGCAATTCGAAAAGGCGGAAGCACCGATATAGGTAACGGATGAGGGAATATCGAAACTTTCAAGTTCCTTGCAAGATGAGAATGCAGAATCTCCGATAGAAGTAATGCTTCCTTTAAGCGTTACGCTTGTGAGCTTTCCGCAGCCGCGGAAGCAACTTTCGGGCAGTTCCGTCACGCCGGACGGCAATGTAACCGATGTAAGCGACGCACATCCGTAGAAAAGCGCACTGCCGATTGAACTGACGGATTCGGGTAATGTAACAGATGAGAGCAACACGCAATCTCTGAATGCGCCAGATCCGATGACTGTTAAATTTTCGGGAAGCGAGATCGAAGCAAGCGACTTGCAGCCCGCAAAGCAATCGGCTCCTATCTCAGTCACGCCGGAACCGATTGAAATCTCAGTAAGTGCGGTACAATCGGCAAATGCGGATTCACCGAGATATGTCACGGTGTCAGGCAGAGTAATTTTCGTTATTGCTTCCGATTTGAAGGCATTCGCTTTAACTCCGACAACGACAACACCGTCATATTCGTCGGCAACTTCAACCTCAAGCGAATCTCCCAAATACTCGGTAACGACAGCACCTGCGTCCGTTATTTCAAATTTCAATCCGAACGTTCCTCCGTCACACGAAGTAAGCGCGAGCATAAAAAGCACTGCGGCAATTATGAAAAAAGATGTTCTTTTCAAAGCGATCCTTCCTTTTTACAAATCGAATTTTTACAGATTAATGAAATCAGTATATCAAAAAACGCGTCTTCTTTCAATATTGATCAAGAAAATTTACATCAAGTTTATTATTTGAATGAAAAATCACCGCACTGTAATATAAAACTTGATTTTACGGACAGAATGGCATATAATTAATCGGATGATAAAAACTTACGGTGAATTTGTGTATGGAAAAGAAAAAAGAAAACAAAAAGAAACAAAAAGTCGGCAGATGCGAGGACTGCGTATATTACGATTACGATGAATATTCGGAAGAATATTCATGCCAAATGTCTCTCGATGAGGACGAAATGGAACACTTTATGCGCGGAACCTTTGATCATTGTCCGTACTATAAATTTTACGACGAATACAAAAGCGTACAAAAACAAAACTGAATCGGAGAACTCACTGATTTATGATTACCGGTAATGAAATACTCGAAAAATGCCGTTTGCACGGCGCTGTCGTGCTCGGATTCGGCATCTCGAATGTCCCTTTGACCGATTTTCTTCTGTCCGAAGGAATAAAGGTCGAAGTTCGCGACGGAAAAAATCGAGACGCCGTCGCCCCTTATGTTAACATCGACGAATATGAAAAAAAAGGTGTCGTTTTCCGTTTCGGAGACACTTATCTTGACGATATACCGTCAGTAGTACTTTTCCGCACACCGGGACTTCGCCCCGATGCAAAGGGAATAGCAGATGCGGTTGCTCGCGGTGCATTTCTGACAAGCGAAATGGAGCTGTTTTACGCACTGTCTCCGTCACACAAGATTGCCGTTACGGGAAGCGACGGCAAAACAACAACCACAACACTCGTTAACTTGATTTTGAACGATATATTTTCAAACGACAAAGTTAAGATCGGTCTCGGCGGCAACATCGGAGCACCGCTTTTGCCGCGCGTGTATGAGCTCGGAAACGACGATTTTGCCGTTACGGAGCTGTCAAGTTTTCAGCTTATGACGATGCCAACTCCCCCCGAAGTCGCCGTCATAACAAATGTGTCTCCAAACCATCTGAATTGGCATACGGACATGACCGAATATACCGAAGCAAAGCTTCGCGTCATCGCGAACGGTTGCCGAGTTGCGGTTCTGAACTATCGTGATGCCGCTTGCCGTCTTGCAGCAGACAAAACGGCGGCGAAGGTCGTTTATTTTTCGTCCGTTCCTATTCCGGATGACATAACGGACGCCGTTTATCTCGATGGGGAGAAAATTCTGCTTCGTCACGATGGCACGGAAAACGTTGTTATCCTGCGTTCCGCAATCAAACTTCCCGGACTTCACAACGTTGAAAATTATATGGCTGCGATCGCGGCGGTAAGTGCATTTGTATCCGATGAGCGCCTCGCCAGTTCCGCAGACGTTATCGCCCGCACATTCGGCGGAGTACCGCACAGACTTGAATTTGTTCGCGAAATCGACGGTATCTCCGCATACAACGGCTCGATAGACT
>CAZPJU010000104.1:0-3286 GCA_964586965.1 uncultured Lachnospiraceae bacterium | reverse complement strand
TTGTAGATACGAGCATACTCCATAGGACTGTAACCGGTATGACGCCTGAAAATCGCATCAAAATAGTTGAGCGAAAATCCCGCATTTTCCGCGATACTCTGCAAACACAGATTTTCTTTGGGATTATTTTGGATAAATCCGATTGCTTTGTCAATTAAAATTTTAGTTTCCATAAAACCGACTCCTTTCTGTGTTTGAATTGTAGCATATTAATATAGCAATTGTACTTGCAGAGATTATCGTATTTTAATCAAAAACCTTGGCAAACCTGCTTTTCGGCAAGTAAGCCAAGGTCTTTTGTTAATGTGAATTTAATCCTTGAAAAGCGTTATTACCGGACTTGTCATTATACCCATGTCTCTGATTTTGTACTCATAGCACCAAGCCTCGCCTGTTGTTCGCCATTTGCCCTCGCCGTACCAATTGTCGCCGTAATTCGCATCGTGAAGCGCCGCAAAGCTGTTATGACGTGTTCCGTAAAGCGTAAGCGTAAGTTTATGAGTACCGGGAGAAAGTTCGCCCAAGTCGAAATTATAAGGCTCATACGCGATAATCCCGCTCTTTTCTCCGTCAAGCGTAACTCTGATAGCGGCTCCGCGATAGCCGTTGACCTTGATCACACCTTTTGAAGCCTCGCTAACGTCGAATGTAAGATTGTAATCGACATTACCCGAATAAAACGGCATTCCAGCCGTTGTTACGGAGCCGAAGCCGAGCTTTTCCGTCATTGAGACGATTGTTTTTTTCGTCCCCTCAATCTTCACTCCGAAGTTTCCGAGAATGTAGCACCATTCCGTCGCTGTTCTTTCGCCGAGAGGAAGCGTTATTTCAAGCGTGTTAACGCCGATGTTTATCTTCGGAAGCGCCAAGGTTTTGATCGATTTATCCGTGAAATAACCTTTTTCCGCTTTATCGACGCATACTCCGTTGAAGTTGATGTCCGCAAGTTCGGGAGTTTCCGTTGCAAGAAGCGCGCCCTCATATTCAATTTCGGAATATACGGTATATTTCAATCTGATTTTGTGAGACGGAGGTACTTTTTCAATCATGTACGGCTGTACGGGACGGCTTATCCTGTTTCCGAGACCGACCGAATTGCGGACGATGTTTTCCGCGCGCAAAATTTCGTCTTCGACCTCGGAATACGGCTGATCGTCCGCAGCGTAACGAGCAATGTCCAAAAGCAGTACGTTCGGCTCGGAGAGGGAATAGTCCACCGGCATTCTGTAATCTATTTGCTTTATTATTTCACGGCGCGATTGCCTTGCGACATCAAGAGTGCAAGGATTCAAAGCCTCATCAAGCCTGAGAAGGAGCGAATCATACATATAAAGCACTGTATTTATTACGGTTATGCCGTTTTCATAAGAATATTCAACGGACTTTATTTCTCCCGAAAGGGTATCGTACAATTTAGGCGTATGCTCACCTTTGATTTTCAAAGTAATCCACTGAGGATGCGATACATCAAGGCAATAATTTTTGTTTATATGAGCAAGGAACAACCATTTGCATCCGTTATCTTTTCTTAATGCGTAAACAAAGTTATCTGCATTTGTACCGTTGTAATTTTTAACTATGATGTCGCGTTCATCGGAAAGTGAACGCAGTATCGCTGTTTTCGAAAACGGTATGTGCTTGCCGAGCTTACAAAATTCATTTATACGGTCGCTTGGTGCAGCGTCAATATAAGACGGTGACTCGCCCACAAAAATAAGTTTGCCGCCACGTTTTGCAAAATCGGACAGTATTTCTACCGTTGTTGATCTAAGCGTCTCACAAGCGGGAATTAACACCGTTTCGTAAGTCATACATCCGACGCGTAAGCCCGAATCGGAACTTACATACTGATCCGGTAAGGTTGATTCACAGATAAAATCAAAATCTATAAGTCCGGACAAGAGCCACGAAGTAATATTCGAAAAATTTTCTTCAAGCTGAGCTTTAGCGTCAGCTGTAAGATCATTCGGTCCGAATCTCAACCAATAACTTTCAACCGGGTGAACAACAGCAACTCTTACAAGTGGTTTTCCACGAGTGAGCGCTGTATTTACTCTTGCAAAATGGTCTTCGACATAGCTGTATTCCTTGTACCAAGGTGACTGATAATTGATCGATGCAGGGTAGTCTCGTTTTGCGTCGCCTTGCATAGATACCCACGAAAGATGGGGAACTCTTACGGTTACTCCAAGTGCTGCCTGCCAATCTCCCTGGAATTTATGACCGCGAAAATCAAAATCCCAATTCGTAACTCCGTAGAGTTCGGAAGTCATTCCTTCCCGACCGTATTGATGTACAGCGGATTGTGTTTGTTTTGCCGTTGTAAGCTCAACTCTGTCACAAAGCATATCTATTCCGGGGAGTTGCATATTTCTATAGCATCTCATTGCATCTCCGACAGCATGGGTCTGACTTTCGAGCGTAGGTTCTTCCATTAAATGTCCCGTAAAAGCAATACCGTTTTTCTCACACCATTTTCCGCACCGGTCGTTAAAACCGCGTACGAACATTTCCGCAATATTATCGTGGAAAGCATAACGTGCATGAGACGGTGCACCGTTCGGAAGCTCATATATTATTTCAGGCAGACGTTCAACGATATCGTATCCGTATCTTTCGGAAAATACTTCCGGAAAGCGTGGAGTCCACGGAAAAGAAGCTCTGCCGGAACCGATTGAAAATGAAAGCGGACGTTTGGTTGAAAATTGAGGTTCATCTGTGAAAATAGCAGGAACGGCATTCCCGAAATCTTCACCGAAATGAGCTTTGTATGCATCGTATGTAACACGTAAAAACTCGTTTGCGGCTTCGGGATTCAATGTGTCTATATAGTATGAGCCGTTATACCAAGGGGACGCACCTACCGAATGGCAAACAAAATATCTGCGTTCCGCATTTTCGTTTGGGATTGAGATAGGATCGACTTTTTTATACGAGATCAGCTCTCCTATTTCGTTTTTTTCAATATCGAAAGCTGCAATCAAATACGAAGTGCCATTCTTAACGGCGGTTTCACGATTGCAAAGACCTTCCGGCAAAGTTTCCTCTACGGTCATGTAACGCTGACGCAGTTCCGGTGAATTTCTCGTAACGCGTCCACCGGCAGATCCTGACGGCCATCTGTCTTCGTCATACAGCCACGAAAGCATTCCGTTTTGCTTGCCTTTTTCAATACAATCCGAAACAAGCGAGAAAAATTCTTCGGTAAGATACGGCGTAGCCATTCCGGTTCGGCAGTGCATGTGATAACCGCCGAAGCCCATTTCCTTAAGGCAGTCTATCTGAC
>CAZPJU010000103.1:0-3409 GCA_964586965.1 uncultured Lachnospiraceae bacterium | reverse complement strand
GCTCTGTTCATAGTATTGAAGCGTAACAAATATAAATATTGGTAACAATTTGGCGTTTTTATCACAAAAGCCTCACGAAATAATTTTCGGGAGGCTTTTTCTCGTATTTTAATGCATATTTTACTTGACACAGCAAAAAAAACCAAGTATAATATCATCAAGTTAGCGTGGGCTAACTTCAAAAAAAGTAAGCATAATTTCACACGAAAGGTAAGAAAAAAAATGAGCGTTGTAATTGTCGGCGGCAACGAATGTATGGTCCGCCATTATAAAAATCTTTGCAATGAATACAAATGCAAATCGAAAATATATCCGAAAATGACAAGTGGACTAAAAGATCTCGGCTCACCGGATCTGCTTGTTTTGTTCACAAACACTATCTCACACAAAATGGTGCGCTGTGCGCTCAGCGAGATCAAAGGTCAGAACATCAAAATAGCACGTTCACACAGCAGCTCAATCGCGGCATTAAAAAGCATCCTTGACACCCATGTATCGTAATAAAACAGCACGGACGAAAAATCCGTGCTGTTTTATTTATTATTCTGCCTTGTCCGTGTCCTTTTTGTAGGGCACTTTGTCGCGCTGGAAATATTTGTCAAGTTTTTCCTTGATGCTGTCGGGCATTCCGAGCGCTACGGGCAACTTTGCCGAATTTGCAAGACGCGATACAAATGCAATCGCAAAATCGCCGTCACGTTTAAGCTGTTCGGCAGACAGCGGGAACATAACATCGTTGCGCGTATGTATAGTTGCCGTACGAGTGCCTCGTGAAAGTCCGAGCGCGGGAACTCCCTTATCGCAGAAAGGTGCGGAATCACTCGAATGAACGAGAACAGACACATCTGCCGTTATACCGTATTCACGCGCAAACTGTTCCGCATAATGCTTAAGATCGTCTCCGCCCGTAACAAATATCTGATTGTTACCGAGAATAGTTCCGCACATATCGAAGTTAAAGCAGAACTTAACCTCTTTTTCGACAATATCGGAATATTTTTCAACGTATGCCTTACTTCCGAGAAGTCCCTGCTCCTCCGAGCCGCACCAAATAAAGCGAAGCGTACGTTTTGCGGGATTTTTGAGGAAATAATGATACAAATACATTATCGTAGCGGATCCGGTTGCGTTATCCCAAGATCCGGTTCCTACAAGCACGCTGTCATAATGAGCTGTCAAAACGACAGTTTCGTCCAGAAATTCAGTTCCCTTTATCTCCGCAATTATATTCTGAGATGTAGCTTCATACTCATTTTCTCTGAGTTCGAGATGTATCATGTCAACACCGTCTCTGACGATCTCGGTAGCATCCTTTGCCCAAATAGAAAATCCCGGAACCTTGCCGTTTTCGAGCATTTTCGGACGAAGATTTCGCGGAGTCAGATCTGTCGTCTCCGATGTTGAAAAATGCATTCCCGAAATCGTTATAAAAGCCGCAGCGTTTTTCTTGCAAAGTATCTTATACGCATCAAACGAAAGCTCATTGATAAGCACTGCCGTATCTGAAAGATCGTCCGTTCCGTAAGCGTAATCGTCCTCTGTTCCTTTTCCCGCATAAATCAACTTAAGAGTTTTTCCTCCTTCGGGAAGTTCGCCGGAAAGACCGTACGGAATTACCTCAAGCTCCTTTTCATACGGAGACATTACCTTTGCCGTGCATTTTACAAGCTCGTATGCGGGAATCTTAAATTCCATATATTCTGCCTCGCCGCCCGCATTCTTGATCTCATTCATAAGCAGCTCTGCGGCGCGCTTTTCTTCGGCTGTTCCGCCGTATCTGACAAAGCTAAGCTTTTCGGTAAGCTCATACTGATATTTGTTCATATAAAACCTCCATATTTCCGTACAAATCGGATCATTACGTAAATAATATCACAGTTTAATAAAAAATCAAGGTTTCGACATCAAAAAAAGGCGCAAAATGCGCCTTTTTTATTAATACCATTTTTCTCGTCTTTTTCTGATGACAGCTCCGGACACTATCAGCCCCGCGATAAACACCGTCAAGACTCCTGCCGTAACATATACTCCCATAGGCAAACCGCCCGTTATTTTGAGTTCTTCCCAAAGAGACGAAACAAGACTCAGCGTTTCGGCATCAAGATTACGGTAAGCGTTCTTTTCAAGTTCAGCCGCAAAATTAAAACCATCGGGATAAAGAATCTCCATCGCTTCTTCGCCCATATCTTCAATATAGCCTTCGTCCTCAAAAACAAGCGAGTTCGGTGAGGCGTAGTAAATATACTCCGCATTTGCGATTGCAGGTTCGGGGGAAAGCATAAAATTGATGAACAGTGCCGCTATCTCCGTATTTTCACTGCCTTTCGGAATGCACATTGCATCCACAAAAAGATTCGTATTTTCCGGATAATAGAAGCCGAGATTTTCATTTATATCGAGCATCGTAAAATAGTCTCCGGCATAATAAGCGGAAATTGCCGCCTCTCCGGACTCCATTTTATTATATATCTCATCCATGACATAGCTCTGAACAATGGATTTTTGCTTCAACAGCTCATCAAGTGCTTTTCTCCACTCAGACACATCCGTTGAATTTACATTAATGCCGAGTTTATACTGAGCCGTAGCGAAACCGTCGCGAGAATTATTAAACTGAAGAATTTTCCCCGCATACTTTTCGTTCCAAAGCAGATCCCAACCGTTGCAGTCTGATTCATCCACGATCGTTTTATTGTATATTACACCGATTCTTCCGTAAGTATACGGAACCGAATACGTATCGGTCGGATCATAATAAAGACCGCGATAAGATTCGCCTATATAGGAATAATAGCATTCCGCGCCATACTTTTTGCAGGTTTCTTCAAGCTTTACCGGCAAAAGCAGATCTTCCGTGATCATGCGCTCGATCATATAATCCGAGGGGATGATCACATCATACTTTGACGTACCGCTTGAAATTTTCGCATACATATCCTCGTTTGAGGGATATGTCGTATAATGTACCTTTATTTTTCGACCTGTAAGCTCATGATAATATTCCTCAAAAGCCGCGACAACGTCAAGAGTATCTTCGGCTCCGTCGGAAATATATTCACCCCAGTTATACACGAACAGTTCATCTGTTTCTTCATCCGAACATGAGGTAAGTACAAAAACAAGAAACAAGACGGCACCGCAAATGAACATAAGCAATTTTTTCATTCGTGTACCTCCCCTCTTTTGCGGCGAAGCTTTGTATTTCTCTTTTGCTCCGCTTCTGCCGACTTTTTAGCCGCTCGTTCATCAGAACCCTCGGAGAAATTATATATGATCAAAAGAACGAGAACAGCTACAAAAATAAGCGTTGAGAGCGCGTAAATATCGGGTTTTACGCTCTTTTTTATCATTGAGTAGATGTGTATCGTCAAGGTTTGATAGCTTGCTCCGCTCGTGAAATTGCTTATTA
>CAZPJU010000102.1:0-3412 GCA_964586965.1 uncultured Lachnospiraceae bacterium | reverse complement strand
CGTTCTTGTATTCAACGGATTCAACCTTCATGCCCTTGAAAGAAGCGAACTTGTTCTGATGGTTAACAAGCTCATCCTTGCCGAGAAGGGATGTAACGTCCATAGCCTCTGCAACCCAGTTGCCGTCGAGGATTTCGAAAGTAGCGTCGGTGATTTCGTATTCACCGGACCATTCGGATTTGTAGCCTTTTACGCGGATCTTTGTGCCGGTGGTGAGCTTCTTAGCGTTTTCTTCGGTGCATTCCATTTCGTAAAGGAAGTAAGCACCGTCTTTATCCTGAGCGTAAACAGTAATGAGACCTTTGTTCTTTTCGCTGTTGAACCACCAGGACTGATGAGCCTGAACGAAGCATTCAACGGTAACTTCTGCATTAACTTCAGCAGCTGCATATTCCTCATAGGTCATAACGCCTTCGGATTTAGCGTGAATATCATCACCGCAAGCTGTGAAACCGAGAGCCATAAGGCAAACGAGAGCGAATGCAATAATTCTTTTCATAAGTAAATCTCCTTATAATTGTCACGGATCGAACGATCCTAAGTTTTATTATACACCAAACCGTTAAATATGCAATGCTTTTTTGCGTTTTTTAAGTCGAATTTTTTCAAAAACGAGATAAGCCGCAATGCCTGCCCACAGTACGGCGAGCGTTATTATAAGTACGCACGATTCGACCGGAAGCGGTTCTTCATCCACGGAGATATTTTTGCCGAGATTATTTATTTGATCGAGCCTATACAGAGATGACATATTATCAAACAATTCCGTCATGAAGCTCTCATCGACTGTTTTTCCTCTGCTGACGGCTTTTGTTACGTCCTCGATAAGTTGACCTGCGGCGCTTCTTAGCGAAGCAGAACCGTTAAATACGGGCGTTACAAACGTATTTTCAATGTTGTCGAGCAGTAAACGTGTGGCATCGAGCTTTATGCTGTAATAAAGTTCGTTGTCCTCACCGCTTCGCGAGAGATAATCGGTGTATTCCGCCGATGATTGAGCCTTTGATGTTACAGGCGCATAGCCCTCCGTTTGAGAATATGCTATTTGTACGTCATTTGTCAGCAAATACTGCGCGAAAAGCCAGCTTGCAAGCACTTCCTGCGGATTGTCCTTATTGAAAATACAGACGGAGGGACCTTGCGAGATCATTTGCGGATTTTTCGTGTCAAATTGCGGGATTTCCATAACGACGGTTTCAAACTCGACAAGATTATCTTCGCTGATGTCGATGAGAGGCGCGTCGCTTCCCATCCAGGTTGCGCCGGCGGTGGAATCTATCGCGAAGATGCACTGACCTGCGTTAAGGAAGTTCGCGGGGTAGCTTGAAATCTTAAAGGTTGAAAACGAGCCCTTTTCGGCGTGCTCCGCAATGGTAGAGAGAATCTCTTTTGTTTGTTCGTTGAATATGAGAATGTCGCCCTCGTCCGTTGAGTAATCGCCTCCGAGCTGGCGAAGCATTTGTATCATCATGTTGTCGGTCGATTTATAAATGAACGGAATCATTACGTTTTGACCGTTGACGGCGTAAGTTCCGTCCTCGTTTTTATTCGTGGCGGCATCCGAAACCTCCCAAACAAAGTCCCACGTAAGCGTTTCGGGAAGCTCAAAGCCGAGAGCTTCAACGTAAGTTTTGTTTACGTAGCAAGCCTCCGTCGAGCGCATAAAGGGAAGCGCGTATTGCGTACCGTTTATTACGCCCTCCGAAAGAAATTGAGGAACGATCTCGTCTGCGCTCGGAGCATCAAAGCGAAGCTCACTGCCGCCGAGACCGTATTTTTCGTTCTTCATTAGCTCATCAAGCGGAAGAACGATGTTTTGACCTGTCATGTACGTTGCGATGTGATCGGGGTATGTTATGCAGACGTTTGGGGTGGTGTTTGTTGAAATATTTGTGATGACGTCGTTGTATATTTTAGAATAGTCCGTATACAGACGCAGATTCACTTTCACATTGGGGTAAAGCGCTTCGAATCCCTCTATCGCACGGTGATATATTTCGACTTGAGTCATATTTGTGTCGTTTTTTGCCCAAAATGTTATTTCATATTCGGTTTCGGAATCAAATTCATCGGGCATTTCAAATTCGGGAGACGAGCGCGCGCCGTGGCAGGAGCAGAGTGCCGGAATTGCCAAAATAAACGCAAGAAGCAAACTGAAAACGCGTTTTTTCATCCTTTTGTACCTCCCCTTGCGACTCCTTCCATGATCTTGTTTCTGAAAATAAGAAACAACACGATCAGCGGTACTGAAATGATGACAACAGCCGCCATCATAGCGGGGATGTTTTCTCTGCCGAATCCGTTTTCGCGGATTTCCTGGATACCGTTTGACACGAGAAAATATTTTTGATCATCCGTGATAAGACGCGGCCAAACGTAGCTGTTCCAACATTCGATAACTTTAAGTATGGTGATCGTTACAACGGTGGGACGGCAGATCGGAAGCAGTATACGGCATAGGTATTTGAAGTTGCCGCAGCCGTCCGCTTTAGCTGCGTAATAAAGTTCATCGGGAACTTGCGCGAAATTTTCCTTGAGCAGGTAAATATAAAAAACAGCGGTTACAGACGGGAGAATAAGTCCCGCAAAGGAGTTTTTCATATTCAGATCGGTGATGGTGACATAGTTTGTTATAACAACGAGTTCGCTCGGAATCATCATCATCGAAAGAAAAATCGTAAAAGCAAGATCTCGTCCCTTGAAGTTCAGTCTTGCGAAAGCGAAAGCGGCAAGCACTGTTACGACAAGCATTAGTGCAGTTGTGATTACAGTGAAGATCACGGTGTTTAGAATGTAGTCTGCCAACGGCACGGATGCAAAGGCGTTTTTGTAATTTTCGAGTGTCGGTGACAGAGTAAAGAGCTTCGGAATATATTCGCTGTTGTATGCTCCGTAGTCTTTTACGGAAGTCAAAATCATCCAATAAAAAGGGAACAGCACCGCAACAGCCCAAAGTGCGAGAAAGAAATATATTATCGCTTTCAGCGTGAGCTTTCTTTGCTTTGAACGTCGCTCAAGCTTTTCAAAATCGTAATGATTTGTCATTTTGCACTCCTTAATAATGAACGTGCTTACGGCTGATAAGCAGATTTATTGTCGTGATAGTCAGAACGATGGCAAAGAGTATGATTGCAGCCGCAGACGCGTATGAAGGGTAGCCACCGCTGTTTCCGTAAAGCATATCGTAAACGTAACCGACGATTGTGTTCATTTCCGCGGCATTCAAACTTGTTCCGAAAAGCGCGACAGCGTCGCTGTATGCCTTGAATGCGCCTATAAAGCCGGTAATTATCAAATAGAAAAGCGTCGGAGAGATCATGGGAATCGTTATTCTGAAGAAAATGCGAGCTTTTGATGTGCCGTCAACCTTTGCGGCGTTGTAATACGTTTCATTGACGGAGGCAAGCGCGGA
>CAZPJU010000101.1:0-3519 GCA_964586965.1 uncultured Lachnospiraceae bacterium | reverse complement strand
GAGTGCATATGGCGTATTTGTCGCATCCCGTCGCGGGGGACGAAACCTACGGCGGCGGACGCACGCGCTTTGAGCGCGCCAACGCCGCGCTTCTTGACGGTCAGGCTTTGCACGCGAAAAAGCTTTCGTTCCGCCATCCGCGCACCGGAGAATTTGTTACCTTTGAGTGCGATCTGCCGGACGGAATGAAAAAAGCGCTTGAAAAATTGAGCGAAGAATAAAATAAAGCCGTATTCGTCAAAAATGTTTACATTTATTGGCACAATGCGGCTTTTTTGTATGTTAAAATATGATTGCGATAGAAGAAAGGAATGGACGAAAATGGAAATAATTCAGCAAAAACGAACGATCGAAGTGCTGTATGATCTTTTTGCACTTCGTCCGGGAAAAACTCAATTTGTAAAGTCAAATGCGTATAAAGCAGCGTTTCCCGTAGGGAAAAAAGATTTGGTCAAACCGCTTCCGCGTTCAACTCCGGAAGCCGAAGGTGTCAAAAGCATAGATGTTGCGGAATTTTTTCGCAGCCTGACGGCGGCGGATGCGAATCTTCATACCATTATGCTTCTGCGTCACGGTAAGGTAATCGCGGAGATGTCGTATAAGCCGTACTCGTCGAATATATGGCACGTAACACATTCCATGTGTAAAACTTTGACGGCGCTCGCCGTTATGATGCTGATGGATGAGGGAAAGCTGTCCGAAGATTCGCTTGTTATGGATTTACTTTCCGATGTAAAGACGTTGCCGTTTTCAAAGCATAAAAATCTCACCGTGCGGCACCTTTTAACAATGACATCGGGAGTATCGTTTGCCGAAACGGGATCCGTAACGGATGAAGATTGGTTAAAAGGTTACTTTGAAGCGACGGTAAAGTTTGAGCCGGGAACCGAATTCGCATATAACAGTATGAATTCGTATGTTCTGTCCGCAATCGTAACGGCGTTGACAGGAAAGCCGATGACGGATTATCTTGATGAAAAACTGTTTCGTCCGCTTGAAATAAGTACGTATCATTGGGAAAAATGTCCGCACGGAATTGTTAAGGGCGGATGGGGACTTTATCTTATGCCGGAGGATATGGCGAAGATAGGCGAACTCATCCGAAACAACGGTAAATGGAACGAAAAACAAATCGTTTCGTCGTCAAGGATCAAAAAGCTCGGCACCAAAACGACGGATACCCCGGAGGCAATGGGAAAATACGGCTACGGAATGCAAGCATGGTGCGGCGCACGCAAGGGGTGGACGGTTTGTAACGGACTTTTCGGTCAAAATGTGATTGTTTGTCCCGATATCGGTGTCACGCTTGTGACAACGGGCGGCGTTGATGCGCTTTTTCAAAATTGTCCGATGACTGATATCGCAGAAGAATTTTTGCTCGACAAAACGCATTTCTTCGATCATGCGCTTCCGAAAGATGCGCGCGGACAAAGAGAGCTTTCGAATGTTTGCGCCGAAAACGGCGAATATTGTGTGCCGGAAAACGACACTGTTCCGATCATAGGGAAATTTTTGTCGTTCAAGCGGAGCAAAACATCAAGCGTCCCCGAATTCTGTCAAATGCTTGGCGGAGTGTCATATAAAATGGATGCGGAAAATGTCAGCATTATGCCGATCGTCCCGCAAGTAATGCAGAATATATATGAGGTTGGAGTGAACGGGATCGGTTTCGAATACGATCGCAGAAACGACAGATTTTTCGTTGTTTTCGATACGAAAAAACGAACAGAGCGAGTGCCGGTCGGTTTCGGCAGATCGGAATTTTTCGATCACAAGCTCGGAGGCGAGGAGTATAAGCTTGCGTCATCGGGAGAGATGTGCGAAAATGAGGACGGAATCCCCGTTTTGAAGCTCAGAATTGCTTGCCTTGAGATATCGTCGGAGCGTAGAATCAAAATTTTCTTCGAAAAAAACGGAAGTATAACAGTTAAGTGGAGCGAGTTTCCCGGACGTAAGCTGATACTCGATTCGTTTGAGTATATGGTCAAACCGTCGCTGAATAAGCCGATAATAGGTGCGATTGCCTCAAAAACGGATAAAGATTACCTTGTGTACAGGTTAGATCGTGTCATTGAGCCGACGACACACGGAAAACTTCATTCTTAAATGATTCTTAAGGAAATTTTTCTTTCAAATTAAATGAAAATGTGCTACAATTACAGGCAGTGCTTGAAAAACGAAAGGTTGTGTGATTGTGGCATATTTTTTTGAAACAACGGAGTCCATCCCCGAAGGACTCGGATTTGATGCATACGGCCCGCTTCATATAGGATGGCTTATTTTCCTTGCGGCGATGCTTGCGGCTGTTTCCGTATGGTATAAACGAACAAACGAAAGGCAAAGATCGCGGATACTCATGGGATTGGCGCTGACTATATTTATCGGCGAAATTGTCCGCGACGTGATTTTTGCAATCGGCGGCAATTTTACGGTTGGTGCGCTTCCGCTGCACCTTTGCGGTATCAATATTTTTATCATTCTTGCGTATGTGTTGCATCCAACGGATGTGCTTGCGGAGTATTTGTATGCCGTATGTATGCCGGGGGCACTTGCGGCGCTGCTGTTCCCTTCGTGGACCGCAATGCCGATCACATCATTTTCGCATATTTACAGCTTCATGGTGCACCTGTGGCTGTTTATGTTCCCGTTCCTGCTTCTTGTCGGCGGATTCAAGCCGCAATTTAAGCGTCTTTGGAAGTCGTTACCCTATGCGATACCCGTTGTTGTATTCGTTTATATCTTCAATAAGATATTCGATACGGACTTTATGTTTCTCAACGGCGGCGGAGAAGGAAATCCGATCGCGTTTTTCGCATCTAAACTCGGAGATCCGCTTTATATAGTTGTGATTCCGTTTTTGATTGCGATCGTTTGGGGCGCGATGTACGGAATACCGTATCTTTTCGGTAAGTATTGCAAACCGGAAAACGCAAACGTAGCATAAACCGCTTGATGTCAAATAAAAAAACAAACGCTCGTACAGCTTTGGCTGTTCGAGCGTTTTTGTGTGGTTTTTTTATTAAGCTTGATTTTTTGCGCCGTCGACGTCCTCATCGTCCGATTCGGCATCCTTGATGACGGATACCGTTGCCCATTCAACGCGTTTTTCGGCGAAAACTTCAACATTGATGTCAAGTCCGAATGCGGAAACGTGCGGAGTTTCGCCGTCGTCGGGAATTAAAGACAATGCGGAGAAGACAAGACCGCCGAGCGTGTCGTAGTCCTCATAGACTTCATCGTCGAAAGTGCAGCCTATCGTGTCTGCGAGCGTTTCAAGATCAACAGATCCCGCAACTCTCCACAGGTTGTCATTGAGCTGTTGTATGTCAAGAGGCTCGTGTTCGTCGAATTCGTCGTAAATATTGCCGAATATCTCCTCAAGCAGATCCTCCATAGTTACAAGACCGCTTGTTCCGCCGTACTCGTCAAGGACGATGGCAATATGTATTTTTGATTTTTGAAGCTCGCGAAACAGTACGTCGGCGCGCACTTTTTCGGGAGTTACGAGCGGCTGATGCA
>CAZPJU010000100.1:0-3588 GCA_964586965.1 uncultured Lachnospiraceae bacterium | reverse complement strand
ATCTGCTCCGGCTGTGCAACAGCCGGTTCCTCAGAGAGGGACGGTATGGCCGGGGCGCTTTCCGATGCGCCGAGAGTTAATGTGGGGGAGTCGGTGTTGAAAGGATTGTTTTCTGACATAACGTTATATCTCCTTGCTGAAATAAAATTTCATACTTGTTTTATTCTTGTATTTCTTCGGGTGGGGTAGATTCTGTTAATTCCGGATCATTATCGGATTCGGTGTTGGCGGTTTCATTTTCTTCGTTTTCGTCATTGTCCTCATCGAGATCTGCCGCATGAACACACATACGCATAAGAATATAGACCCAAATAACGCAAATGACAAGTTCAAATGTAAAATCGAGAGTGTCCGGATAAAGCTTCATCAGCGCTAAAACGATATTCGGCAGACTGTAAATGCCGCCTATCACAACGGAAGAAAGACCGAATGCAATGTAACTCCACCCCTTGGCGGTGCCGACGTTGTATCTGCATTCGTTGACGAAGAAAAATAAGTAACACGCAAACGCGCTGAGTTCAAGCGCTCTGTTCGGATTGTTGATCGCAACTCCGTCTGCGAAATAAATGTTCAGGGTAACGGCAAAAAGCCAAAGCATCAAAAATGCGGAAAGAATTATCTTGCCGTTCTTTGATTTGATTGGAAGTGCAACTCCGACGAGCGGATAGAGTGCGGCGGGAAAGGCGAAGATCATAGTGAGCAGAGTGAATGTTCCCGGAATTCCGTCAAGTGCAAAGATGTCCGAAATTAAAACGGCTATTATCATGAACGCCATTAAAGCGGCTGAAAAAATTATCGCTCCCGAATCAGAGTCCTGATTGACAGAGTCGAGCGCACGTCTTATAATAAAAGTGACAATAAAAATTACGATAACTGCGGCTACGGCACCCCAAGTGAAAACGGAAGGGAATACCGCATCGTGCGCGTAATATCCGATTGAAGCGTCGAATTCTTCAATTAACGCTATCGTTCTGACGGCAGTAAGTGCAAGCGCTGAGGTTATCGCGACGAACAAAAGTATGATATATACAAGTTTTTTGTTTTTCATATTTTTCATCCACATTCAAATAATATAATTTATATATAATGATATTATACCTTATTTTACAGCGAATTTGTTAACAAATTGTTTAGAAAACGCCGTGAATAGGAGATATTTATGCTTGAGACGAACTTTTTTGCGCGTTTTTTGATTCGCCTGGATGTTATGCAAACGCATATCATTCACGGCGCTTGTATATACAAATGCATAAAATAGTCGAAAATGCATATTATTTGACAAAATATAAGCCAAAAGGAGACAGCCATGAAGCGAGCGTTTATAGTTCCGTTCGGCAGACTGAAAAAAAGAATATCTGATATTACAAAAATGATTAGGATCGACCGTGTCGGAGTTTATGCCGCTGAAACGGCGTTTTTTATCATACTTTCGGCAGTGCCGTTTTTGATGCTGACGGTAACTGTCGCCGGATACATTGTTGACGGTAATGTTGACTATTATCTGTCACTTATTGCGACATACATTCCTGGCGTGATCGGAGAATATCTTGAAGTAGCCGTGCTTGCTATTGTCAAACGTCCGATGAGCCTGTCTTTCTCCGCCGTTGCAACGCTTTGGAGTGCATCAAAGGGGGTACGTGCCGCGCGTCGCGGTGTCAGATCCGTTTACGGAGAATCCGCGGACTCGTTTATTCGCGAATCTCTGACCGGACTGATCTTTACGGTCGTCTTTGTGGTTCTTATCATCGCTATCCTTGTGTTTTTCGTATTCGGTGATGCGCTTGTAAATCTTCTCGCAAAGCTTATCCCGTCTATCCACGGGATCGTCAGTATGACAGTTATGCTGTTTCCGATCATTTTTACCGTTATTCTAATATTGGTGTTTGCTTTTGTCTTGCGCGCGTTTACTCCGTCATCCGCCGGAATGTCATCGTACCATAAGCACTTGCCGGGGGCGGCACTTGCGGCGGTCGGTTGGTTGGCTTATTCGTATATTTTTTCCCTTTTTACGGCTGAATTTTCTTCGATGCCTGCAATTTACGGTAGTTTGAGCGTAATTATGATACTTATGATCTGGATTTATATGATAATGTATATTTTCCTTATGGGAGCGGAGTTTAACAAATATTTGTATTTAGGAAAACGAAAAAATAAACAATTCGTCGAAAAAGTTTGAATGAAGTATTGAAAAACGATGAACGACTTGATATAATATGTTAAATATCAAACTTGCCATACGCCTTGTGCGAATTTTGACAAGTTGGTATATCAACATTGTGCTATGGAAGGAGACATAGTAATGAAAAAAACATTAAAAGCCATGGTGTTGCTTCTTGCAATGCTGCTCGTCATGATCCCGTTTTCCGCGTGCGGAAACGATGATCCCTCCGACTCAGGCTCCTCAAGTTCAGATGTACCGGACGATTCGACGAACACAGATCCCGATGATCAGAACGAAAAGGAAAATTATGTAGAGTCCGTGCGCAGAATCAACGGCACGGATATCGAAGTGATTTACTCGAAATCATATTCCGGCAGTGATCCGAGAGCACTGAAGTTCGCAGTAACCGCCGACGGAAGCGACAGACTTTCTTTTAATCTCGATTACGGCTACGGCGGAGCGATTTTCTTCGATAATTTGCTCACACTTCAGCTCGCTGAGCCGATTGAGGACGGCGCTGACGTAAAGCTCGAATATGACGGTGTTGTTTACGATGTCCCCTACGAACCTTATTATCTGTATGAGTATGTTTCCGAAAGCGGAGTTCCCGTATACGGAAGCAGAAATCTGATCCAGGGCGAAGAAACGGTTAAGCGTGCGGCTGAGATTGTCGACACATTGCTCTCGAAAACTCCCGAAATTGCGGAACAGATGGTAAAGAGCGGTGCTAAACTTGCAGTATTCGGCAAGGGCGAACACGCATACTACATCCCCGAACACAGAGGCGGATACGACGAATCCATGCTTTATGTAGAGGGATTCGGCGGCATAACAAGCAGTATCACAGAGTCCAATGTATGGCATTGGCGCGCTGATACAACTCCCGATAAATCATATACTACCGCTTATGTTAACGAGTCCATCCTTGTACATGAATTCGCGCACGGTGTAAAAATCGCAGGTATTGATATGATGGCAGATCAGAGCCTCGCAAATGAGTTCCAGATGGTTTACCGTCACGCGGTTGCTGCAGGTCTGTGGCCCGATTCCTATGCGATCTCGAATTCCGATGAGTTCTTCGCAACTGTTTCCGCAATTTGGTTCAACGTAATGAACGAGTCCAATGCGTCCGATACATGGGACGGTGTTCGCGGACCGATCAATACGAGAAAAGAACTCTATAATTACGATATAGTTACATATAACTTCTTCGCAAAAATCTATCCGTATACTGACCTTGACGGCGAATGGACTCCCGTTCCCGATACCGTTACAATCACGGGACTTGCAACAGAGGATGCGCCCGATTACGGTGATGTAAAGTATACGTTTAATTATCCCGAAGCAATCGGCTTCTTGGGTATTGATACCACAGCAACATATAAGTTCCTTTACAGAGACGCCGAGTATATTCTTGACGTAAGCGC
>CAZPJU010000099.1:0-3615 GCA_964586965.1 uncultured Lachnospiraceae bacterium | reverse complement strand
CGTCAAGATGCATGATCTGCGCCGTATGAAGGTACTTCGGAAGCTTAAATCCGAGGTAACGGAACAACATAATATGCTTTGCAACGCTCGGTAGCCATTCTTCGCCGCGAATGACATGTGTTGTGCGCATAAGATGATCGTCAACTGCGTGCGCAAAGTGATACGTCGGTATGCCGTCGCTCTTGAGAAGGACGAAATCCTCATCGTTTTCGGGGATTTCGAGTTTACCTTTTACAAGATCGGTAAAAGGCGTTTTTTTGTCGGGATCGCCGTCCGCAAGGATTCTAAGCACGAATTTGTTGCCCGCTTTGAGATTTTCTTCGACTTCCTCAATCGTAAATTCACGCATTTTGAGCATAGCTGCTTTCTGCTCCGCTCTTGCTTCATCCGACCATTCCTTGGACTTGATCTTCGCCTTTACGTCGGTAGCTTCAAGCTCCGCAAGCTCCTCATCGGTTGTGAAACAAGGGTATGCTTTTCCTTCCGAAACAAGCTTCTTGGCAAATACGTGATAAATGCCCGCACGTTCGCTTTGCTTGTACGGACCGTATATTCCGTTATCTTCGATAGTTCCGTTTTCGTCAACGGTTGCGCCCTCATCAAAATTGATCCCGTATCTTGAAAGCGTTTTTATAAGATTTTCGGCGGCGCCGGGAATCTCTCTCTTTGAGTCGGTATCCTCGATTCTGAGATAAAAAACACCACCGGACTGATGAGCAAGTCTTTCTCCGACCATTGTTTGATATACTCCGCCGAGGTGAACATAGCCTGTGGGACTGGGAGCAAATCTTGTCACTTTTGCTCCTTCGGGAAGCTTTCTTTCCGGATATTTCGCCTCAAGTTCGTCAGGTGTCATTGTCACATCCGGAAAAAGCAACTCCGCAAGATATTTATAATCCATAAGATTAACCTCCGTTAATTTTCAAATCATTTAATGCCGCAACAGAACGACATTATAGATTATATCACGGTAAAGGAGTGTTTTCAAGAATAATTATTTTTTACGTGATATAAATTGTTGATTTTTCTGTCGAAGGGTGCTATTATATAGTATGTGGGTAAATCAAATTTACATTAACAACGGAGAAAACAACGTGTCATCTAATCTTTTCAAATCAGCGATCGGCGGATACAACAAAGCGGAAGTCGATGAATACGCACTTCATATAAGCAGAAAAATGGAGCTTCAAAAAAAAGAATACGAAAAAAGGCTCGAAATTCTCGAAGTGGAAAACAAAAAATTGCTTTGCGAAAAACAAGCCGCAGAGGATAAACTGCGCGAAGATGAGGCTATCATCGCCGCATTCCGCGCGAAACTCGCAGAAGAAATCGGTAAGGAAAGCGATACCGTCGTAAAATCCGAAGACAGCGAATTGCTTCAAAAATCCAAACGTTACGACGAAATAAGTAATCTTCTCGGTGAGATCATTGCAAATGCAACTGCTGATGCTGCCGCGACAAAGCGCGAAGCTGACGAAACTGCCGAAAAAATCATTTCCGATGCAAGGGAAAAAGCGCGTGAACTCAGATCATCTGCTGTTGCGGATCTGAAGCGTCTTACCGAAGAATTTACGAAAAAGCTTTCAGCTGCAGCAGAAATCGACGATCTTCCCGAATTGTTCGACGACAAAGAAGAAAAATCTGAAAACTAAATGAACATAGGTAAAAAAATTCGCTCTTTGCGTATTCAACGCGGACTTACTCAAAAAGAGCTCGCAGGCGAAGAAATTACACGTAATATGTTGTCCCGGATAGAAAACGGTGCGGCATATCCTTCAATCGGATCGCTTTTGTATATTGCTCAACGGCTCGACGTATCACCTGCATATTTTTTTGATGAATCCGAAAAAACTCAAAGTGAGATCGAAAGTACTCTTTGCTCCTACTATAACGAGGGCGAATACGAAAAATGCATTTCGGCAGGTTCTGCGCTTCCCGCTTCCGAAGCAGGAAACATACTCGCTCAATGCTATCTTAACATTGCCGTATCAGATCTTATGCAAATGAAGTATAAAAGCGCGCGCGAATCGCTTCTTTTGGCAAAGGAACAATGCGAATCCGCGGCTGATATAACGGACACACTTTACAATAATGTAATGTCCATTTTAAAGCTTCAAAACGTATCATTTGATACCGGACTTGAAACATTCCCATCCGATATGCTTCCGTCATACAAAGCAATGGCGGCAAATTATTATATGTTTCTTCTTTCAAACGTCACTTCATGCGCCGATGAGGACGAGCTTGCTTTGAACAGTCTTTACGGACTGCACATTTCGGCAAGATCGGAAATGTCCGCAGGAAATTATGCGAACGCAGTCAACATTCTCAAACTTGCCAAGTCTCGCATATCATCTTCAACTCCTCCGGCACTTACATACATGATCGCGGACGATCTTGAAACTTCGGCTCTAAAAACCGACGATTACAAAAGCGCATACGATGCCTCTCATCTGAAAAACACCGTAAAAAAACAATAATACAGCACTTTTCTTGCCTCCGCGTATCAATCACGGAGGCTTTTTCGTTAAAGCACAACACTTAGTTAACATTCACAACTAATAATAATATATTTTGTGTTCACAAGGGCTTTTTTCTTTTATATATTTTGACGAATTTCAAAGGAAAGCAAAAAAAACTTCAGCTTTTCTATTGCAAAAATTCGTGTTTTGGCTATAATAAATTATAATGGGTTAAAATGGGGACGAATGAATTGCCCAATTCACTTTTCTTCCTCGATTTATCTATATATCAACCGGAGGTTTTTATATGCAGAAAAAAGATTTCGAAGCAGTCGCAGAAGCGCTCAAGCGTGCACAGCAGAAAACGACCGCTGCGATCAAGGACTTTCTCCGTGAGCTCGACGGCAAAAACGAAACCGAAGCTCTCGCAGGAAAGCGCCTCACGGCAAGAGCTCGTATAACCGCGCTCTTTGACGAAGGCACATTTGTTGAAACCGGCGCATATATCAAGCGCCGCGCCACCGAATTCGATCCCGATGCTATCGAATCGGACGATTTTGAGGCAGTCATCACAGGTTACGGCTCTGTTAACGGCTCCCTCGTTTACGCATTTGCAGAGGATCATTTCCGCAGCAAGGGCGCAGTTGGTGAAGCTCACGCAAAGAAGATCTGCGCGCTTTACGATATGGCAATTGCCAACGGTGCTCCCGTTGTCGGCATCTTCGACAGCAATGGCGCATTTGTTCTTGAAGGTACAGCAGCTCTTTCCGGCTACGGTAAGGTTATGTCCTCCGTATCCAAGGCGTCCGGAGTTATTCCGCAGATCGCTGTTATCGCCGGCACTTGTGCAGGCTCAGCCGCTGTTATCGCATCCATGTTTGACGTAACAGTTCTTTCCGAGCTTGACGGTAAGTTCTACGTTACAAAGAACAACGCTTCCGTTCCTGCAATCACAGTTGCAGACGAGATCAGCGCAATCATCGAAGCTAAGCTTCTCCTTTCAGTTCTTCCCGCAAACAACTGCGAGGGTACCGTTCGTTACGAAAAGAACGCAAACGGAACAGTTGATGTTTCATACATCAAGGATGGCGGTTACGACATTCACAGCGTTATCGCTTCCATTGCCGATGACGGCAATTACAAGGAACTTTAC
>CAZPJU010000098.1:0-3727 GCA_964586965.1 uncultured Lachnospiraceae bacterium | reverse complement strand
CCCCGGCCATACCGTCCCTCTCTGAGGAACCGGCTGTTGCACAGCCGGAGCAGATAGATGACAGTATGCTCACCGAAGAAGAAAAAAAAATAGTTGACGAATTTTCCGAAAAGATCGACATAACCGATAGCGCCATTGTAATGCAGTACGGTGCTCCCGCACAGACAAAGGTATCACAGTTCTCCGATTCGGCGCTGGAAAAAGTTCGCACAAAGGATCTCGGTGAGGTCGGAGGAATGATTTCCGATCTTGTTGTTGAACTCAACGGACTTTCTATCGACGAAGAAGTAAAGGGATTCAAAGGCCTTTTCAAGCGCACTACAAATAAACTCGCCTCACTTAAAGCCAAGTATGACAAAGCAGAAACGAATGTTGACAAAATTTGCGGCGCATTAAAAGATCATCAAATTCAGCTTCTCAAGGACATCGCAACGCTCGATCAGCTTTACGCCGTAAATCTCACATATCAAAAAGAGCTTACAATGTACATCATCGCGGGCAAAAAGCGTCTCCAAAAAGAACGCGAAACGACACTTAAGGAGCTTTTGGCTAAGGCAGAGGCATCAGGTCTTGCCGAAGATGCACAGGCAGCAAGAGACTATTCGGATCTTTGCGAAAGATTCGAAAAGAAGCTTTACGACCTTGAACTCACTCGCATGATCTCTATCCAGATGGCGCCGCAGATTCGTTTGATTCAAAACAGCGACACGATGATGGTTGAAAAAATTCAGTCCACTCTCGTCAACACGATTCCGCTTTGGAAAAGCCAGATGGTTATCGCAATGGGACTCACTCACGCAAGTCAGGCAATGGAGGCTCAGCGCGAAGTATCCGAAGTTACAAATGCGCTTCTCAAGAAAAACGCAGACGCGCTCAAAACAAGCACAATCGAAGTTGCTAAGGAATCCGAGCGCGGAATCGTTGACATGGAAACTATCAAGCACACGAACGCACAACTCGTTTCCACACTTGAAGAAGTTGTAAGAATCCAGGACGACGGACGCGCAAAACGTCGCGCTTCCGAAGCCGAGCTCATTAAGATTGAAGCTGAGCTTAAAGCCAAGCTACTTGACATCAATACCGTAAAAAACGGCGAAACAAAATAAAATCAAAGGTTAAGGGAGGGCATCCTACACAGATATCCTCCCTTTTTACGTAAAATTTACGAAAGCAATATTTTTATCGTTATGACTATTTTAACTGTCGATTCAATTCACTATTCCATCGGCGTAAACACTATTATAGAAAATATTTCGTTTTCGATAAACGAAGGAGATCGTCTCGGAATCGTAGGAGTAAACGGAAGCGGAAAAACGACGCTTCTTTCCGTTATAACGGGCGAGATATCTCCGGATTCGGGAAATGTATTCCTCGCAAAAGGAAAAACCGTCGGCATACTTCGTCAAAACGAAGTCTTTAATTCCGTTACGGGTTACGGAGACACTGTACTTTCTCAAATGTACGGCGCATTTCCGAAGCTTTGCGAAGCGGAATCAAAGCTTTACGAGCTTGAGCGCACCATGCCAACGCTTGACCCGGAATCCGTCGAATACGACAGAGCATTGAAAGAGCACGATTCCGTAAACAAGTTTTACACCGAAAACGGCGGTCTTTACTACAAGTCTCGCTGTGTGTCGATTTTGTCGCGTCTGGGCTTTGATGAAAGCTACCATGCGCTTTCGCCGTCTGTACTTTCCGGCGGTCAAAGAACGCGTCTCGCGCTCGTGCGCCTGCTTTTGTCAGAACCGGATGTGCTCATTTTGGACGAGCCGACAAACCATCTTGACATTGATTCGCTTTCTTGGCTTGAAAATTTCCTTGCCGGCTACAAAAAAACGGTTATGGTCGTTTCGCACGACAGATATTTTCTTGACAAGGTAACAAACAAGATACTCGAAATCGAACACAAACGCTCCAAGCTTTACAACGCTTCCTACTCCGGCTACGCCGAACAAAAGCGTCACGATCGAGAGATTGCCGCAAAGCACTACGCATTGCAACAGAAAGAGATTAAACGCCAGCTTGATTTTATCGAGCAACAGCGCAGATGGGGACAGGAGCATAACTTCGTCACTATACGCAGCCGTGAGAAATATCTTGAGCACATGAAGTTTGTTGACAAACCGGATGCCTTGCCGAAGTCGATAAGATTCAGCCTTGAAGTGTCAGAACGCAGCGGCAACGACGTTCTCGACGTGCGCGGTTTGACGATGGCATACGGTGAAAATCTCCTGTTCCGCGAGCTTTCGTTTTATGTAAAACGCCTTGACAGGCTGTTCATAAGCGGCGCGAACGGATGCGGAAAATCAACGCTTATCAAGCTTTTGACAGGTTCCGTAGATGCGCTCGACGGAATTATAGAGTACGGATATAACGTTGAGATCGGATATTACGATCAGGAAAACCAAAATCTCGACGAAAGAAACACCGTAATCGAGGAATTATGGGGCGAATATCCGTCACTGACACAAACCGAAGTCCGCAACGCACTTGCTCGCTTCCTTTTCGTCGGCGACGACATTGAAAAGCCGATCTCGGTTTTGTCCGGCGGTGAGCGCGCGCGACTCACATTCTGCAAGCTCATTTTGTCGCGCGTAAATCTTTTGATACTCGACGAGCCGACGAACCATCTCGATATTCAGTCTCGTGAGGCTCTCGAAGATGCGCTTTCCGGCTTTGACGGAACCATAATTGCCGTTTCGCACGACAGATATTTTATAGACAAGCTTGCAACACGCATTTTACCGCTTGAAAAGGTAGGCTCAAAGGTTTGGGAGGGCGGATATTCGGACTATATCGCACACTGTCAGAATTCGCCGTCGTCCTCGGTTGAGAAAGCTTCACAAACGGAGGTTTCATCCGGCAAGGAGAAGTATCTCGCCTCTAAAAAGGAAGCCGCCGAAAAGCGCAAACGTCAGCGTGCAGCAGAAAAGCTTGCCGCAGACATCAAAGCCGCCGAGGATGAAATTGAGGCTATCGACGCGGAGCTTTTCGGTGCCGCCGCAACGGATTACGTTCGTGCCGCGGAGCTTGACGCAAGGAAAACCGAGCTTGAGGAAAGCCTTATGCTTATGTACGAGCAGCAGGAAGCTTTCGAAAACGAAGAATAAACAACAAAAAACGAGCCGTTTTGATCAAAAAACGACTCGTTTTTTATATAAAAAGAAATTCAAATTTCATTATTCGATTCCTTTATGTCACGCACACAAAAAAGCTAATATCCGCTTTTGCACTTCTTCAGCGGCGAGAATATTATCATTCAATTTTTGCCCGTACAAATGCCGTTCAATCTCCAATACACGTTTTTTATACGGTGAATCGGCAAACCATTTTTCAAGGCACGGAATAAAATCCGGATTCGTTTCCCGCTTGCCGTAAACGCCGATGATATACAGCTTTTGCAGAATCGCCTCATAGGTATCATTGTGCATAAAATAGTCTTGGCAACGCTCGTTGAAAACAAAATAAAGCGATGACGGATTCCCGCAATACATCGGAACGATCAAAATCACCTTGTCATAGCGCAGCATACTTTCATACAGCTCATAGAGATCGTCATTTCTGTATTTACATTCTCCGTCAAAGCATTCGTAATCACAATTAGTGCACGAGTGGATATTTAATGCACGGAAATGAACGATACCGTCCTCAGGCGTTGCAATAAACGATGCGATCTGATCGCAGTTGCCATTTGAGCGACCGGAAAAGCTGATAATGAGTTTCATTT
>CAZPJU010000097.1:0-3730 GCA_964586965.1 uncultured Lachnospiraceae bacterium | reverse complement strand
ACGCCGAAGGCAACGGTGTAACCAAAGACTTCATTGACTACTGCCTCCCCCTCATTCAGGGCGAAACGGGCATGGTTAAGGAAGACGGTCTCCCGCGCTTCGTACAGCTCAAAAAAGTTCTTGCAAAGTAATTTTCATGTAAAAACTCTCCGCTTTTTCAAAGCGGAGAGTTTTTTTGCTTTAGCCTCGGCTGCTTTCGGCATTACTTTTAAGTAAAAAATATTTGTAAATACAGCATTTCCCCTTGACGCTTTGAAAATAATTCTATATAATTACAGTAGGGAGACAATCTTCCTAATATTATATTTTCAAAGGAGAGTCATCATGAAACGCCCAAGGACCATCTTGCTTTCGCTTCTCTTAGTTTGTTCCATCCTGATTCCCTCCGCCGTTTTCGCCGCAGACATTGAAGAAAACGGTACCGAAAACTTAACTCCCGCCCTCAAAGCCGAGGAAGAAATCACCCTTTCCATGGATGTAAGCAACACAACATACGAAAGTGCCGTGTTTATGTCCGAATCGGAATTTCTTCGTTCAAGAACTTCTCTTGATGGCATAACAGTCGTGTACGGCTCAAATCTCGATGTTGATGCGATCAACGAAAGACTTTACGGCTCAATATCCGTAGAAAAGGAAGGCTCCGCTTGGAAAAACGAGCTTGATTCCGTATATGACGAAGCAACCGAAAAATACCTCCCCAATGATCAGTTTTCCGATATTTCCCTTGATAATGTAACAACAGTTGAGGATGATTCTGACGATGTTGCTTTAGCGGACGAAAAAGAAAACGTATACATCGCGATTATAAGCCAAGAAAACGGCAGAACAATCAAATCCTATGTCAGTGTAATATATGAATCCGACGTAAGCGATGAAGTAATCGAAAAATTCGTCGAAGCCGACACGACCGAAGCCGCGCTCGACAATTACCTCAAGGATGAGCTGAACCGCAGAGTGCAAATAAGCGGAGTTCCCGCAACATTGGCATCATCAAATACAAGAATCGTTGACGAAACAGTGCGTAATGCTTCCGCAATCGCAAATTATACAGTATCCTCAAACGTATACCCCGTTATGGTATACAAGTACAAAAGCGTTTACACGAGCATTCTCGTTGCAAATGAGCTTGTAGATCGCGACAGATATATCTTGCACGCATCCGCATATATCACTCCCGGAAACGCTATCTCCTCCTCCGAAGCGGACGGAATATATAACAACAAATACAAAAACGCAATCGTTGTTTGCGCCGGCAAGGTGTTTTTCGAAAACAAATATCCCAAAATGGATTATTACGTTGATATGACCCCCAAGGTCACGAGCGACAATATCACCAACGTTTCGTCAATCTCGCTTGATTTCAGCCTCAGCGCATTCGGTCTTGCCGCTTCGATACCGATAAACTTCGAAACCGGCGGAAAGGTCGCTTCGTCGTACAAATTTACGATGGAAGATCAGTGCTATTATATGTTTGAAGGAACAAGCAACCTGTACAGGAAATGCTTGTCTACCGAACCGTTCCTGATTGCATCCGCAGTCTCGTTTTCGAGCGGATACAGTCAGCTTTACACAACTTTCGGAACTCACGTGAAATATCACTTCGGAGCAAACTCGTCAAGCTGCACTTGGTCCGGACGTGCGATCGACGTATATTACGAAAACAATGACTGAACAGAAAAAACACCGCTTAAAGCGGTGTTTTTTTATATAAGCGGTGTTCTTTTTTTGCTGTCGAGGTAGTCCTGAAGGATTATCTCCGCGGACAGCATATCGACGGTGCCCTTGCGCTTTTTTCCGCGCGTGTCCGTCAGATTCATTATTTGATGTGCCGCAGACGTGGTGAGCCTTTCGTCGAAAAGCGTGACTTTCAGTCCCGTCAGTTCCTCAAGCATCTCGCCGAAAGCGCGAGCCTTTTCCGCGCGTGGTCCCTCGGTTCCGTTCATATTAACGGGCAGTCCGAGCACGATCTCGGAAACTGCGTGCTTTTTCGCCGCTTCCGCAACAGCTTCTGCCGTTTTTCTCATTCCCGTCGCCTTAACGGTGCCGATGCCGGACGCAAGCATACCGGAAAGGTCCGAAAGCGCCAGTCCCGTTCTTGCATCGCCGTAATCGACGCCGAGAATCCGTTTGTATTCAGCCATAATTTTAGTTTCCTTAAAGCTTTATTCCGCGCTCCGCAATATAATCGCTCACCTCGTCCTCTGAGGGGATAGACTCAAGCAATCCGCGACGTGAAACAGACATTCCCGCCACAACATTTGCATACTTTACGGAACGCATAATATTTTTGCTTCTCGCGTACTCTGTCGCAAGTGCAGATGTAAAGATATCACCCGAACCGGATGTATCCACCTTGCTGTTATTCGTCGCAAGCACGATATTGTAATATTTTCCGTCGTACAAGAACGCTCCGCGCTCACCCATTTTGACAACGTAATACTTCGCCTTTACCATCGAAGAAAGACGTATTGCGGCGCGAAGGCAGTTTTCCGTTGAGCTCGGCGCAATTCCGGAAAACATTTGAAGCTCTCGCTCGTTCGGACAGAAGATTTCACACGGGTACAGCTTGGAAAGCGGATAATCCGCGCCTGCACCGGCAGCGCTTATAACAAGCGGTATCCCTTTTCTTGCCGCAAATTCCGATGCCGCAATAGCGGTACGTTCGGGAATATCAAGACGCATAACCGCCACGTCCGGAAGTGAGGTAAACGCCTCCTCTGCATCGACCGGTGAGAGATATGTATTTGCTCCGAGGAAAGTCATAACGCGTTTTTCACCGGACGGCACGATTTGAACGGACGAAAGTCCGGTAAGCGAGCGCCGTTCCATAAAAATGAAACGCGTGTCAACGTCCATATCGCGATAAAGCGCGCGAAGCCGCTGACCGTTTGAATCCGCACCGACGCGTGCGCAAAGAATCGCGTCACCGTTCAGCGCACGAACCGTGATTGTCTGAGTCCCTCCGCTTCCGCCGGGAACATAATCGTAAGAATTGCCGATGGCGGGCTTATCCGTTTCGGGGAATTCATCCGCTCTTTGAATAAAATCCATGCTGACCGAACTGATAACAAGAACTCTCGGCTTCATTTTTTTCTCCTTTTCTCGGTTTTATTTGGTTTAGATTAAGAATGTTTTGAAAGCAACTCATTTCTCGAATCCCACAGCTTTTGCGAAAGGTCAACGTAATAGCTGTGCGGATTTTCAAAACGCAAAACTTCTTCCCAAAGGGAGTCGAGTTGCAAGAGACAGTATTCCCTTGCCGCTTCTATAGGCGGCTGTTTATACACACATTCACCGTTTTTGAAAATCTGCTTCAAAAGCGGACGGGCATAAAAATCCGTCAACGTTTTGCGCTTCCATGTATAGTTGGGATCAAAGATTTCAAGAGGTTCTTTATCGTCGATTTTTTCGTCATATACCGTTATCAGATCCGCCAACGCCTTGCCCGTTGACTTAGCGAAAAGACGATACACATTTTTGAAATGCGGGATCGTGATCTTAGAAACATTTTCGCTGATCTTTATCTTCGGGATAACCTCACCGTTTTGGTTTTCAACTGCAACAAGCTTATAAACTCCTCCGAAAACAGGTGACGATTTTGACGTTATCAATCTCTCTCCGACGCCGAACGCATCTACCTGCGCGCCCTGACGGATCATATCGCGAATAAGATACTCGTCAAGCGAATTCGAAACTATGATCTTACACTGCGGAAATCCTGCATCGTCAA
>CAZPJU010000096.1:0-3832 GCA_964586965.1 uncultured Lachnospiraceae bacterium | reverse complement strand
CATTGGGATCTATGCTGTTGACAACGGTTTTGACGGCGAAGATCTGATCACGCTTAACAACACAGAGAATGACGTGCTTGTCCTTGTGCGAATACCAACCGAGACCGTGAAGTATTGTGACACCGCGTTTGATCTCGGATGCAAGAGCGTCTGACACTTCCTCGTATTTGTCGGATATGATAAGCGACATTTTGGCGGTTTTCGATCCGTCGATGACGTGGTCGAGAGCAAACGAATATGCGTATGTTCCTATGACGGAATAGAAAATTCCGGCAAAATTCTTGGTTACGCAAGCCGAACCTGTAACGATGAATAAATCTATTATGAAAATGAGATTGCCGGTTGAAAGCTTTTTCAGTTTCTTTTTCAGCATAACGGCGGCAAGATCCGAGCCTCCTGTGTTATAGCCTCTCGAAAGCAGGATTCCGCCGCCTATTCCGAGAACAAGGCTTCCGAGAACGGCATAGAGTAAGGGATCAAGTTCGGGAACTGGCAAGAACACGAGAACATCGGATGCAATCGAGGTTGTTATTACCGCAACGATCGTTTTGGAGAGAAACTTAAAACCGAACATTTTCAGTCCGATCAAAATGAGAGGACAGTTTACGCAAAACAAAAGCGTACCGACGGGGAGGTCGGTCAATATGTGAAAAGTTGTGGCAACACCTGTTGCACCGCCGAGGACAATGTTACCGGGGGTCAAAAACATTGCGATTCCCGCGCCGAAAATAAGGCTTCCGACGATAACATATAAAATTTCGGTTAAAAATTCTCTGTTGATTTTGAGCTTGGAGAGCATATACGTTTCCTTTCCTTAAAAAAACGGCGATTCTGCCACGTAAATAACCATTATAATTTTAATTCCGCGCGGCAGACTTGTCAACAGTAAGTGATAAATAAATTTGCTTTAATATGAGATTGACGTAAACCAAAGTAGGCAGAACACGGTTACCGCTCTGCTTTTTTGTGCAGAGATCTATATTCGTTTGGAAGCAGTCCGTGTTTTTTTCGGAATATTTTATAAAAATATCCGAGGTTATGATATCCGACTTCGTTTGCCGCGGCACTTACCGAAAGTCCCGTTTCGATAAGTAGACGTTCCGCTTCCTCAAGGCGTACACTTTGCAAAAATTCGGTATATGTCATGCCGGAAAATTCTTTGATTATACGATTGAAATAGTCCGCGTTATAGTGAAATTTTTCGGAAAGCACACCTATACTTATGTCGGCACAGTGCTTTTTCGTATAGGCGCAGATATCAAGATAAAGTCGATGCCGCAAATGCGCTTTTTCCGTGCTTGTAAGGCTGAAGGTGTGCTCATCTGTGAGCAGATGAAGAAATCTTATAACGTATCCGCGGATTATATGGCTCGAACCTGGTCGATGGCGAGAAGCTTCGTTTAGTATGGAAAGGATCGTTTCCGCTGTTTCTGTAGCATCAGATGTCGGACGGAAATGTACGAATTGATAGTTTTCCTTTTTTTGCAGCATGACAGCTCTAAGATATTGTTCTTCGTGGCTTTTGGATTTGTCAACGTCAACGATTTTTTCAAACAGATCTGATGAAAGTGAGATATAAACGAGTTTTGTTTCTTCTTCGCTCATGACCTCGGCGTGTTTGGTGTTTTGCTCCATCAGGCAAATATCGCCTTCGGAAAATTCAACGGTTTCGCCGTTTATTATGAGGCGCAGGGTGCCTTCGGCAACGTATGCGAATTCGATGAAATTATGAGAATGAAACTGTGTTGTTTGTACGCCTGTCATATCGAAGGCGGACAAAAAATCGCGTTTTTCCTCTACGTAAAAGAAATGAGATTTCATCAGGTCGTTTCCCAAAACAAATGTCAGAACAACGATGGGATCTCGGTAATTTCGCGAGCCGTCGGCATTTGTTGTTAGTGCCGACTCAGAAGGGGAGACGTTTTTCGAAAGAAAAAGTTGCGAATACGGATAAATTATGTTTGTTTCGGTCAGTTTGCCGACTTGTTCTGCAATGCGATCACGCATAAATGCCTCCTGTTTTACGCTTTTGATCAGTGTCGGTGCGGTCTGTCAAACACAGTATACCACGTATTTTATCAAACGTCACGGTTTTTAAGAAAAATCAAAGTCGGAATAGGTAAATGCTTGATCTTGCTTGCGGCGGAATAAGTAATTGATTGAATTCGGAAATGAGATTATGATTTTATAAAGGTAAGGCGGTTCTGTGCCTGCCTGAATGATTTTTGAGGGGGATGTTTGTATGAAAAAATTTTTAGCTTTGTTGCTTGCACTTATCACATTTGGTGCAGCCGCTATTTCCTGTGCGGATTCTCCGTCGGGCAACGATGACAGCGTAAATCCGGGGGATTCTAATGCAAGCGACAGTTCCGTAAAAGAAGAAAAGCTTGAAATTCCTGACGAAAAGTTCAACGGAGAAGAATTTGTTATACTTGTAAATGAAAATTACAGTTGGAATTTTGCCGCCGCGGACTTTGACGAGCCCTCTGACGATGCTCTTGAAAATGCGCTTTATTTGCGTAACCTTGCTGTTGAGGAGATGCTCGGAATTACAATTTCGCAAAGAACGGCTGACACTTACGATTCTATTGCCACGGAATTCAAAACAGCCGTAGAAGCATCGGATTCGGAAGCGTTTGATGTTGCATTTATGAATTTGCTTCATTGCGGAACTCAAGTCGGTGCAGGTAACTGTTGGGATCTCGGACAGTTTCAATATATTGATCTTGAAAAATCATGGTGGGATCAGTCCTCTGTCGAGCAACTCAAAATAGGCGGAAAGAATTACATGGTAGGCGGAGAAGCGCTTTACTCGGATAAAGAACTTTTGTGGCTTGTATTTTTTACAAAGGATCTGATAACAAAAAACGGTCTTGAAAATCCTTATGATCTTGTAAAAGAAAACAAATGGACTTGGGACAAAATGAACGAAATGATGTCAAAAGCAGCATACGACGAAAACGGCAACGGAAGCTGGGATTCGGGGGATATTTGGGGACTTTGCACTCATGATTACCATTATGCGGCGATGTGGGTTTCCGCAGAGCAGCGTCTTGTTTCGCTTGATAAGGACGGTATGCCGTACGAGACATGGGGAACGGAGGAATTTGTTACCGTTTACGAAAAGATTCTGGATATCATGACGGAAGATTACGTCAAGGGAGACAGCGATACGTTTGTTATACAAAAGATGAGCGAAGGAAAAACGCTTTTTGCAGGTGAGGTTGTAGGTTGGGTATCCGGATATCGCGATAACGATTATGATTTCGGTCTGTTACCGATGCCTAAATACTCAGCCGAGCAGGACGATTATTATACGCTTGTTTGTCAGCAGGCTGATCTGCTTGTTGTGGGCAATAATCAGTCCGACACATATAAAACAGGCATAATTTTGGAGACGCTTGCCGCAAAGGGAAAGGAGATACTCCTGCCTACGTATTATGACAAGCAGCTTCAGTCCAAATTCTCGCGTGACGAGGAATCGTCCGCAATGTTGGACATCGTATTCAAAAACAGAATTTACGATATCGGTACGATGTTTGATTGGGGCGGAGTTTCGACAGCTCTTATGGTTAATACGGCGAATCCGTCCTCGCTTTATGCGTCAAACATTAAAAAATTCAATAAGGAAATGCAGAATTCTCTTGAAAAGATACTCGGATGACCTTAAAATAAGATTGTTGACTTTCTACGTCTGAGAATTTTCTATGATTTATTTGAGTATGGAGGGGTACTATGGCTGAAAAAAGCGCACGCTTCGAAAAAATATCGCTTGGTGTTTGCTATTATCCGGAGCAGTGGGAGGAGAGTCTTTGGGAAAACGACCTTAACC
>CAZPJU010000095.1:0-3843 GCA_964586965.1 uncultured Lachnospiraceae bacterium | reverse complement strand
ACGGCGGCTCCATGAACGACAAGAACGCATCCGAGCTTCTCGCTAAAGTTGACGTTGACGGCGGTCTCATCGGCGGCGCTTCCCTCAAGGCAGACGCTTTCGGCGCTATTATTGACGCAGCTCAGTAATCACAAACAACATAAAAAAGCACGCTTAACGCGTGCTTTTTTGATTTTATCGTTTTTTTAAGATCTGTTTATTATACAGTTTATATATTCCGCATTTCCAGCACAAGATCATACCGACCACGGCTCCGACAACCGCCTGCAATATCTGATACGGCAGTTTCATTATCGCATATTCGGGTGTACTGTAAATAAACGCTCTGCCGAGAGAATATCCGACAACCATAATGATCGCTCCGACTCCGACTCCGATTCCGGATGCAAGCACCGGCTTCTTTTTCAAAGTCTTATGCGAAATAAGCGAAATTACTACAGCCTGCAAGCCGTGTGTCGTAAGAGACACGAACATCGGCGTCGGATAGAAGAAAAAGTCCCCCAAAAAAGAACCTACTCCGCCGACCATAAACGCCGCAAACGGATCAAGCATAATGGATGCCGCACAAATCACGATGTCGTTTAAGTACAAATGTCCGCCGGGAACGGGGACACCGAAAGAGCTGAGCGCAACGTTCATTGCCATGAACATTGCCGTAATACACAGCCATAATGTTGTATTTCTTTTGTTTATATTCATTTTATATCCTTTCTGTTGCTTTTTCGATAGCGATATTATATAATACCATCTGACCATAATCAATAGTCAGATACGGAGAATATAATATAACCAGATGAAATATATTATCGACAAAAACAAGCGACCCGTTTATTTGCAAATATACAAACAAATCAGAGACGACATAATAAACGGAATATATCCGCACGGAAGTAAGCTGCCGTCAAAGCGTCTGCTCGCATCCGAGACGGATGTCAGCACTGTCACCGTGGAACACGCCTACACGCTTCTGTGTGACGAGGGGTACACGGAAGCGCGTGAACGTAGCGGTTACTTCGTAATTTTCCAGCCGCACGACGGCTTCGCAGCGACAAGCGCAGAATTCGATTTACGGGAATCGCCCGCTCGTTCAACACCCAATTATCCGAGCTTTTCATTGTCCATATTAAGCAAGGTAATGCGAAAGGTACTTATCGAACATCAAAATTCCATACTTGAAAAATCTCCGAATTCGGGATGCATTGAGCTTAGGCTTGCGCTGAAGCATTATCTCGCACGCAACAGAGGCATCAATGTTGACATAAACAGGATCGTCGTCGGCTCCGGCGCGGAATATTTATACGGGTTGATCGTTGACCTGCTCGGAAAAGACAAAACCTTCGCGTTCGAAGTTCCGTCATACGAAAAAATCGAGCAGATATACAGCACTGCCGGCGTAAAATGCGAAAAACTGCCGCTATCCGGAGACGGAATAGACAGTGAAGCTTTGTCCGCATCAAATGCGGACGTCTTGCACACAACGCCGTACCGCAGTTTTCCTACCGGAATAACAGCGTCAGCGTCAAAACGTCACGAATATATCCGATGGGCAAACAAAAAGCCGAACAGATTCATCATAGAATCGGACTACGGTTCCGAATTTTCCGTTTCATCTCAGCCGATGGAAACACTGTTTGTGTTGTCCCCGAACGACAATATCATTTATCTCAACACTTTCTCGAAAACGATATCCCCCTCCATGCGTATAGGATATATGGTTCTTCCGAAACAGCTCGTTGCGCCATTCGAGGAAAAGCTCGGATTTTATTCATGCACAGTGCCGACGTTCGAGCAGTTTGTTCTAACGGAACTGTTGAACAGTGGGGACTTCGAACGTCACATAAATCGAGTACGCAGAGCAAAGAGAAAAAAGCTGTCGGACAGTTAACAAAAAAAGCACGCGAAAGCGTGCTTTTTTCACATTATCTGATCTTTGCGAGTTTTTGAACACCGTCTTGTATCGCGCTTGCAAGCGCATCCGCTTCTTCCACGCTGTTGCCGGCGCAAAGGCTGATTCTGATCGTCGTATCCGCTTCATCCGAAGGGACACCGAATGCGGTAAGCGCCGCGGAAAGCGACCGCGAATGAGACGAACAAGCGGAGCCGCTTGACACAGCGATACCGCGCTCCCACAAATAATGGAGCATGGTTTCGCTTTTTATTTTCGGAAGCGTGACACTTACTATATGTGGTGCCGGACATTTCGGCAAATTGCAGCGCACTCCTTCAATCGAATCGAGTTTGCTTATTATGTATTCGCGAAGCGCCGTCATTTTGGCTGTCGAATCAGCTCTGTTTGCAAAACATTCCTCTGCGGCGGCGGCAAACCCTGCAGCGGCAGGAACATTTTCCGTGCCGGATCTGTATCCCGACTCCTGACCTCCGCCGAAAATGATCGGTGACAGCTCACGTCTCTTAAACAAATTCTGATCGACGTAAAGCGCGCCTATTCCTTTCGGGCCTCCAATCTTATGTGCGGAGAGCGTAATCATATCCGCGCCAAGCGATTTGACGGTAAACGGTACTTTCATATATGCCTGAACAGCGTCGCAATGGCAAATCACGGACGGTCGAAGCCTTTTTATCGTCGCAAATGCTTTTTCAACATCATACCTCGCACCGGTTTCATTGTTCACGAGCATAAATGTTGCAAGCACGGTGCTTTCGTTTACCGACGCGGCAACAGCATCAAGATCAAGCGTTCCGCCGACAGTCGGTATTTTTACAACCTCAAAGCCTTCTTTTTCGGCTTCAAGTACAGCTTCGTTAACAGACGAGTGTTCTCCGTCACCGACGAGTATACGTCCGCGACGTACTTTCGCTCTGCAAACACCGAGAATAGCAAGATTTGTGGCCTCCGTGCCACCTCCCGTGAAAATCAAGGATGATGACGGCGCACGAAGCGCACCAAGTGTTTTAAGTATTGTCAATTTTGCCGCATCGACACGTTTTCTTGCGTCCCTGCCCATGCCGTGACGTGACGACGGATTGCCCCAAGTATCTGCAAGCGCTTCCGTTATTGCTTTTACGGCGGCGCCGGACGGCTTCGTTGTTGCGGCGTTATCAAAATAGATCATCTTTTAATGAAATTCGAAATATTCAATTATATCGGCAAGATCTTCCGTATGAGCTTCATATTTTTCGGGAGTTGACGTAAATGTAAGGACGTATACCATGCTCCAATGTATGCACGCACACTGAACATAATAATATTCGTGTTCACCGAGCTTTGCCGTGTATGTATATTTTTGTGCGGCAACACCTCCGAGCGTTGTCGTTTCCTTTGAGATGACATTCATATCATCGAAAACAAGCTCAAAATCGGAAACATAGCCCTCCCACCATTTATCAAGCGTCATGCTCGAATCAACATTCCAAGCCATAACGGATACATTTGTCGTATCTTCGGATGAGCAATATGCACCGACAGCACCTGTCGAAATAGACTGCGTCCAATCTTCGGGAACAAAAAGATTATAGTTTATTACATCGTTTGTACAAAGCTGCATTCCGTTCGGAACCGCAACGTCACCCTGCTCTCCGCAAGCCGTAAAAGTCAAAGCAAGTGTAACAACAGCAAGTAAAAATGCGATTTTTTTCATTATTTTCACAAATTCCTTTTCAATTATTATTTTGTATATCTATTATAAATCCGAGAGATTTTTTTGTCAATCAGCGACAGAGGAAAGCTCCTCAACGGCACATCTTATACCGTATTTTCCCGATTCATAAGTCAGACCTCCCTGCATGAACGCGATATAGGGAGGGCGGATCGGTCCGTCTGCAGACAGCTCGATCGACGCACCGGACACAAAGGTTCCCGCCGCCATTATAACGGGGTCGGCA
>CAZPJU010000094.1:0-3975 GCA_964586965.1 uncultured Lachnospiraceae bacterium | reverse complement strand
TCGTCAAGCGAATTCGAAACTATGATCTTACACTGCGGAAATCCTGCATCGTCAAGCATTTTTCTTGCTTTTTTCGAAAGATATGTAATATCTCCGGAATCGAGACGAACAGCACAATTTGTTATCCCCTTAGGGATAAGCACTTCCCTAAACGCACGAATAGCGTTTGGGATTCCGCTTTTCAGCACATTATAGGTATCCACGAGCAAGGTTGCGGCATTCGGATAAAGTTCGCAATACGTGCGAAACGCCTCATACTCCGAATCAAACATCTGAACCCACGAATGTGCCATTGTTCCGGTGGCGGGAACGCCGAACATTTCGTCCGTTGCGGTGCACGCAGTCGCATTTACGCCTCCAATATAAGCGGCACGCGCTCCCAAAATCGCAGCGTCCGCATTATGCGCTCTGCGAGATCCGAATTCGCTTACGCTTCTGCCCTCTGCTGCGCGAACGATACGCGAAGCCTTCGTTGCGACAAGCGACTGATGGTTGATTGTCAGAAGCAGGTAAGTTTCGATGAACTGTGCCTCCGGCGCAGGAGCACGAACAGTGATAATAGGCTCATTCGGGAAGATTACAGTTCCCTCCGGCATCGCCCACATATCGCCCGTAAAGCGGAAATCGCGGAGATATTCGAGAAACGCATCGTCAAACATTCCTTTTCCGCGTAAATATTCAATATCCTCATCATCAAAGCGAAGATTTTTAACATATTCTATGATTTGTTCAAGCCCTGCGGCAACGGCATATCCGCCGCCGTCCGGCACGGAACGGAAAAACACATCAAAATACGACATCTCATCTTTTTTCCCGCATTTGAAATATCCGTTTGCCATAGTAAGCTCATAAAAATCACACAGCATCGTAAGATTACGTTTATTTTCCATCACATTCTCCGTTTTGACAATATTTTTGCCTTTTCTATATTATATAATTTTTTTATCCACGTTGCAATATTCAAATACGAATATTAACGGATTAAATTATTAAAAAAGGCAGACCGTAATCTGCCTTTTTTGCAAAACTGTAATGTCAATGTCCCTTTGGAACGAGCGCTACGATAAGCACCACAACGGCAACCGCTATGAGTATCGCAATTATTATGCCTACTGCGCTTCCACCGTCATCTTTCATCATTTCGTCGTCGGTCATATCATCCTTGACCGTCACCTTATCGGTGGTGGTATCCGTCGATTTGTCTGTCACCTCAGACGTATCCGTAATAGTATCCGTAACAGTATCGGACGCCGTACCGTTATCTGTCATTCCGTCGCTGTCAAGAAATTCGCTGTCACTTGCCGTACCGTCTCCGCCGACGCGGGAATTATTATTACCGGAATCAAAACTTTTTACACCGTTGTTTCCGTCTCCGTATCCGACGTAGTTTCTTTCACCGTATCCGTGATTTACGCTTCCCGTATAAGGTCCCGTTGCCGCTGACGCTGTCACAACGAAAATCACGGAAAGTATAGCAAGCACCGTTAAAAATAACGCTGTTTTTTTCATATACCGTGTGTCCATAGCCGACGCTATGCCCTTTCGCTTTTTTATGTGCAAATACACACAGTATAGTTTTTCTCACAAAAGTCCTCACAATTCAAGGAAAACTTTAACAAAACGAAACTTTTCGTTATTTTAGCATAAGTTTAATGCGGTCAAGTATTCTGTGTGCCGCATCTGACTTTGACATCAACGGAAGCTCCTCCTCATCATCGCGCGTAATAACAGTTATAACATTCGTATCCGTTCCGAAACCCGCTCCCGAAGTCTTGAGACTGTTCGCACAGATCATGTCAACGTTTTTCTTTTTAAGCTTTCTTCTGCTGTTTTCAATCAGATTTTCCGTCTCCATTGAAAAACCGCACACGATCTGACCATCGCGTTTATGCTCACCGAGATATGCAAGAATGTCTTGCGTTCGCTTCAACGGGATAGACAGTTCACCATCCGATTTTTTGATTTTTTCTTCGGAATATACATCCGGTGTGTAATCTGCAACAGCCGCGGACTTCACTATAACATCCGACGTCTCCGCTTCCGACTTTACCGCATTGAACATATCAGCCGCGGACTCGACCTCAACAGTCTTTACAAACATCGGAGGTTCCATCGAAGTCGGACCCGTAACAAGCGTCACCTCCGCACCGCGAAGCATAGCGGCTTTGGCAACAGCATATCCCATCTTACCGGTAGATCTGTTTGAAATAAATCTGACCGGATCAAGCGATTCAACGGTCGGTCCCGCAGTAACGAGGACTTTTTTTCCTTCCAAATCGTGAGGAAACGCAAGGTAGCGCAAAATATGTTCCGCAAGTATCTGAGGTTCGGGAAGCTTGCCTTTGCCGACAGCACCGCACGCAAGCCTTCCGCTTGACGGTTCGATAACTTCCCAGCCGTAACGACGAAGCGCGGAAATATTGTCCTGAGTTACGGGATTTTCATACATATTTGTATTCATAGACGGTGCGATGAGCTTTGGGCAACGGCAAGCAAGTGCGGTTGTCGTCAGCATATCGTCCGCTATTCCGTGTGCGAGTTTGGCGCATACATTAGCTGTTGCGGGTGCTATGATTAAAAGATCCGCACGTTCTGCAAGCGATATATGTTCTACCTGATGTGTAAAGTTTCTGTCAAAGGTATCTATCATAACGCGGTTACCAGTCAATTCTTCAAACGTAAGCGGAGTAATAAACTCCGTTGCGTTTTTTGTCATCACGACCTCCACCGACGCGTGCAATTTTACAAGCAACGATGCGAGAGAAGCTATCTTATACGCCGCTATTCCGCCCGTCACGCCCAGGATGATTGTTTTATTTTTCAGCATTGATTTCTCCTTTCTGCTTTGAGAAAGCATCCTCGCTTTAATTATAGCGACATTTTCGCATCATGTAAAGATATGAATTTTACGTTTGTGCATTATTTATATTGCATCGACCTCTGATTTTTGCTATAATTCAATCGCAACCGAAGCAAAAACGCTTTAATTGCAAATTTGCGTTGCATCCCTAAGGGAGCGACAGCAGGAGGTAAATTTAATATGAAATCAAGGAAACACAGCACACGCTATCTTTCAACGTTAGCAATGTTCGCCTGCATTTTGATCGTTATGGGACTGACCGGTATAGGTTTTATACCGCTTCCCGTCATCAAAGCGACAACGATGCACATCCCCGTCATCCTCGGAGCGATTCTTCTCGGTCCCGGCGCCGGTGCCGTACTCGGCGGCGTTTTCGGTTTTTGCTCTGTTTACGCAAACACAACGACTCCCGGACTGCTTTCATTCGCGTTTTCCCCTTTCATTGCCATGAGTTCAGACGGAGCGATAGGTGCGCTTAAATCCGTTTGGATCGCGATCGGATGCAGAATTCTTTTCGGCTTTATCGCCGGCTTGCTTTGGAAATTGATGAAAAAGCTCCGTACACCCGACATCGCCGCGCTTCCCGTGACTGCGGCTGTTGCAACGATAGCTCACACCCTTCTCGTTATGGGAAGCATCTATGTTCTTCTTGCGGAACAGTATGCAGCAGCGAAAAACGTAGCTTTTTCCACCGTATTCGGACTTATAATGGGAACCGTAACGGCTTCGGGAATCCCGGAAGCGATTGCGGCGGCAATTCTTGTAACGATAATCGGTCAGGCTCTTATCAAAACAGCAGCACGTATCAACAAAAAGAAAACTTCGCCTACTTGCGACGAAAAAAAGGAGAATCCGTAAAATGCTTCTTGCAATAGATATAGGCAACACAAAAATTCTCATCGGCTGTATACGAGATGACGAAATCTTATTCAAATCGAAAATAGCAACCGACAGACTCAGAACATCCGATCAGTACGGACTTGAGATAAAAAGTATGCTTGAAATGCACGGAGTAACCAAAGACGATATAACAGACTGCATCATTGCTTCTGTCGTCCCCCCCGTTTTCAATTCCGTCCGCACGGGCGTGATCAAAGCGATCGGTAAAGAGCCGT
>CAZPJU010000093.1:0-3988 GCA_964586965.1 uncultured Lachnospiraceae bacterium | reverse complement strand
CGATGCTCGAACGTCGCGGAAGTTTGGTATTATTGCGCAAACGCGTCTGTTACCTGCAAACTTCCAAAGTTCGCTTAGCGAAACAAGATGAAAAACAAAAAAACCTCCCAGAGAGGGAGGTTTTTTGTTTTTGACCCGTACGAGAATCGAACTCGTGTTTGCGCCGTGAGAGGGCGCTGTCTTAGCCGCTTGACCAACGGGCCTTTTCAAAAGCTTAAATATTATATCATAAGTTTTCAGCAATTACAATATCTTTTTTCAAAAAATATTAAATTAATTTCTTCTTCTTGAACTCGTAATAAAAAAGCGGACGGATGTCATATATATAAAGAGTAAATCAAAGGCTTGGAGAACAAAATGAACCTACATATGACAGACGAAAAAAAGAATTTTGCGGTCTCTGCCGATCGAGGACTTTCCTCTGCCGAAGCTGAACGTTCGGCAAAGCGGTACGGTACAAATGCCATCACACCGAAACGAAAAACAAGTTTGATTCGACATTGGCTGGACGGTTTTTCCGATCCGATTATCAAAATACTTATCGGTGCGATGATACTGAATGTAATCGTGTCGTTCGGAAACATAGATATTTACGAGACGGCTGGAATATTTATCGCCGTTTTGATCTCGACCGTAGTGTCCGCCGTATCCGAGTACGGAAGCGAAAACGCCTTTGAAAAGCTTTCTGCAAGGGCGTCACAGGGGGAATGTCGAGTTCGGCGCGACGGCGCTGTGGTGTCGTTGCCCGTTTCCGATATTGTTGTCGGTGATGTTATTTTGCTTGGCGCCGGTGACGGAGTCCCCGCTGATGCTAAGGTGATTTCGGGCTCCGTTTTTGTTGATCAAAGTGCACTTAACGGTGAATCGCGAGATGAAAAAAAGCTTCCTGCGGCGCGTGCGAAAAAAGAAATTGTTATGTCTCCTGAGTCTGTGAGCGCACTATTGCGCGGTTCGACTGTCACATCCGGAACGTGTGAGGCAGAGGTTGTGTGTGTCGGAGAAAAGACGCTTTACGGCGGCATTGCGGCATCCTTGTGTGCGGAGAAGCGCTCAAGCCCGCTCAAGCGCAGACTTGCGGAACTTGCGTCGAGCGTTAGCTCTCTCGGCTACGCTGCCGCATTTCTTGTTGCATTTGCGTATTTGTTCAACGAATTTTTTATAGCGAACGGAATGGAACTCTCTGCGGTTAAAGCAGCACTTTCAAATGTCAAATACGTTGTTTCGGAATTGCTTTCGGCGCTTACACTTGCGATATCGGTGCTTGTTGTTGCCGTTCCGGAAGGGCTTCCGATGATGATAACCGTTGTCCTTTCGTCGAATATGAAACGTATGCTAAAGGATCGCGTGCTTGTGAAAAAGCTTGTCGGAATTGAAACGGCAGGGAGCCTGAATATACTGTTTTGCGACAAAACCGGCACATTGACCTGCGGTGATTTCAATGTTACGAGGATAATAACCGCGGAAAGCGAATTTTCATCGGTGTCGCGACTGAAAAGTAAGCGTCCCGTTTACGAAATGTACCTCAGTTCATGTTTGTATAATACGGAAAGCGTAATCGGCAGACGAGGTGTTCATCGTTGTGCGCTCGGCGGTAACGGGACGGATCGCGCATTACTCGAAACCGTTGCGGAGGATTTGTCTGTGAGACGATTCAACGCCGCCGCGGTAGATCGCGTGCCGTTTTCGAGCCGACGTAAATGGTCAAGTGCGACTGTCGGCGCCGGGAGCGATTTTCGCACCTTCGTTAAAGGTGCGCCGGAACTTATACTTCCTAAGTCGGAGCTTTGTGTGCTTGATGACGGTAGCTACGGCAGTTTCCGAAGTAGAGCCGCGGTAGAGGCGAAATATGCGGAATTTGCGTCGCACGGCGCAAGAGTGATCGCGCTTGCCGTTGCCGACGGCAGACACAGTGATCCGGAAAACCTACCAGACTCACTCGCTTTTCTCGCGCTCGTAGTGATAAGCGACGAGCCACGCCCCGAAGCACGTGCCGCAGTTGCTGAAATAAGAGGAGCGGGAGTTTCGGTTGTGATGATAACGGGGGACGGAAGAAGCACTGCCGCGGCGATAGCTCGAAGGGTTGGGATCATGGATTCCGAGCGAGATCTGATACTTTCCGGAGACGAGCTCCGCACACTTTCGGACGAAGCGCTTGCCGTGCGGCTTCATGATCTGCGTGTTATATGTCGTGCGCTTCCGAGCGATAAGGAACGGCTTGTACGTGTTTCGGAGGCGGCAGGGCTTGTTGTTGGCATGACGGGAGACGGAGTTAACGATTCTCCAGCGCTGAAGGCGGCAGATGTCGGCTTTGCACTCGGAAGCGGAACAGAGGTGGCAAGAGAAGCCGGTGATATCGTTATTCTTGACGACAACATCAAAAGTATCGGTAAGGCAATCCTTTACGGAAGGACGATCTTTGACAGTATTCGTAAATTTATTGTTTTTCAGTTAACTATGAATCTTTGCGCTGTCGGAGTTTCCGTTTTAGGCCCTTTTATCGGAATAGAAGCGCCTGTGACGGTTATACAAATGTTGTGGGTGAATTTGATTATGGATACTCTCGGTGGACTTGCGTTTGCGGGAGAGGCTCCGCGAGCGGATTATATGAAAGAGCCGCCGAAGCGTATTGGAGAAAGGATACTGTCGCTGCGTGAGGCGACGGCTGTGTTTACAACGGGAAGTTTCGCGGTCGGAATGTCTCTTTTTTATTTGAAAAGTGATTTTTTTCGTGAAATGTTCGGTTATAGCTCAGATTATGACAGATTTATGACTGTATTTTTTGCGATGTTTGTTTTTTGCGGTATATTTATGGCGTTCAATTGCCGAACTACGAGAATAAACATATTCTCACATCTCGGCAAGAACCCGACGTTTATCCTTATCATGACGGCTACGGCAACAGTACAGCTTTTGATAGTTTATTTCGGTGGGGAAGTATTCAGAACTACGCCGCTTGCCGCTTGCGATCTTGTGTCGGCGCTTGTCATTGCTTTTTTCGTTGTACCGTTTGATGTTGCGAGAAAGCTTGTATTCAAAAAAACATTCTCTGCGAAAGAAAAAATAAAAAAGGTGCTGTAAAAACAGCACCTTTTTTTGCTTTTGGATCAATATTTCTTTTTCTTGAGAGAAAGGAACGCAACCGCAATCGCAACAACGATAGAGGAAACGCTTACGGACGAGCCGCATCCGGATTCCGAAACAGGCTCCGTAACGGGTTCTGTTGTTGGCGCTTCGGGAGCGGAGATAACGGGGGTTACAAGCTCCGTGCTGACTGAGGATGCATTTGTGAAGTAGAAGTGAGCGTAATCAACGGAACCGTTGAAGTATTCTCCGTCACTGCCTCTGCCGAGATATCCGCTTCCTTTGCAGACATCGGAGGGCTTCAGTGATGTTTCGACGCAATGAACAGTCTTTCCCGCAATCGAGAGTGCGGCCTTGCCGTCAACAAATGTAACTTCGATCTTTGTCCATTCGTTCGGTGTGAGCGCTGAATCGGAGGTGAGAGTTACAGTTTCATCGCCTTTTTTGATTACGAACGAAGCGAGACCGTCCGCGTTCTTGGGAGTGAAGTACATTTCTCCGTTGCTGCCTGTGTAGTGGAAAAGCTTTTGAGCATTGTCTCCGCCGTTCCAGCATACGTTCATTTCGATTTGAATATCATCGGAATAAATTGTCGAGCCGTCGAGGATGATGTAAGAGGATTCGCCGTCGAAGGTGTAAACGCCCTTTGCATTATCATCGCCTACGTTCCACTTTGCTCCGCGAACGAGTGCGTAAGTGGAGGAGTATTTTTCTGTGGTTATCGAGCCCTTATCTTCGGAGAATTCGTATCCGAGATAGAGACCGTCAACGGATTTAAGCTTTTTCACGTATGTATTATCTGTAAGTGCAAGATATCCCGCTGCGGTGCCTTTTTTGAGAGTTGCGCCTGAATCGTCGTAGAGGTCACCGTCTGCAACGCCCTGACCGGTAAGCTTACCGCTTGCCA
>CAZPJU010000092.1:0-4084 GCA_964586965.1 uncultured Lachnospiraceae bacterium | reverse complement strand
TGCGATTTTCATAAATATTTACCTCGTATAAAATAAATTTATTATATCAAAAGTAGTTCGACAGTGCCGGCATCGGTAACGACTTCGACAAATCGCAACCAATATTCCCCCAAAAAAGCCTTTGCTTCATCGGAATTTTCCACCGCAAGACAGAAAGGCTCGGAAATTTCCGTCAGCGCGTCGTACAACGCATCAAGGTTTTCGCCGTAATGTTCCGGGAAATGCATTGCTGTTTTCAGCGTTTTGTGAAGCGCCTTAGGGGTTGACAGTTCTTCACCGTTTATTGTGATTCTTTTCATAAACCTTTATTCTCCGTAAAGTTCGGTAAAGGATTCATAATGATCGGCGGTATAAAATATCAAGCCGTCGTTAGAGAAAACGATACGCTCCGCGTCTCGGTAGCCGCCGTCGTAGTTAACGTCACATTCATAATAAATGCGTCCGGATTTTTGCGGAAGCTGTCCTTCATAATTGCGAAATTTGTCTCCTCCTATCGCACATCCCGGCGCAACCACCCACAAATTTCCCTTACTGCTATCCCAACCGAGCGCTTTGGCATCGTTTTTGGTCAAAAAATTTTTAGGAAGCTTGCCGAACTTGTGTATATATTCGGCAACATCATCTTTGGAAAGGTACTCTCCGTCCTCCGTGACGCCTTCCGACGCGACCGTTTCGGTTACGTCTGCCTTATCTGACTCCGATTCGGGAATATCAGGCGACAAGTCAACGGTATTTGTTTCGTCCGTACCGATAAAAAAGTCCCAAATGGAATTTCTAAGTGCAAAAGCGCACGAAACGACAAGTGCGGTAAGGAGAACCGCAAGAAAGAGAGTCCTCAGCTGTTTATTCAATTTCATTATTTAACACCGTGCTTCTCATTATATTCACGTTCCGCCTGCGACAAACGCAAATATGACGGCGAAAGCGAGACATCATCCGTCAGCTCTCCACGTTCCGCCATGCGCTGCGCAACAGCGGCAACGGATGCGGCAGAATGTGTTCTAAGCGGAGTCGGCGTCGGCACAAGTCCGTTAATCTTACCGCAAAGGCGTGCGTAAGCGACGTCATAACCGTCTCCGACAAGATAAATCGGGCAGTCAAAATTATGTTTTGCGAGCATTTCTCCGAGTTCATCGACAGACATCGCCTCGTCGGGCGTAAGTCTCACAGGATATTCGCCTCTGACATCAAATGTCGCGGTGTAAACCTGTCCGCGCCTTGCGTCCATAACGGCGCAGGCAATTCCGTTAAGATCTCGCAAATTTTCGGCAAGCGCCTCCAATGTTGATACGGCGGCACAGCATTTACCTCGTCCGAACGCAAGTCCCTTTATCGTAGCGGCGCCGATCCTGACTCCCGTGAACGAGCCCGGTCCTGCCGCGCAAGCAAAAACATCCGCGTCCGAGGGCGAAAGGCCCAACGAGCGAAGCAAAAAATCAACAGCAGGTAAAAGCTGTTCGCTATGCGTATTTCCGGCACGCAAATTAACTTCACCAACAGCGACTCCGTCGCGCAGAATTGCCGCCGACGCTTCCTTTGCGGTTGAATCTATTGAAAGAATGAGCATATTTTTTCCTTTCCGTAAGATTATTTGATATAAACAATGCGAACAGAGCGCGCCTCGTCCGCAGAACCGTTGACACTGACCTCCCAACGCGGAGCAGGCAACTCATCCTCGGCATTTTCGCTCCATTCGGCAACGGATATTCCGTTTTCGATATAATCATAAAATCCGACCGAATAAAGATCGTCCGCATCGGATATACGATACAAATCAAAATGGTAAAGCGGAAGCTTACCGCGCTTGTATTCGTTTACAATAGCGTAAGTGGGAGATCTCACGATACTTCCGGGCGAGATAACAGACGCAAGTCCGCGGACAAACGCCGTCTTTCCCGCTCCGAGATCGCCTCTCATCGCAATGAAAGCCGGCGCTTCTCCGGATTCAAGCACAAGTCTGCCGAGCTCCGCTCCGAGCGCTTCCGTCTGCTCGACGGAATTTGATATTGCGTCAAACGGTGTTCCGTCTGCCGAAATTTTTTCATTTTTTATCATAAATTTATTATTTCTCTTTATTAATCTGTCTTTTGCAGATTTATTATATCACCGAGGCATCACAAAATCAACCGTAAGCGCCGAAAACTCGCTTTCTCGGCGCTTATTTTCTTGAAAAGCGTCAAAATATGTGTTATACTCAAAATAAAAGGCTAAAGGAAACGAATATGTACAAACGTATTCTCACGTCGATTTTTGCAATACTTTGCATCTTTATTTCCTGTGCGATCATAATTTCCTGTAAAGACGGCTCAAACGAAGCCGAAACGTCTGTCGCAGGCGCAGATGCCGCCTATATCGTAAGCGCGACGGGGCTTACCGAGAATGATGCACGCGAGCTGTACGAACGACTTCTCGGAGCAGGTATGCACGAAGGAATAAAATACATCTCGAAATGGACGTCCGCCGAAGGAATAATCTTTTACCGTTTGCGAACGTCGAATGATGTGTTTGAACTGTACCCGTCGGACGAAGATAAGTTTGAATTTATTCGAATCGCATCCGACGAAAGCGAAACAGAAACAAGCGTCACGTCGGAGCTTCCGTTGCCTCTTACCGGTGATATTGACATTGTCATCAACATAAGTTCAATGAAGTATCACCATCCCGATTGCAGAAGCGTTGCCGCAATGAAAGAGGAAAACAAACTTTTCATCTCCGTCGCCGACATTGACGAACTTACAGCGCTCGGATATTCGCCGTGCGGAATTTGCTGCGGCACCGAAACCGAGACTTCGACATCAAAATCGGAATAACTCTCATTTTCACGTCATATAATCGAAAGAATCACAATCGAAAGAATCTTTCTGAAAGGCGGGAAAATCATGGCGACGCACTTCGACTCATCCGACACAAAAACCATCCTCAAATTTATACTCGTTTCGCTCATTATCTCCGCTGTTACCCTTGCTATGGGAGCAGCCGCGCATTTTCTTTCCAAATCATACGAAGATGCGCTCGCGCATACAGACGAAGCAACGGTGCTCGTCGTCATCGACGCCGGTCACGGGGGAGAGGACGGCGGATGTATCGGAGTTGACGGAACACTTGAAAAAACGGTAAATCTCGACGTTGCGACGCGCGTGCGCGATATCCTTTCATGCGCCGGAATAAAATGCGTCATGACACGAACAGATGACACGATGCTGTACGATCTTTACGGTGATTTGAGCGATTATTCGGGCAAAAAGAAAACATACGATTTGAAAAACAGACTCAGAATAGGCAACGAACACGCAGATGCGGTTTTCGTCAGCATTCACATGAATTCTTTTCCTCAATCATCCTGCAACGGTGTACAGATCTATTATTCCCCGAATTCTCCCGAATCGGCGCTGCTTGCCGACGTCGTTCGTTCATCGGTAAAGTCATATCTTCAGCCGGAAAACGAGCGTGAAACGAAGCGTGCGGGAACATCAATATACATTCTCAACAGAATAACACGCCCTGCAATTCTCGCGGAGTGCGGTTTTCTTTCGAATCCGAACGAATGCGCCGCCCTGAACGACGACGGGTACAAACAAAAACTTGCGCTTTGCATCGCATCCGCAATAGCGGAATATGTTTCCGCAACGGCACAAACAAAATAAAAACAAACGGAAAAACAAAATGAAAGCTAAAACTGTATACGTCTGCTCAAAATGCGATTATCAATATCCGAAGAAACTCGGACGCTGCCCTCAGTGCGGAGAATTCGGCTCATTCATCGAGGAAACTTACGATCCGCCTGTTACGCAATCCTCCGCAAAGGCACGTCATACGTCAAATTTTTCGGCGGTCGAGGACGCAGCACCGATCTCGTCAACGGTACACGATGAATGTCTGCGCAGTCCCACAGGCTACGCCGAACTTGATCGCGTACTCGGAGGCGGTCTTGTGACCGGCTCTGTCGTGCTGATTTCCGGCGAGCCCGGAATCGGTAAATCAACACTCCTACTTCAAATTTCGGACGTACTTGCGCGCGGCCGCAAGGTGCTGTATGTCTCCGGCGAGGAATCCTCGTCGCAGATAAAGCTTCGTGCGTCAAGGC
>CAZPJU010000091.1:0-4146 GCA_964586965.1 uncultured Lachnospiraceae bacterium | reverse complement strand
CAGAGCTTTACGATCTGCCTATCGACAATCTTCACGGCAATTTCGATCTGTTCCGCAACGGCGCCGTCATTTGGTGTGCCGACATGGAAGAACCGGTTCACATAACAAAGCCTTGTTCTTCGCTTGATTTAATTCCGACAGTACTCAATCTTTTCGGAGTTGACTACGATTCACGCTTGCTCATGGGAACCGATCTTAACTCAACAACAGATCCGCTCGTTATTCTCAACTGCGACAGCGGATATCCCGTTTGGAATTTTATCAACAGTTTCGGCTCGTATAACACCGTAACAAAGAAGTTCACTCCCGCAGAGGGCGTAACCGTAAACGATGAGGCTATCGACGCTTACGTAAAGCAGATGAGCTCCATTGTATCCACCAAACGCAAATATTCATACCGAATACTCGAAAACGACTATTTCAGTTATATTTTCAAGTAAAACAGCAAAAGAAAAAGGCGGGACACCCCGCCTTTTTTCATACGCATTATTCTGTTCTGAGTGCGATAACGGGATCCTTTTTTGCGGCAAGATGCGCCGGAATAAGTCCCGCAATCAGCGTAAGCGCCATACTGATTATCACGAGTATAACTCCGCCCTGCCACGGAAGCTGCGCGCCGATATTGTTTATATCGGTGAGCGCGCGGATGATCCAGTTTATCGGGAAGCACAGCAAGATCGTGGCACCGATACCGATCGCTCCGGAAATAAATCCCACAATAAGCGTTTCAGCGTTAAACACACGGCTGATATCGCGCTTGGATGCACCGATCGAACGAAGTATACCTATTTCCTTTGTACGTTCGAGCACCGAAATATACGTTATAATTCCGATCATGATCGAAGAAACCACAAGCGATATCGCAACAAATGCAATAAGGACGTATGTGATTGCGTTAAGTATCGTTGTGATCGACGACATAAGAAGCGCAACATAGTCCGTATAGTTGATCTTATCCTCGTCGGAAACAGTTGTGTTATAGTCCGAGATAACGTCCGAAATCACATCCTTATCCGCAAAAGTTGCCGCATAGATATATATCGCGGAAGGAGAATCTTTGTCAACGATTCCGAGACGTTCTACGTTCTCGTCGTACGTTGACGAGCTTATATCCGACGGAACATATTCATCGTAAATAAGCTGATAATTTGCGGAAGTAAGTTCAAGCTGATCAAGCATTCCCGCAAGCATCTCCGTTGTCATTGTACCGAGCGTTTCCTTTATCGTAGCCGCATATTCCCCTTTGACTTTTTCCTCAATCATTCCTTCAACATAGGCAAACAAGGTCTCATCATCAATATCCGAGATCATCGACTCGTATTCGGGATATTCTGTCTTTACCATCTCCTCAATTGTAGCACGGTCGAGATTTGCCATATACTGCGCCTTGACAGCCTCAATATACTCATCGGTCGGCACGGAAACAACGGACGTATATATCATCGCTTTATCGGAAACGGATGCCGATGCAAGATAATCGGAAACCGCCGCCTTAATCTCGTCCTCGGTAGGCGCCTCGGCGTTTTCATCCGGGAATTTAAGACCTGTGATAACGTCAATGTCGGGATTTGCAAGCTGTTCCTTAACTATTTCGCTTGACGCGGTTTTATCTATCAAATATTCGGTCAGAGCTGTCGTATATCCGATACCCGTTGTCATTGCGGTCGAAAGCGCGTCCGGATTTGATCTTACGATACCGGATATTTTAAGTTCAAGTCCGTTTGAATAAAGCGTTGAAACTCCGAGATCGGTTTCGGAAAGATCGAGATATGTGCCGGTTTTCGAATCCTTAACGAACATATCCGCAGACAGCACAAGCTTCATCTTTTTCGACGCGATTTCATCGAATGTCCACGGACCGTTATCATTGGATATCATCTCACCGTCTTTCATCGCAAGAAAAGAATCTGCCATTTCCTGAGTAGTGAGCAATCCGAGCGTATACAGCACGATATCGTCGAGCTCGTTATTACGGTTTACGATCAAAACTACCTCGTCATAAGACGTCGGCCAATTTCCCCAAATAACGTCATACTGCTCCGTGAGCAGCTCCGAGACGAGCATATTTTTATCATTTTTCTCCTCATCGCTTGCGGGAAGCATCTCCTGCCAAACAGAAAGCTCCGAGAAGTTTGACACCATCGTTGCCGAACCGATCATTGAACTTCCGCTGTTTGAACCCGTAACGGCAGACATCATATTTTGCATCATAGTCATTGCATCCGCTTTGACTATATCTCCGTTTTTGTCCTCAACGTATATATTCATCGGCACATCATAGCTGTACATAACGGAGGATGCATAATCCGAAATGGGAGTTTTGCCGTCTGCGTCTGTTTTTGTGATGTATTCGCGGAATGCGGAAAGGTTATTCGTCGTCGTTTCAATCGAATTGAGCGAATTCATGAGATCGTATAGCGCCGTATTCGTATAGACGTATTCTCCAAGCTCCTCATCGGACTTAACCGGACCGCTGTCATCCTCATCGGACGCACCTCCACCGCTCATTGACGCAAACAAACTGCTTATATCGACCGATTCCGCCTGAAGCGTTATCGGGTACGATGAAAGCGTATCCTCCTGAACGCGATTGATGTACATATTTATACCGTTTGAAAGAGAAAGAATGAGCGCGATTCCGATAATACCTATCGAACCTGCGAAAGCAGTAAGCAACGTCCTTGTTTTCTTGGTTAAAAGATTGTTTTTAGAAAGCGAAAGTGCCGTCCAAAAGCTCATTGACGTGTGCTTATCGTAACGTCCCTTCTTTGAGTTGCTTTTTTTGCTCTTTTTGCCCTTTTCAATGTTTTCGTCAGGCAGTTCATCAGTTACATAAGGATTTGTGTCCCCGATAATCTTACCGTCAAGCAAACGAATTATACGCGAAGCATACTGCTCGGCAAGTTCGGGATTGTGCGTTACCATGATGATAAGCTTATCCTTCGAAATTTCCTTGAGTATCTCCATGATCTGAACGCTGTTTTCGGAGTCAAGCGCACCGGTGGGTTCATCGGCAAGTAAAATCTCCGGGTCGTTTACAAGTGCACGTGCGATAGCTACGCGCTGCATCTGACCGCCCGACATCTGATTCGGTTTTTTATTGAGCTGATCGGCAAGACCGACCTTCGTAAGCGCTTCCGTCGCGCGGCGACGTCTCTCGCTTTTCGAGACACCAGAAAGTGTGAGTGCAAGCTCTACATTTGAAAGCACTGTCTGGTGCGGAATAAGATTATAATTCTGAAAGACAAAGCCAATGGAGTGATTTCTGTATGTGTCCCAATCCGCATCCTCAAAATCCTCTGTGCGTCTTCCGTCGATGGAAAGCTCACCTGAGGTATAACGGTCAAGTCCGCCGATAATGTTGAGAAGCGTTGTTTTTCCGCAACCGGACGGGCCGAGGATAGCAACAAATTCGCTCTTTCTGAACTCAACGTCTAATCCCGAAAGTGCGCGAACGGTAAAATCGTCGGTGCCGTATTCTTTGACGATATTTTTCAGTCTTAACAATGGTTTTTCCTCACTTTTTTCAATATATTATATATGATACGACACAGTCGGCACCGTTGTCAATACGCTTCATTTTATCAATAACGTGAATTTTCACATTGTTAACATTTCTTTTTTACGTGATTTCACCTTGCAAATTCAAGGTCACGGTAATATAATTGTTGTGCGGTATTTCAACAAATCACGGAGGCTGTTTATGTCAATGCAAACATCGCTCAAGGAAAAATACGCGCCGTATTTTAAGGTAGGCGCTGCCGTCAATCCGTACCTTACGACTCGATTCGGAGCACTTATCGCAGAGCATTTTTCATCATTAACCTGTGAAAACCAGATGAAGCCCTCCGAGCTTCATCCGACGCCGAATAAATACACTTTTGAAAATGCCGACATCGTTGCCGATTTTGCGCGACAACACAATATCCCAATGCGCGGTCACACGTTCGTTTGGCATAATCAAACTCCGTCTTGGTTCTTTGATTCGGCAACGGAAGAAACGCTGACGGAAACGCTAAAAAATCATATACAAACCGTTTTTTCACGTTATTCGGACATCACATACGCATGGGATGTCGTTAATGAGGCTATAAACGATCATCCGAACGGAGGAATTTTGCGTGCAAACTCGCCCTATTTGCCGAT
>CAZPJU010000090.1:0-4208 GCA_964586965.1 uncultured Lachnospiraceae bacterium | reverse complement strand
GAGGGCTTGAACTACTTTAGTTCAATTTCTTACAGTTCGATTATCTCGAACTTCTTCTCCTTTTCGGTTAGAAAAGATAAGCACCTTTAGCTCAGTTGGTAGAGCAACTGACTCTTAATCAGTGGGTCCCGGGTTCGAGTCCCTGAAGGTGCATATTTTTTATTTAACATAATAAAAAGTAAGGTTCGCCTCCTTAGCTCAGTTGGTTAGAGCATCTGACTGTTAATCAGGGGGTCTCAGGTTCAAGTCCTGAAGGGGGCGGAGTATTAAAAGGTCTTTTGATTTATGTCAAGAGACCTTTTTGCTTTATGTTTTTTGAGGCTTGTCTTGTGAAAATTCTGTATATTGCGTTCAAAGGAAAAAATAATACATCTTATCAATTAGTTTCACGCTTTAATGCAGAAAGCTTTTTTATTACCAATTCTTTTAAAGGCGCAAAAAGAGATATCCTATCCGTGAACGAAACGCTTTATGATAAAATCGTAATGTTCGGAAGTGATAAGAATTTAATTGATTCCGTTAAAATCGAACTTACCGCCGCTCTTGACGGAAAGTTGCTTAATACTTGCTTTGATATTGATGAATTGACGTCTTTATTTGAGATAAACGCGATCAAGTATTCTATCAACGATTCTCCTACAACTTTTTTGTGTAATACGGCTTATTATTATATGCTGAATAAAAATCCCAACACGATTTTCATTCACATTCCTTCGATAAAGTATATAAAATACGATTTGATTGATAAGCTTGTTTTTATGCTCAGTGATTTTGATCCCAAGTTGTGATTTTAAATTCAGAAAGTCACCTTTCAATGAAAAGAAAGGTGACTTTTTTATACGCAAAATGCACAAAAAACTACATTTATTTGCCCGCGAATTTCTGCTTCGGAAAATCAATTCGCTTGCTTGAAAAATGTAAAAAAATGTTTTATAATGCTAAGCATATTTTATATTATAAAAATTCATAACAGAAGTCGTTAAAAATATGAAAGAAACACACGATTTTTTAGTACCGGATTATTATTTGAAGTTTGCGTGCAAGATGGGGGAGTGCCGCTCTGCCTGCTGTGTCGGGTGGCCGATAACGATCTCGATGAAGAATTATTTTCATCTTCTCGGATTAAATTGTCCCAAAAGACTGCGTCAGCGCTTGGATTGCGGATTGCGTATAGTAGATCTACCGACAGAGGATGAGTATGCACGGTTTGAGCCGCGCTATGACGGAAATTGTCCGCTTCGAATGGAGGATGGTCGCTGCGCGCTTCATGCTGAGCTCGGAGACGGAATACTTCCGGATGTTTGTCGTCTTTATCCGCGTGGAATTCGCATCGAAAACAACAGCTATGAATGCTCATGTGCGAATAGTTGTGAGGCTGTACTCGAATTGCTGATGGATAAGACAGATCCGATCACGTTTTCCTATCAAAAGCTGACGCTGCAAATGCCACCAATATTTGAACGAGAATCTTTCTTTGAGACGTTTGGAATCGAACTTAAAATTCGGTTGTATTTGATATCCGTCATTCAAAATCGAAAATTGCCGCTTCCAAAAAGGATTATTTGTCTCGGTGATGTGCTCGACCGTATTGACAATGCTACCGAACTTTCTGATCGCGCTATGCTTGATGAGATTCTGAATCAAAATCCGACAGAGATGTCGATCAAACGTGAAAATCGGGATGTTTCTATTGAACATTTGAGCTTCGGACTTAATATTGTTGAACAAATGATTGAGATTTTGGATGCGCGTAGCCAAAGCATACGAGAACGCGGTGAGTCCGCACTCTCTTATTTTCGCGAAGGCGAAAATCCGACAGTGCAGTATTACAATGCGAAGTCGCATTTTGATTCCATGTTTCCGAACTGGGAAACGTTTTACGAAAATATGCTTGTAAATCATATATTTTTCTCACAATTTCCTTTCCAGGACAGACCGGAAAATATGCACAGCGAGTATATTGCTCTTTGCGCTGTTTACGCGACACTTCGTTTTCTCGGACTTGGCAGCATAGCGGAAAACAACGGCAGAGACGGACTTATCGACACAATGGCGGCGGCTTTTCGTCTGATCGATCATACCGAATATGACCGATATGCATCACGCCTGTTGCAACGTCTGAAATGTACATCAGCGGAACAGCTTTACGATCTTTTATGTCTTTAAGAGCGGTATGTTAGCTCCGAGATTTATCGTCTCGGAGCTGAATTTTTTGTAATATCGTAAAGAACGTTTTTTGTCACAAAAAATAGGCGCAAAATGAGTGAAAGCTATTGACAAAGCGGAAAATGCGCGATATAATTTAATATGCTATAAAGAGAGATGCGAGGGACAGACCCTATGACCATCCGGCAACCTGCTTTTTATGTAAGGTGCCAAAGTCTGACCGATGGTGTTAATATCGGGTTTGCATCCGTCGGTTGACGGGTGTTATTTTTTTGTGTATTTGATCTCATATTAAAAAGGAATCATACCCACTTTGAAAAATTTATTTTATATCTTTTTTATATCAATGGCTCCGCTGATAGAGTTGCGCGGCGCTATTCCGATCGGTGCGGCACTTGATATGCCATGGCTTGAATGCTTTGCTGTCAGCGTCATCGGAAATATGATACCGGTTCCGTTTATTTTGCTTTTTATCCGCAAGATTTTGGCGTTTATGAAAACTAAAAAATCACTTGCGCCCATTGCCAACTGGGTTCTTGATCGCGCAGCAAAGAGATCGGATAAAATCATTAAATATGAAACTTGGGGTCTGTTCCTTTTCGTTGCCGTTCCTTTACCCGGAACAGGTGCGTGGACAGGTGCGCTTGTCGCGGCTTTGCTCGATATTCGCTTCAAATATGCGTTGCCGAGTATTTTCGCGGGTGTTGTCTGTGCCGGATTTATTATGTCCGGTATATCATACGGTTTTCTCGGTTTTCTTGACTTTTTTATGTTTTAATTAAGTCTTACCGCAAAAATAAAACTATAAATAATGAATGGAGAAAAATATAATGGCAGAACGTAAATTTTTTACTTCGGAATCAGTTACCGAAGGACATCCCGACAAAATATGTGACCAAATATCCGATGCGGTTCTCGATGAAATGCTCAAAAAGGATCCGATGTCGCGTGCGGCTGTTGAAACTTGCTGCACAACAGGATTTGTTATGGTAATGGGTGAGGTTACAACCACCGCTTATGTTGATATTCAGGCTGTTGTGCGCGATGTTGTTCGCGATATCGGCTACGACAGAGCAAAATACGGTTTTGACTGCGATACCTGCGCCGTAATCAGCTCGATCCATGAGCAGAGCCCCGATATCGCGCTCGGTGTAAATAAAGCTGCTGAAGCAAAATCCGGTGAAATGACGGATAAGTACGATATCGGTGCCGGTGACCAGGGAATGATGTTCGGTTATGCTTGCAACGAAACTCCCGAATATATGCCGCTTGCAATCAGCCTCGCACACAGACTTACCAAAAAACTCACCGAGGTCAGAAAGAACGGTACGATCGACTATTTGAGACCTGACGGAAAATCTCAGGTTACCGTTGAATATGACGGAAACATCCCCGTAAGAGTTGATACCGTCGTAATTTCCACGCAGCATTCACCCGATGTTGAAATTGATCAGATCAGACGTGATATCATAGAGCACGTTATTCTTCCTACCGTTGATGCAAATCTTATAGACGAAAATACGAAGATATTCGTTAATCCCACCGGCAGATTTGTTATCGGCGGTCCCAACGGAGATTCCGGACTTACCGGCAGAAAGATCATCGTTGATACCTACGGCGGATACGCACGTCACGGCGGTGGTGCATTCTCCGGTAAAGACCCGACAAAGGTTGACCGCTCCGCGGCTTACGCAACAAGATATGTTGCTAAGAATATCGTTGCGGCAGGCTTGGCGGATAAGTGCGAGATTCAGGTTGCGTACGCGATCGGTGTTGCTCATCCCGTGTCTATAATGATAGATACGTTCGGTACAGCTAAGGTTGACGAAACCAAGATCGAAAAGTATGTTTCCGAGCACGTAGATCTCAGACCTGCGGCTATTATAGAAAAGTTCGGACTCAGACGTCCCATCTACCGCAGCCTTGCAGCTTACGGTCACATGGGCAGAGAGGATATAAATGCTCCTTGGGAGGCACTTGATCTTGCCGAGGAGATGAAAAAAGCGTTTGCGCTTTAATCAGTAAAAGAAACATCGGACGGG
>CAZPJU010000089.1:0-4266 GCA_964586965.1 uncultured Lachnospiraceae bacterium | reverse complement strand
CAAAAGCAACGACGGAAGCGGTCAAAAGCAAGAGCCATTCCTCGCCCGTTACAGCAGCGGCGCCGCCGTCGAGAACGAGCTTCACGGCTTTAAGTCCCGATGCGCCGAGCATCGTCGGGATCGCCATGAAGAATGAAAATTCCGCTGCCGCAGTGCGTGAAACGCCGAGAAGCATAGCGCCGAGAATCGTTGAACCGGAGCGTGAGGTGCCGGGAATTATGGCAAGCACTTGAAAAGCACCGATAAAGAGAGCGGTTTTCATTGTAATGCCGTCCGCATTGGTGATCTTATACGTTTTTTCGCGGTGAAAATATTCGATAAGTATAAAAGCGATACCGTAAACGATCAGCGTGACGGCAACGGTCTGCCAATTGTAGAACTTTTCGTTGAACCAGTCATCGAAAAGCAGACCGATAACGGCAGAGGGAATTACACCGACGACAACGGCAAACCAAAGGTGCCAAGTCGTCTTTTTTTCGGTGTCCGTTTTCTTCGGTGAAAAGGGGTTCAACCGATGAAAATAGATCACAAGCACGGCAAGGATCGCGCCGAGCTGAATGACGACTTCGAAAAGCTCCATAAAAGCTTCGCTTACGTCAAAATGAATGAATTCGTCAAGCAGGATTATGTGTCCCGTTGAAGAAACGGGAAGCCATTCCGTTATTCCTTCGACAATACCGAACAAAATTGCTTTGAGAAATTCCAAAAATCTCATAAAAACTCCATTCTGCCGCACATGGCGGCGAAAAATAATAAACGTCTTTTATGCGCCGCGCATAATGTCACCGGGGAGCACGGGGAACGGTACGTCTGTTTCGAAGATCATACCGGGATGAGGAGCAGACGGTATTTCGACGCCATCCTCTCCGTAAAGAGTGCCAACAGTAAAGCCTCTGCCGATCTTGCCGGGAGAGATAAGCTCAACGCTGTCGCCGGAGGAGAGTTTGTTGCGCTGAATGAAGCGCGCACGACCTGTTTTTTCATCATACGATAAAACTGTCGCAAGATATGCTTTTTCGCGCAAATATCCGTTTTCGGTCACGGTGTTTGCGCCCTCGGTGGGAGCCCCGAAATAGAAACCGGTGCAGAATTCGCGATGCGAAACGCTTTCAAGCTCCGCGTAAAGCGCGGGATCGAATTCATATTTGTTCGGATCGGACATATAACCGTCGATCGCGATACGGTATGCGTTTGTGGTAACCGCTCCGTAGTACGCGCTCTTAACACGACCCTCGATCTTGAAGCTGTCGATACCGGCTTCGACAAGTTCGGGTACGTGAGCGATCATATTCATGTCGCGCGAGCTCATTATAAATGTGCCATCCTCGTATTCTTCAACGGGAAGCGGCAGATTTTCGCGCTTTTCTTCTGCGATCTCGAACTTTCTGACATGATAATTCCAACGGCAGGGTTGCGAGCAAGCGCCTCTGTTGGCGTCACGGCTTGAAAGATAGTTTGAAATAAGGCAACGACCGCTGTAGGATATACACATCGAGCCGTGAACGAAAGCTTCAAGTTCAAGAGTGGACGGTGTGTTCCGTCTGATGTCGCGGATTTCGTCGAGAGTAAGCTCGCGCGCGAGCACAACTCTTTTGGCGCCCAACTTGTGCCATGCATTTGCGGATGCCGCGGAAACAACGGAGGCTTGTGTCGAGACATGCACTTCAAGTTCGGGGGCGCGTTCGCGGATGAGAGAGAAAACGCCGATATCGGCAACGATCACCGCGTCTATTCCGGATGAGGCAAGAAAATCAATGTATTCGGCAAGTTCGTCGTACTGATATGTACGCGGAAGCGTGTTAACTGTTACGTAAATTTTTTTGCCGAGGCTTTTGGCAAGCGCAACGGCTTCGAGCATTTCTTCACGCGAAAAATTGTCGCAAGCAGAGCGCATACCGAATATTTTTCCGGCAAGGTATGCAGCGTCGGCACCGTAACGAAAAACGGCGCGAAGTTTTTCGGGATTGCCCGCGGGAGAGAGAAGTTCCGGCATAATAAATTCACCTTTCGGGGAGTTGATGTTTGATTTGACAGCGGAGAAACGAGATTTGACGAGGTCGTTTTGCCCGTCAAATCTCGTTATATTTCCGCTTTTAGTTTGATTTTGCTTTAGGTGGGTTATATTTCCTCAACTTTGAGGAGATTTGTGTTTCCGGACTGACCGTTTGTAACTCCTCCGGTGATGATGACTTTGTCTCCGCGCTTCAAGCCGAGAGTTTTCTCCGCGACTTTTTTCGCAGTGTAGAAAAGAACTTCCGTTGAGGGGAGCTGTTCGCTCATTGCAGGGATAACGCCCCAAGAAAGAGCGAGTTTGTGCCATGTCTTTTCACTTGTTGTAAGACCGATTATGTCAACGGGAGAGCGGAATCTGGATACCATACGCGCGGTTTGACCGGAAATGGAGCAGGCAACGATTGCTTTTGCGTTTAGATCTATCGCCATGCCGCAGGTGGAATGGGAAATGGCGTCAACGGTGTTTTTGATCTCAAATTCCGCGTGATTGAATATTTTGTCGTAATGAATGTTGCTTTCGGTGGTTTCCGCTATTTTGGACATGGTTTCGACGGACTGAACGGGATATTTGCCTGCGGCTGTTTCGCCTGAAAGCATAATTGCGGATGTTCCGTCGTAAACGGCGTTTGCAACGTCGGAAATTTCGGCTCTTGTGGGGCGAGGGTTGGATATCATGGATTCGAGCATCTCGGTCGCCGTGATAACACGCTTGCCCACCATGCGACATTTTGTGATGAGCTTTTTCTGGATTGCGGGAAGCTTTTCAAAGGGAATCTCGACTCCCATGTCTCCTCTTGCAACCATGATACCGTCGCAGACTTCGCATATTTCGTCTATATTGTCAACTCCGGACTGATTTTCGATTTTTGCAATAAGCTCTATGTTTTCGCCGCCGTTTTCCGCAAGGAAATTCTGAACATCGAGAAGATCCTGTTTTTTTGAAACGAAAGAGCAGGCGATGAAGTCAACTCCGTTTTTGATGCCGAAAAGGATGTCGGCTTTATCTTGCTCGGAAAGATACTTCTGCTTGAGAACGAGACCGGGGAAGCTCATGCTCTTCCTGTCGGAGAGGGTGCCTCCGCAAAGAACTTTGGTTTCGATGTTGTGTCCCTCGATGGAAGTTACTTCAAAGGAAAGGAGACCGTTGTTAAGAAGGATGATCTGACCGACGGAAAGCTCATTCGGAAGCTTTTCGTAGCTTACTGAAACGATTTTTTCGTTTCCGACGATATCATCGGAAGTAAAAGTGAAATGATCTCCCGCGTTGAGGGTGATGCTTCCGTTTTCGAACGTCTTTATTCTGTATTCGGGGCCTTTTGTGTCAAGAAGAATGGCTATCGGCAGACCGAGCTCCGCTCTTACTTTTTTTACGAGATCGATACGTCTCTGGTGATCTTCGTGAGTGTTGTGGGAAAAATTCATTCTCGCAACGTTCATTCCGGCAAGGCAAAGCTTTCTGATTATATCTTCAGTCTCGCTTGCGGGACCGAGGGTGCATACGATTTTTGTTTTACGCATATTTGTTCTCCAAGTTTATTTTTGTGATGCCGATATCTCGACGAAATTACGTGACTTTGTGTCTTTTTGGGGGACATATAATAATATGAACAAATCATCCCAAATACATTTTAACACAAATCATCTCCCGTGTAAACCGAAAAATCCGATATGAGATAAATTTTATCTTCTTATGTATCAAAGTTGCTTGAAAAACATTTGACAATCATCGATGCATATAGTAAAATAAAGATAACTGCGGGGATCTCCCGTAAATGATTGCTTATAATATAATTTTATAAAGAACAGGAGAAAAGCAAGGTACAATGGAACTGTCAAGAAAAAAAGAACTTATGCGTACCGCTGCCGATGTAAGACTCGGTATCGTTGAAGCGGTATATAACGCACAGTCGGGACATCCGGGCGGATCGCTTTCCGTTGCGGATATTTTGACCTACCTCTATTTCGAGGAGATGAACATCGACCCCAAGAATCCCAAAATGGAGGATCGCGACCGTTTCGTGCTGTCTAAGGGACACACTTCGCCCGCTCTTTACTCTACTCTCGCAAATCGCGGATATTTCCCCGTTGAGGATCTTAAAACTTTCCGTAAAACAACAAGCTACCTTCAGGGGCATCCCGATATGAAGGGCGTACCCGGCGTAGATATGTCGTCGGGATCTCTCGGTCAGGGCTTCTCAGTTGCTTGCGGAATGGCGCTTGCGGCTAAGCTCAAGGGCAACGGCGCACGCGTTT
>CAZPJU010000088.1:0-4500 GCA_964586965.1 uncultured Lachnospiraceae bacterium | reverse complement strand
GTTGCGGTCGGCACCGATAGCGGCGAACTGACCGTGACGGGCGCACATTCGATCAAAATCGTTGCTGATATGCACGAATCCGACATCGCCCCCGACAGTACGGACGGTGTGATTCTTCCCGGTGGGCTCCCCGGAGCGGACAATCTTTACGCATCCGAATATGTCGCATCCGTGCTTGATGCCGCGTACAAAAAAGGTGCCGTTATCGGTGCGATCTGCGCCGCACCGTACATTTTAGGCAAGCGCGGATACCTTAACAGTAAACGTGCGGTATGCTTTCCCGGATATGAGGGGGAGCTTGTCGGCGCAACAGTTACAGACGCTCCCGCCGTAATCGACGGAAATATAATAACCGGCAAAGCAATGGGCGCGGCAATCCCATTCGGACTTGCTCTCGTTGAAGCGCTTTGCGGAAAGGAGACTGCGGACAAAATTGCGTCCGCAATACATTCAAAATGAGTTACATGAAAAATCAAAAAGCGGAAATCCGCGAACAAATACTCGAAAAAAGAAAAAACATCGCTCCCGAAAAAATTCGCGAAATGAGTGATGCGATCTGCAAACGCGCCGCCGCGCTTTCCGGCTTCAGGCTCGCCGAAACCGTTCTGCTTTACTCTCCCAAAGACATTGAAGTTGACGTGCTTCCGCTTGCGAAAATCGCACTCTCCGAAGGAAAAAAGGTAGCATTTCCCAAATGCCGTCGTTCGGACGAAGGATATTCGTATATGACATATCATCTCGTTTCAAGTCTCGATGAACTGTCACCCGGCTCGTTCGGCATACTTGAACCGTCCGACGATGCACCCGTTTACGATATTAAATCGGATACGCACCCCTCAATTGCTTTCGCTCCCGCGCTTGCTTTTGACAAACACGGATACCGTCTCGGCTATGGAGGCGGCTACTACGACAGATATTTCAACACATATAACGGCTCCGTGATCGGAGTGATATTCTCCGAATTTATTCTCCCGTCGCTTCCGCACGGAAGATATGACATAAAAGCAGGACTTCTCATAACCGAAAAAGGAGTGAAGGTCGCACTTGAAGACTAAAGGCATAAATGCGGCGCCCGCGCTCGTTGCAGTCATATATATACTGCTTTTGATTTCCGGTATGTGGTCACCGTCACCGACTGACGAAAACCCCTATCTTTCCGTCATCGTGATCGAGCTTTTGACATTTGTTTTGCCCGCACTGTTCTTCTTGCGTCTGCGAGGAAAAAAATACGCAAAACGAGCGCGCGTTCGTCTTTTCGAGCCGGGTTCAATTCCTTTTATCATAACGGCATCCCTGGCACTTATGCTCGTTTCCTGCGTACTCAAACTTGCAACATACGCAGTATTCGATTATTCCCTTGACGTAACGGACACATACACATCATACATATCGTCATCCCCTTCCGGTTCGGAGTTGGTGTTTTCCGCCCTTGCGTTCGCCGTTTTCCCCGCGATAACGGAGGAGCTCGTTTTCCGCGGAATCGTGCTTACGGAATATGAAGAATGCGGCACCGTCAACGCCGTAATCATCAGTTCCCTGCTTTTTGCAATGCTCCACTTTGATCTCAAGCTGTTCGCAGTATATTTCGTTTCCGGAGTTATTTTGGCGATATCAACCTACGCCTGCCGTTCCGTGCTTGCACCGATCATAATCCATACACTGAACAATGTTTTCAGCCTGTTTTTCGAAAACTACATTTGGAACAGCATCCTTCAGCCGCGAAACATCGTGATATTTTCATTCGTCGCCGTCTCACTTCTTCTGCTCTCGCTCATGCTTCTTTTCGGAGAAGCAAGCAGACTTTACAGATCGTACGGCAACTTCGGCGCCGACAGCTCATACGTACTGAAAAAAAGCGAACGAACCCCTGTTTCTATCGCACTTATGTCAGTCCCGTTTGCGGTCTGCGTTTTGATATTTGTTTTTTCTGTCTTGATATGACAAAAATCTCCCGAAAGGAGAATAAATAATAATGAACAACTCTACCGAAAAAAATTCCGTTGTCAAAACCGAAAATTCCGCCGAAAAGAAGTATGTCGGCAAAATGCAGTCGTTTTTGAACGGCTTGCGAGGAAAAAGCAAGCATAAAGAAAACGAAAACAAGCCCGTCGAAAATCCCGAAAACGACGTAATCGCCCCAAAATGCGAAAAAAAAGAATCGGCGGCAAGACGCGCCGCAACGGGAACCATTATCGGCGTAATAAAATGCGTCGTGTATATTTTTTCCGTCATTGCGGCGGGCATTTGCATCGCTATTTTTGCCGTGATACCGATAGCTAACGACGTTTTCGCATTTCAAAAAGAAGAAAAAATCGTAGAAATTACTGTTCCCGAACTTGCAACGATCAACGATATAAGCGAACTTCTTTACGAAAACGGTCTGATCTCGTATCCCGATATATTCCGTATATACGCCTCACTCAGTCACGATGACGGTGAATTTCTCGCCGGCGATTATACCCTTTCCTCAACCTTAAATTACGACGATCTGCTCGCTTCTTTTAAGCCCGGATACACACGTGATATCGTTTCCATAACTTTCCCGGAGGGATTTTCGACAGACGAGATCATAAACCGTTTCCTTGAAAACGGAATCGGCACAAAGGAAGGCTTCGTTGCCGCATTGAATGAATACAATTGGAGCGAGGATTACAGCTTTTGGTTCGTTGACGAGCTCCTTGAAAACGGCTGTTCGGATGATCGCTTTTACCGTCTCGACGGTTATCTTTATCCCGACACCTACTATTTTTACACAGACACGACAGAGGTTGAAGCAATTGCGAAAATGCTTGCAAACTTCGAATCAAAATTTCCCGAAACATACCGCGACGTTGCAAAAAAACTCGGATACACTGTCGATGATATTATAATAATGGCATCTCTTGTCGAATGCGAGGCGGGATATCTCTCCGAATATTCGCTTGTATCATCGGTCTTCCACAACAGACTGAAAAACAGCGCGTATTACCCGTATCTCGACTCCGACGCAACAATCGTTTACGCGATCCTTCACGAGACCGGTGAACGCCCCGAAAAGCTCACCGAAACGACATACGAATCACCTTACAACACCTATCAGAACCGCGGATTGCCTCCCGGCCCGATCTCCAACCCCGGATATAACGCGATAACATACGCTCTCTATCCGAAGGATACGGATTATTTCTATTTCGTTGCGAACAATGACGGATATTCTGTGTTCTCTAAAACAATGGCGGAGCATCAAAAGGCTATCAGCGATGTTTTGAACGGCACAGCCATATCGACAATCTTCCAAGGCGTAAGCGACGACGATGATTGATCCGTTGACACAACAGATATCATAAAACAGGTTATGTGAATTCAAGCTTTCATTTTTTACCTTGAATACAGAAAGTCCCCGACGAAAAAAATAACGTCGGGGATTTTTATTCCGAAAGGACGGTAAAAGCATGAACATCACCGAAAATCATTGCGACATCGACGGCGACAGACTTCCGATCGGTTTGACAGTCGCATTTGCTCAAAACACCGACGCATTCGTTCGATTTACGGCTCTTTCGAACGACGAACAGGACAAACTGATCTGCGCGGCAAAGCAAGCAAAAACGAAAAGAGAGCTGCTGCGGCTCATTGATTCGATAAAGTATGCTCAAAAACAATCATGAAAACAAAAAATGTGCGTACCCAAACGGGCTACGCACATTTTTGTTTTATTCTGATTTTAAGCGGCAACCGTTGACACCGACTCTTTGGAAAAGAGCTTCTTCAAAGCAAAAAAGATTGCAAATCCCACCGCCGTGCCGACAACATTCAAAATTATATCGTCAACGTCAAAACTTCCGCGTCTTAATACAAGCTGCAACAATTCCATAACAACGGAAACTGCAACGGAGACTGCGGCACAGCGCCAAAGCTTGCCGAGCTTTTCGAAAAAGAACGGAATAATGACGCCGAGCGGCACGAACAAAACTATGTTTCCGACAACATTGTATATTACCGTTTCAACATTTATCGTATCGGCGGCAAGACGTCTTGCGTATTCCGCAAGCGTTGCAAACGGAATGAAATTTGTGTACGCTTTAACGTAGCTTGCAAATGACAGGTCTGCATTTGCCGTATCAACCCCACCGATAAACAGCACGAACACCAACACAGCGGCATAAGTTACGGTCAAAATACACATGAATAACTGATTTTTACGATTAATTGTCTCGTTCATGATAAGCTTCCTTTCTTTTCCCGATTTTTTTATTTTAATAAATGTCTCTTAACAAGTTCATTATACCACTACTCTCATTTTTTGTCAATCGTCTTTGCGTGATATGTCGGATTTTGTGCTATACTTTTGCTAAAATGTTATTATATAAATTATCAAAAATTGTAGCATATTACGAAAATAAATGGTATAATGACCTTGAAGGGATACTCCCTCACCAAATATAATTAATTCAATAACGTTTTTCAGAGGTACACCATGACAGAACGCAAGCTTTTCTGCGACGGTTGGAGCTTCCGCGA
>CAZPJU010000087.1:0-4511 GCA_964586965.1 uncultured Lachnospiraceae bacterium | reverse complement strand
AAACGTGAGCTTTCGTCCGACGAAATGAAGGAATTTCTCGCGGAAAGCTACGAAATTCTATCGCAAATATAATTGACGTTAAAAGGAGGTTCGCGCATTGAAAACAAACGAAAAAGACATCATCATGCGCGGACTTTCCGACGCAGCCGAGGAGCTTTTGCGCTCGGAAACAATAAAAAAAGGCTACATCAAAGAATTGGCGCGGCTCTCCGTAAAGGAGGAACGTGAACTTTTGCGCGAACTGTTTGCCGCAGAAGGCTGTTCTGCCGAACTTTCGGCCGAGCTTAAAGCCTCCGTCAAATTAATCGGTGACGGAGAAAACGGCGGCATTTTCGCTCATTTGCTCACTGAATCATACGAAAGACTCTGCGGCACATTAGACGATAACGCGATATTTCCGGAGGTAAGCTCCGCAGACGCCTCTGCGTCGTTTGTTTCGGGAAGCGGAGCGGATTCCGCTTTTGACGAGTTCTCTCGCAAATTCAAGCTGTCCGCCGTTCACACAAGCAGAATATCATATTCGTGTGACGCCGTTCTTGACGGCGACGCCGGATTTTGCATCATTCCCGTAATGAGTTCAAAAGACGGCAGGCTTCGTTCATTTTATAAAATGATAGATGTTTACGGCATGAAAATTGCTGCCGCTGTTTCTGTAGAATCAAGCGAAAACGTCATGCGATATGCGCTTTGCAAGCGTGACAGCAAACCGATACTCTCCACACCGTCTCACATTGAATTTTCCGTTCCCTGTTCGGGAAGTGATGCAATGGAGATCGCAAAGGCGGCGCAAGTTCTCGGAAATTCTTTGCTCGATATGTCGTCTCTGCCATCCGAGCGTAACGGAGAAATCTTCAGTTTCACATTTAAGCTCGGCGGTTCCTATAAGCCGTTTTTGCTCTATTTGAATCTCTTTCATCCGAACTTTACTCTGATCGGAATATACGATGTTATCTAAAACAATGAACAGCAAGCATATATCAAGTTTTGTGCCGCCGAATGAGGACGTGCTGTCCTCGCTGACTCGGCGCGCAACAACAGTTTTCAGCTCGATCCCGTCCACAAACACCGCGCTTATCAATGAGATCAAAAAAGGCGAAACATCGCCTCGCATTTTCGTCGCGCTCTCTCAAACCTCAGGCAAAGGACGTCTCGGAAGAAGCTTTTCTTCCGAATACGGCGGCATATATTTCAGCTTTAATTTTACCATGCCGCTAAGCCGCGCACAAAACGATGCTCGGTTCGTAACGCCGCTTGCCGGCGTTGCCGTTACTTCCGCGCTGACAAAACTGTACGGCATTGATGTCGGATTAAAATGGGTCAACGACATAATCGCAAACGGGAAGAAGCTCGGCGGGATCCTGTCCGAAACCGTTACCGTAGGAGACGAAACTCACATCACGGTCGGAATAGGGATAAATGCCGTCAACGAAGATTTCCCCGACATTGCAACCGCGCTTTCGCGCGTTTGCGGGCCGGACGTCACCGAATTTGACGCAAACGCCGTGATCGCGGAAACGGTACACGAATTTTTTTCGCGTTTACCGGAACTTGCCGAAATACATCGCGATTACAGATCGCGCATAATGCATATCGGCTCAACAGTCCGCCTGCATCGCTTTGACGGTACTCCAGACGTATTTGCAGTTTGCCTTGACGTAAACGAAAACTGCAAGCTGATCGTCAAAGACGAAAACGGCAAAATTCTGACTCTTTCGTCGGGCGAAGTATCAATAATCATAAAAGATCAATAAAATTACATATTTTTTCGGAGGAACACAACATGGAACATTACATTAAAGCCGCTTATGAAAAATGGCTTTCCTCACCCGTTGTGGATGAAGCTACAAAGGAGGAGCTCAGTCTCATCGAAGCTGATGAGGACGAAATAAAATCACGCTTTGTCTCCTATCTTTCGTTCGGCACGGCGGGACTCCGCGGCACAATGGCCCCCGGCACAAACAGAATGAACGTCTATACCGTTGCTCATGCAACGCAGGGACTTGCCGATCTGATTCTCGATTGCGGCGCGGCGGAACGCGGCGTTGCGATCGCATACGATTCAAGAATTAACTCGCGTCTCTTTGCTGAAACGTCCGCATCTGTTCTCGTTGCAAACGGCATCAGAGTATTTCTTTTCGAAAGTCTCCGTCCGACACCTACTCTTTCGTTTGCGATCCGTTATCACAAATGCATCGCCGGTATCAACATAACCGCATCGCATAATCCGTCCGAATACAACGGATACAAAGCATATTGGGAGGATGGCGCTCAGCTTCCGCCCGATCACGCCGCAGCGGTTGCCGCGTCTATGGAAAAAGTCGATATTTTTAACGATGTAAAACGCATTCCGTTCTCCGAAGCTCAAAAAAGTCCGCTTTTGACAATGATCGGCGCAGAAACAGACGAAGCTTATCTCGCCTGCGTGCTTGAACAGGCGGTTAATCTCGATGCAATCGAAAAAGTTGCAGATTCGCTCAAGATAGTTTATACTCCCCTTTACGGAGCCGGATACAAGCTCGTTCCGGAAGTCATTTCCCGCATCGGTTTGAAACATCTTACCCCTGTAACAGAGGAAATGACGCCGAACGGAAAATTTCCAGGAATCAAAAACCCCAACCCCGAATTCAAGGAAGCGTTCACTCGCGGTCTTGAGCTTGCCAAAGAGGTAGGATCGGATCTGATCATAGCGACAGACCCCGACTGCGACCGTGTCGGCGTTATGATAAAGTCCGCAAACGGCGAATTTATCAACATCAGCGGCAACCAAATGGGCGCGTTACTTCTCGATTACATCATCACTGCGTATAACGAGCGCGGCGCTATGCCGAGCGAACCGTATGCTGTTAAGACGATCGTATCTACGGAAATGGTATCGAAAATCTGCGCGGAAAACGGCATAACGCTTCACAATGTACTCACCGGATTCAAATTCATCGGTGAAGTCATCAAAAAAAGCGAGCAATCCGGTCACGGAAACTTCCTGCTCGGCTTCGAAGAAAGCTACGGCTACCTCAAGGGAACCTACGCACGCGACAAGGATGCGGTAGTTGCAACAATGCTCATCTGTGAAATGACAGCTTTCTACGCCGCAAAAGGAATGACGCTCTCCGACGCTCTCGATCGCCTGTACGAACGTTACGGATATTATCGCGAGTCCACCGACAGCATAACCATGAGCGGTCTTGACGGTCTTGAAAAAATCGCGGGCATTATGCAAAAACTCCGCACCGAGTACCCCACATCCGTTGCGGGTAAATCGGTAACTCACGTCCGAGACTATCAGGCGGGAACTATAACAGAACTTGCGACAGGTCAATCCGAACCTACGGGACTTCCTTCATCCAACGTTATGTATTTCGAACTTGAAGGCGGAGACGTTATCGTTGCACGTCCGTCCGGAACAGAGCCGAAAATTAAAATATACTATCTCGTCGGAGATAAGTCGCGCGAAGCAGCTGACGCAAAGATCGAGGCTTACAAAGCCGTTATTTCCGAATTTTGCGGGATTTAAGGCTTAACCGCGCGGACAGAGTCCGTATTCTCGGTGTCGAACTTGACAATGTTTCTCTTGACAGTGCAGTTCGACTCATAACCGATCACATTTCAACAGGTTCGGAGCTCGCAACAGTCTTTACGCCTAACGCCGATATAATCGATCGTTGCCGTTCGGACAAAACAGGCGAGCTTCGCGCACTCTACAACTCCGCATCTCTGTCTGTACCGGACGGGATCGGCGTTGTTAAAGCGTCGCGGCTGTTGAAAACGCCGCTCGCCGAGCGCGTCGCAGGGATTGAACTTGCCGAGCGTTTGCTTCAGTCTGCGGCGGAAGCGCAGATTCCCGTATATTTTCTCGGCGGCAAAGACGGAATTGCAAATGCCGCCGCCGAAAATATGTGTATGCAAATTTCGAATCTCACAGTCGCAGGCGTTCATCACGGTTTTTTCGACAAGCACGGATTCGAATCCGATGCTGTCGTCAAAAACATTTCAGAATCCGGGGCAAAGCTGCTATTTGTTTGCTTAGGTGCTCCTACCCAGGAAAAATGGATAGCGGAAAACGCAGATGCGCTGTCCGAAGCCGGAATTCTATGCGCAGTCGGCTTGGGCGGATCGTTTGATGTATGGTCGGGCGAAGTCAAGCGCGCTCCGCGCATTGTCCGTTCGATAGGACTTGAGTGGCTGTATCGTTCATTGAGCAATCCCAAACGCATCGGCAGAATATTTTCGGTTTTGCGGTTTTCCGTTGCTGTTTTTGCCGAAAGGCTCCGCTTTCGCAAACATCGACAGTCAAAACAGCCGTAAAACAGCACAATTTAAGCTGACTAACCGGCAATTTTATTTGTTCGTTTCGCAGATATTTCGCAAAAAGACGAATATTAATCGAAAAATCACATTTTACCCCTTGTAATTTCACGAAAATTACGCTAAAATATAACTTGGCAAACCACGAATCAATAATTTTATTTATACATGGAGGATTCAAATCATGTCAGTAAAAGTTGCCATTAACG
>CAZPJU010000086.1:0-4720 GCA_964586965.1 uncultured Lachnospiraceae bacterium | reverse complement strand
AATAATTCCGTGCGCAACGCTTTTTGCATCGGTGACAGAAGACGTGCTTGCATTTACGGGCATAGTGAGCATGCCCGTAAATGTCATACACAAAATCAAAATCACACACACGGATGAAGATAATTTTTTATTCATCACTGTTTTCCGTAGGTTGTTTTTAGTTTGTTGATCTGTTTATCCATTTCCTCTTGCGAAATATTCCACTCGCAAATTGCGTTTATTACCTCATTGTAAACTGTTTTATCCGTACTTTCATCTGCAATATCGGCAAGCAATTTCATAATCGGAGCATAATCAGGATTGTCGCCGAGCAAGCTGTTAGAATTATCGCCGCCGAGTGCTCCGCCTCCACCGAGATCTTCTCCGAGAATAACGGTAAACTGAACTCTTACAGCTTCACCGTCTTGAGGATAATAGTCGGAAAATCCGTAGTTTTTATAAACACCGTTTACGCTGTACATCCAACCGGAACCGGTTCCGTAATCGAATTCTCCAAGCGAGCCTCCGAGAGCGATCGATCGCTCATATCCTCGATCCTTTACAAAATCCCAAATACCGTCTGCAATTCTGTTGCCCGTCAAATCTAATCCGATAACAGACGCAAGATAAAAACCTTTATCAATAGAACCGGTATTTGTGTATGTATATCCATGATTGCCGAGTATTCCTGTCAACGTTTCGGCAAACGGAACGCCTTCATAAATCGGAACAGACATAGGTTCTATAAAATAACCGCAGCCGATAGAAAATCCTTCGAGTGAGAAGACGACCTCTCCGATGGATTCGTTAGCCGAAACGGGAGTGTACGTCATTGTATAGGCAGAAGAAACGCTTTTTCCGACTCCGTCTGTTGCTACCACCTTCAAAATAAACGGTTTATTTGTATGGGATATAAAATCCGCACTTTTGAAATTAATGCGGAAGCTCGTCATGGTTGAGTCATCCCACACAAGAGAAACACCGCTTGCGGAAACGAAATTATCTATCGAATCGGATGCATCCCAATCTATAAAGAAAGAGATTTGCGATGCGGATAATTTTGCTCCGAGCCCGTCCTTTGCGACAACGTCAAAGCTGTACACACTGCCTTTGTAGTTTTTGTAATCATCAATATTCGTAGTCAACGTGGGCGGATCATCAATATACCTTACCGTATATACATACTCTTTAACGGCGTTATCTGTTTTCAAGGTGAAAACGATGCGGTTTTCTCCGACATCAAGAGTTAAGTCGTATTTCGTGCCGTTTGATTCTATCGTTTGGCCGTTTACCGTTACCGTAAGATCGCAGGGTTGATTATCATAACGCGCGGCGGCGCGGAAAGATAATCGGTTGCTTCCCGTATCCTTGCTTTTGAGATCGGTTATCAGCTCAAAATCATCGTAAATAACATTCCACTCTTGAGTTTTTATGTGATCGCCGTATCGAGCGATAATAGAAAATATATTATTGCCTTTTGTAAGCTCGGCACAATAAAGCGCGTTGTCGGCTTTTATCTCTTTGCCGTTATGCATTACGATGTATGCACACGGATTATCGTTGAAGGTTGCACTTGCCGAAAACGCAATCGAGCCGTTGTTTATTGTGACGGCTTCGATATTTGTATCAATCTTAAACTCCGCTCTGTAAACGACCGTATAAGTTTTTACGGTTCTGTTACCTCTGAAGTAAGCAACCGTTTCAATTTCATTATTTCCTTCACGCAAAGATACGGTATAAATACCGTCGTTTCCTTCAATAAGAATTCCGTTACAATTCACTTCGGGTTCGATCTTTCGATCTCCGCATGCAACCGTCAGTCGAAAAGAATATTCCGAGTCTTCAACTTGTAACCCGTCTATAAGATCGGTTGCATAAGTGAATTCCTGCGCTTTCGCGCAGGAATTCACCGACATTATAGTGAAAAGTAATAAAAGAAAACTTATGAATACTTTTGAAAATCTTTTCATATAAGCCTGTGTTATTCTTTCCAATCAACCGTGCATACAAATGTCTTACTTTGATCGCCGTCCTTTACGATTACGGTAAGTGTAATCTCGGTATCCTCATAAATATAGAACTGATCGTAGTAATTGTCATAGCTTACACTTATCGAAACGGTTCCGTCGGCATTATCGGTCATAGTGACGCCCATAGTCTGATTATAGTTTCCGTATCCCCAATTGTATTGAACCGTAACGGCGGAGCTTGTAAGCGCCACTCCGGATGCACTCTTTGCATTGATTGTGAAATCAACGGTGGAGCCGTATCCCGAAACCGTCTTATCGGGCAAAGTTGTTGTTACGCTCATAGAGGGAGCCTTTTCTCTCCAGTCAACCGTGCATACAAATGTTTTGCTCTGATCGCCGTCCTTTACGATTACGGTAAGTGTAATCTCGGTATCCTCATAAATATAGAACTGATCGTAGTAATTGTCATAGCTTACACTTATCGAAACGGTTCCGTCGGCATTATCGGTCATAGTGACGCCCATAGTCTGATTATAGTTTCCGTATCCCCAATTGTATTGAACCGTAACGGCGGAGCTTGTAAGTGCCACTCCGGATGCACTCTTTGCATTGATTGTAAAATTAACGGTGGATCCGTACCAAGAAAGAACCTTACTTGCGAGATCGGTGCTGACTTCGAGTTGTCCTTCTATACGGGTTATTTTTATTGTCTTTGTAATGCTTTTTCCATTATGATCCGCACTGAGCACAACGGTGTTTTCACCGAGTACAAGATTAAGGATATATGTTCCGTTATCGGAATTGACGGTTTCTCCGTTCAACGTTACCGTCAGATCGATTTTGTCTTCACCGTAGGTAGCATTTGCCGTAAGCGTAACCGATCCTGTCGAAACCGTGCTTCCGTCTGTGATGCCGCTGAAGCTGATATCTATGACCTTGATGTATTCAACAGAGGGAACATCTTTGTTCCAATTGCTTCCGAGCGTAACGCTTGAACCGTCTTCGTTTTTACCGTCGGCACTAAAAGACATTTTCAACGTTGCCGAAGAGCATCCGGCAAACGCTTGCCAATCAACCGTGTTGAGCACACATTCGGTAAAATCTATTACCGTAAGATTTTTGGCATCATGGAATGCCTGAGATTTTACGGTTTTGATCGTTGAGGGGGCTTTGTATTGAGTTGCAGTATTGGCAGCAGGGTATTTATAAATGACTGTTTTATCAATGTCATAAAGCACACCGTTTTCCGAGCAAAGATAGAGGCTTAATGAATCTACATTGATCTCCTTGAGCATAGGAGTATTTGTAATAAACTCATAACCGATATTTGCCGGATCAAGAGTTGCAGGCAACGATATAACCTCAAGTGCAGTGCATTGCTTTATAAATTGCTTGCCTATGGAATTCAACTTGGTATTTGAAAAATCAAGAAGCTTCACTCCCGATAAATACCAAAAGCTCATATCTCCGATTTTTTTGAGCGATACGCATTCGCTGAAATCAAGTATCTCGGCAGGTATTTCGCTTACGCCCATACCGCCGTAAGTAAAGCAGTGGGAACCGATTTCTTCGAGCTTCGCAAGGCTCTTCAAATTCAGTACTGTAAGCTTTGGGAGGGATGTAAAACAGGAGTCCGAAATCGTTTCGAGAGATACACATCCCTCAAGATTTACAGATGTCAGATTTTCGCAATTATTGAAATTGAATGAGCCGATTGTTTTTAGTGCCGTACATCTGCTCAGATCCACGCTTGTAATCGTTGAATTGTAAAAAAATACACTTTTGGCTATTTCGGTCACGGGTTTGCCGTTATATTCACCGGGAATGACCACATTTGCAACATCAAAATCATCTGCCAAACTGGAAAGTATATACGACTTTTCGTCATCCGCAAGACTGAATATAAATTTAGAGTCATCTGTTGCCGTAGGTGTCCACACGGCAATAAAGCTTACTGATTCGGTTACCGTAAAGCTATCTGTAACTTTATATATCGTATTGTCCTCGGCTTTCCAACCGATAAAATCATAATCCTCTCTTACGGGAATATAGTCGGCAAACCGAATAACCGTTCCTTCCTTTGCCGTAACGCTTCGATTTGTCAGTGCTGCTTCACTTGCATTGAATGTGACCGTGTAAGTCGGAATGGGAGTCCACAATGCAACAAGCTCAATATCCGCCGTAACGGTAATACTGTCACTTGATTGATAAACAGTTTCGCCAAGCTTCCAACCGCCGAAAATGTATTCATCTTTTTCGGGAACATATTCGGTCAAATCAATAACCGTTTCTTTTTTTACTCGAAGTGCGGAAGTCAGATCTTTACCGTCCACAATACCTCCGTCAAGATTGAAAGAAACAGTATAGTATACCGTTTCGTCGGGTTGAGGATCGTCGTCGCACGATGCCATAGCGAACAAACAGAATATGATCGCCGTGGCTGTCAACAATAAGCTGATAATTCGTTTCATTTTTTCTTTCTCCTTTGTGTTAGTTTTGTTTTTTGCCTGAAATAAGAATCCGAAGAGTGTGTAAAATGTGTCCTCCTTTCGATTTATCCGGCAAAAGCAAAAAGAGCGTGCCGGTAAAGTGCCGCAGTTATGCGACCTCGAACAAACGCTCCTCTCCAAAGGTTGTGTTCAATTTTATATACGGACAAATTGCCGACTTATGACAGACGGAAATACCACTGTCAAACACGGAAATGGGAGTTGTTTCGGATTCGTACCGAATTATTTACCTACTCAGTTTACAACCTTTTGAGTCCGTAC
>CAZPJU010000085.1:0-4760 GCA_964586965.1 uncultured Lachnospiraceae bacterium | reverse complement strand
AAATATTCCGTGCCGATGAAGCTCAGCACAGGAAAATGAACGAAACCAGCGAGGAATTCCGTAAAATCACCATGAAAGTCCTTGTGATGCAGCTCGCAAGCACCACTATTATGGATCTGGTTGCTTACGGTGGTGCGGGAATTGGAATTGCTATGGCAATTTTATCGGTTGTGAAATGGGATCTTCCGCCGATTTGGGCACTGTTTTTGATTTTGGTGGCGGTGGATTTCTTTTTGCCGCTGCGAGCGTTTGGTTCGGCGTTTCATGTTGCAATGAACGGTGCATCCGCCGGAAATAAGATTCTTTCGCTTCTGGAGCAGCCTGATCCCGTTTGGGGTGAAGAAACCGTCACCGATACGGAAATAAAAATCGAAAATGTCACGTTTTCCTATGACGACAAAAGAGACGTTCTGAAAAATGTATCTATGTCTTTCCCGAAAAACGGCATGACCGCCATCGTGGGTGAATCCGGTTGTGGCAAATCTACCGTCGTGAATCTGCTGTTCGGTGCTTTCAGACCGAAATCGGGCGTTATCACGGTGGGAGGAAAGGAACTTGAAAAACTTTCACGGGAGAGTTATTATTCTCATCTTACCGTTGTCAGTTATAACACCTATATTTTCAATGAAACGGTTCGAGAAAATTTCCGCCTTGCAAATCCCGCCGCAACCGATGATGAAATTTACACGGCACTTGAAAAGGTCAATCTTGCAGCCTTTATCCGTGAAAACGGCGGACTTGACAAAATCATTATCGAAGATGCCGCCAATATTTCCGGCGGTCAGAAACAGCGCCTTGCCCTTGCGGTGAATTTGGTTGCCGACAAGGATATTTATGTATTCGACGAAGCCACAAGTAATATCGACATAGAAAGCGAAGCCATCATTATGGCAAATATCAAGGCTCTATCGAGAGAAAAAGCTGTTATCGTCATTTCTCATCGTCTCGCAAATGTTGTTCCATCTGACTGTATTTACTACATGGAATCGGGCGAAGTGAAAGAAATCGGTACACATGAGGAATTGATGATACTTGGCGGTGGCTACGCCAAGCTATTTATCACACAGAAAAATCTGGAAGAAGGCTACGGTGAGGTGGACGCATGAGAAATAAAAACAATTTTCGCATAAGCGGCGCAAAAATCATGGCAAATCTGATTTTGCTCCTCGGTAGCCTTGCCTATATTATGATCCTCGCCGTTATTAACGGATCGGTGGGATTTTTGTGCGCCATGGGCGTTACCTTAATGGGAGCGGTCGGTGTTGCAAAGGCTCTCGGAGAAACGATTGCCTTATCTTACGGAATGATTATTGCTCTTGCGATTGGTTGCGGAGTGCTACGTGGCTTACTTCGCTATTTCGAGCAGTACAGCAATCATTATATTGCCTTCCGTCTGCTGGCTGTCCTTCGGGACAAGATATTTGGGGCGCTCCGCGCCCTGTGTCCCGCAAAATTGGAGAGCAAGCAGAAAGGCTCCATCATTGCCATGATTACATCGGATATTGAAACACTTGAGGTTTTCTATGCTCACACCATTTCGCCTATCTGTATTGCGGTGATTGTGTCTGCCATTGTGGTTGTCTTTGTGGGAACGGTGTCCGATTGGTGCCTGGCACTCATTGCACTTTTAGGCTATGTAACGGTAGGAATTATCGTTCCTTTAATTTCATCCGCAAAGTTAAAAGAATCAGGAGTTCGCTACCGTGCGGAATTTGCGAGCTTCAATGCCTATTTTCTCGACAGCATCAAGGGCATTAAGGATATCGTTCTGAATAACGCCGGCAAGATGCGCGAAAAAGAAGTCAACGACCGTTCGGACGTTCTTCTTCGTGAGACTAAAAATATGAAGCATGACACCGTAAAAGCGGCAGCATCAACGGAGCTTTGCGTTTCTCTGTTTATTATCGCAACCCTTGCGGTAGGTATCGCATTGGTGGCAAATAATGTCTTGAGTGCCGGTAGAATGATCATCGGTGTTGTTGCCGTGTTCGGTTCCTTTGGACCGGTGATCGCCATTTCCGCTCTGCCGGGAAATCTGACACAGACCTTCGCCAGCGGTGACAGAGTTTTGAATCTGCTTGCAGAGAAGCCTGCTGTAACGCCCGTGGAGAACGGCAAAAAAATCGAATATAACGACTTGAAAGTAACAGATCTGTCTTTCTCCTATGACGGACAGACACAGGTGCTTTCCGATATTTGTATGCACGCTGAAAAAGGGGAAATTATCGGCATCGTCGGCGAGAGCGGCTGCGGGAAATCAACATTTCTCAAATTGCTCTTGCGTTTTTGGCAAAAGAACCGGGGGAAAATTGCCTATAACGGCATCGACATCGACAATATCGACGGTGACAGTCTGCTCGACAATGTAACGATGGTCAGTCAGGTGACCTATCTGTTTGATGAAACAATTGAAGGCAATCTTCGTATTGCAAACCCAAATGCAACGCAAGCAGAAATTGAAAATGCTTGTAAAATGGCAGCTATCCACGATTTTATTCTGACTTTACCGGACGGATACCAAACCCGTGTCGGTGCTTTGGGCGATAATCTTTCGGCAGGTGAAAAACAGCGTATCGGACTTGCACGTGCATTTTTATGCGGAAGTGAACTGATTTTACTTGATGAGCCGACAAGCAATGTGGATAGTATCAACGAGGGTATTATTTTGAAAGCCCTGAAAGAGCAAAAGGACAAAAAGAGCATTATTTTGGTATCCCACCGCGAGTCTACAATGGCGATTGCAGACCGCATTTACCGGGTAGATGAGGGGAAAATGTATGGGCAAAATTGAGAGCAAGCGTGAAAGAGAAAAACAAACCGTCACATTGATGATCCGTATTTACTGCAAGAAAAAGCACGGGACAAATAAAAAACTTTGTCCCGAATGCGAAGCGCTTTCACGGTATGCCGTGCAGAGAAGCGATAAGTGCCCCTTTATGGAGACGAAAACATTCTGTTCAAACTGCCGTGTACATTGCTATAAGCCTGAAATGCGGACGAAAATCCGAGAGGTCATGCGCTTTTCAGGACCGAGGATGATTTTTTATCATCCGATCATGGCGGTTCGCCATGTAGCGGAAAGCAAAAAAGAAGCAAAACGATTGGAGAAGCAAGATGCGTGTTAAAAAGATTTTTTGGTTGATAACGGGATTTGTCGGACTTATTTTGGGTGCTGTCGGGGCTGTTTTGCCGGTGCTTCCTACGGTTCCGTTTTTGCTTTTGGCGGCGTTCAGCTTCGGAAAAAGCTCGGAAAAACTTCACGCATGGTTCATCGGCACAAAGCTCTACAAAAACAATTTGGAATCCTATGTCAAAGGTCACGGCATGACTTGGCGCACCAAAATCAAAGTGATGAGCACAGTTACATTGCTAATGGCGTTCGGATTTTTTATGATGTTCCGCAAGAATTTATATATCCCTTGTGCTATACTTGGTGCTGTATGGTTATTCCATATCGTTTATTTCATTTGGGGTGTAAAAACATTTCATTCGGAATTGCCGGATACAGAAGGAGTCCAAAGTGACAGATGAAAAGCCGATATCCATAGCAACTATCGGAGGTAGACGATATACCGTAAACAAGGAATTCTGTTCGGACGGAGCCACAACATATTCTTTTTTTAGCGACAATGGCGATTCTCAAATGAAAATCTATAACCTGTTGCCCGGAATAAAGCTGACGCATCATTCGGTACATACCGATCGTTCTTATTTAGGCACATCAAAAAAAGGCAATGTTATCGAAATACATCATTGCCGAGAAGGTCGTATGGAATGTTCCGGTAAAGACGGGTATCTGTATTTGATGCCGGGGGATCTGGCGATTGAGATTGTAGAGCGAGATGCGAAGGAATTTGTGTTTCCGCTTCGTCATTATCACGGGATTACAATCAGCATCAATACAGATATCGCTCCGAAATGTTTTTCGTGCTTTCTAAAGGATGTCAATGTACAGCCGTTGAAAGTTGCACAGCGGCTTTGCGAGGATAGATCTTGCTTTGTGATACGCTCAAAAGATTATATTGAACATCTTTTTTCCGAAATGTATGCTGTGCCATGTGAAAATAGAAAGGGATACTACAAAATCAAGGTTCTGGAGCTTATCCTTGTGTTAAGCGGAATTGATCCGAATGAAAACAGGTCAAGCGTCTGCACAATATCCGCGTCTCAGGTAGAACTTGCGAAACAAGTAGCATCGTATATTTCCGATTATAAAGATAACCGTATAACTGTCTCGCTTTTATCGCAAAAGTTCCATGTTTCGGCTACTCATTTGCAGAATTCGTTTAAAGGGGTGTTCGGTGTTCCGGTGTTTGCTTATCAGCGCATACATAAGATGAATGCAGCGGCATTGCAGTTGGTCAAAACTGATAAAACCGTTATGGAAATCGCAAGTGAAAGCGGATATGATAATGCCAGTAAATTTGCATCCGCATTTCGCGTAGTTATGAATGAATCACCGCTTGAATATCGAAAATCACATAGATTGATTAACACTGAATAATCCGATGCTCCAAAACAATCAAAGTGTTGTTTTGGAGCATTTTTCTGTTTGCTTGGAGCGGAATAAGAGAAAACTAAGTGATATAATTGTGCAGCACAAAAAGATGTGCATTATTTTATAATCGTCGGTTAGCTAAAGCTAACTCGGCCCAAAGATGTGTGATGTATAAAAACAAGAAAGGTTGGCATACAACAATGAGTAAAATAGCAGTTGTTTATTGGAGCGGCACAGGCAACACGGAGGCAATGGCGTCTGC
>CAZPJU010000084.1:0-4774 GCA_964586965.1 uncultured Lachnospiraceae bacterium | reverse complement strand
TTTGCGAGCTCGAAGCCGAAAACACCGTTATAGCAACGGGCGGAAGCGCCGTTTACTCCGCGCGCGCAATGGAACATCTTATGTGTGACGCGCTGACGCTTTACATACGCTTGCCCTACGCCGAAATCGAGCGCAGACTCACGAACATCAAAACGCGCGGCGTTGCGATGGATGCGGGAAAGACGCTCCTTGACGTATACAACGAGCGCGTGCCGCTTTACGAACGCTACGCGGATGTTACCGTTGACGCGGAAGGACTTGACATTGAAGCGACTGTTGCGCTTGCAAAGGAGAAATTTAATTCATATTTAATTCAAAAAACGAAAAAAGTTTATTAAAAACGCCGAAAAAGTGTTGACATATTTTTACGGCAGTAGTATAATCTTAATTGGGTGAAACCTAATAAAATTTTTTTATAGGAGAAAACACAAAATGAAAAAGATTCTTTCCATTCTTCTCGTTGTTGCTATGGTTGCTTGTATGTCTGTAAGTGTATTCGCTGCTGACACAAAGACCGAATTTGTTAAGGTTGCAAGCTACGATTTCAGCAACACAACAGGTCTTAAAGGCTTTACTGCTGAATACAAAGGCGAAAACAAGTGCAATGCTGCTGCTGCAGAAGTTGCTGACGGCGTTATCGTTGACGGTAAATATGTAATGGGCACAATGGGCTTCATTGTTAATCAGCAGTTTGACGCTACAAAGGGTATTAAGGTTACTCTCGATGTAACTCTTGATGCTTCCAAGGTTGCAGGTTCTCCTTGGGTTCAGGGTATCGTTACTATCGTTAATCCCGACGGCAAGGCTGCTGATCTCTTTGCTCTTACAGGTGAAGAATTCGAACATTCTTATGATGCATATAACCTCAACCTCCAGGGTGGTGGTAAGGCATTCCAGCAGAAAACAACTGCTTACAACGCAGATACCAACGGTAACGATGCAGTTTGGGGCGGCGATGGTGCCGATCTTGTTACAGCAGAAGAATCCGTAAAAACTTTTGCAGTTGAAATGATCGTTGTTCCTACCGAATCCGGTGCTGATTACACACTCAAGGTTAATGGCGAAACAATGCCTATCCCGAATGAAGTATCTTTCTCCAATTACCTTTCCAACGATATGATCGTTATGCTCGGCGGTTCTGTATTCGGTGACTATCCGGCAAACGTTACTATCGACAACGTAAACATCTACACAATGCAGGAAGTTGAGCAGGGCAACACCAACACAACTCCTAATGCTCCTCAGACCGGCGTTGCTACTATCGCTCTCGCAGTTGTAGCTATGCTCTCCGGCGCATACGTTGTTTCCAAGAAGCACTAATTTGCTTTAATTAAAAAGGCTCTCAATCGAGAGCCTTTTTTGTTTGAATTTTCGTAAAAAAAGAGGAGCAATTGCTCCTCTTTTTTAATTATTTGAAGCTGCGCATCGTTTCTTCGATGTCCTCGATCGAACGAGGAGTTACAACGGAGAGGTTTTCGCATCCCGTTTCGGTGATGTGGCAGTTGTCCTCAAGGCGGAAGCCGATGCCCCATTCGGGAACGTAGATTCCGACGTCAACACAGAATACCATGCCGGGCTTCATTGTGTTGTCGAACGCTTTAAGGTTTACCATATCGTGTGTGTCGAAGCCGACGTGATGCGCGCCACCGTGCCACATATATTTTTTCTCGTTTTCGGGCTTGTCGAGCAGTCCGATGTCGCAAAGAAGCTCTGCACAGTAGCGGTGAACTTCCTGATCAGCAAACGTCATGGGAAGTCCCGGTTTAAGCACTTCAAAGAGATGGTTGGACGTTGCATAAGCGCATTCGTAAAGCGCGCGCTGACGATCGGAGAATTTTCCGTTGCAGGGCCAGCCGCGGGATACGTCCGTGTGCATGTGGTCGTACTTCGCGCCGACGTCGTTGAGGATCATGTCGCCGTCTTTAGCCTGTCCGCTGTACGCGTAATAGTGAATGCAGAAGTTGTTTTCGCCTGCCGAAACGATCGGAGGAAACGCGGAGCAGCTCTTGCGGCTGATAACGGCACGGTCCCATTCTGCCTTGTATTCGTATTCGTGCATGCCGGGCTTGGATGCCGCCATCATAGCGAGAATGCCGTCGCGCGTGAGCAGTTCAGCCTGCTTCATTGCTTCGATTTCGCAGGGCGCCTTAATCGTACGAAGTGTTGTAACGTCGGGGCGAATATTGTGGATGTTTTCGGTGGGGAAAAGCTCCTTTACATGAGCGTGGAACGCAGGCTGTGTAGGATTGTTGGAGCCGAGATTATCAAAATCAAGTGCAAGAACAGTTCTTTTCGCGGCTGCGGCTTTAACAAATTCGTCAAGTTCATTGGTAGGTCTTACTTCGGAGATACCGGAAATCGCGTATGCGGCATCGGGCTTGATTCTTTCGCCTGTCCAACGCTCTGCCATGAAATCGGGCGGAAGCATAAAGAGGATTTCGTGAACTTCGCCGTTCGCTTTTTCAGCGAAAAGGACGGACGCGCGCTGATCTATACCTGTCAGGTAAAGGAAGTTTGTGTCGGTATAGAAAAGATAGTCCTCATCTGCCGTTTTGCGGAGCAGATCGCCTGCGTAAACGAGAAGCAGTGACTCGTCCGGAAGCATTTTGTAGAGATTTTTTCTGTTTTGAGTATAGAATAAAGAATCCATGATGGTCCTCCGTTTAATATAAATTTATCAAAAAAATGATAGCACAATCAAGCGATATTTTCAAGTATCACAGTTAAATAATTTTTACGGTGAGCGTGATGTGGTGGTCTGTTCCGTCGATAATTCCTGCGTCCGCAATTGTGATTTCACCGACAGACTCGCGTACGGCAAGAGCGTCTTTGTTCCAAGCGATGACATGAGTTTGATTGTCCGCGGAGCCGTTATTGTGGTGCACGTGTGCGTGCGTCGGAAGCTGCGGAGCTTCGCCTGCACGAACAGTCACGGTTACGGGATCAACTTCGGTGATGCCGGCTGAATCCATGTCTCCGCGAGCGTATACCGTTGCCTTGACCTGATACGTAAGCGGGGATGTAACTCCTGCAACTGAGTATTCTCCGTCGGCGGTGGTATTGAGTTTGTCTGCAAACCACACTACGTTCAATGGGATTCTGTCGCCTTCAGCTGAAATTCCCGTTACAGTAGCGGGAAGCGTCGGCTTCAAACCGGATTTCACTGCTGAAATTACGTCCTCAATATGCGAAATTTCGGGCATATACGCCTTGAATCTGTAAACTCCGACAGCTGCGGACTTGGCAGACGTGCAGTGAAGTGTAAGTTTCTTTGCCTTGACGGTACGGAATGTTATATGATTGTATTTGTTCACGTCGATTGCTTCGTTTACGTCGGAAGTGAGTGTAACGGGAGCGGAGTTGCCGTCTGCATCTTCGTACGTCAGCGAGAATGCGGAGGGAAGCTTGATTCCGCCGTTGTCGCAGTACCAGTAAATGTCTGCCGACGAAAGCGCAACCGGTTCTTTCCATTCGAGTGTGAGATAGTGCTCGTCCGAACGTGAGCCGTATGTGCCCCAACCTAAGCCGGAGCCGACAGCGGACGAACGCGGATCGAAGTTACTGTTGTTGACGCCGTCTTTGTTTTCCCAATCGGAACAGAAATCAACGGAAACATTTGCATCTGGAGCGGCATCGTAAAGTTCGACGTCGCTTTTTTGAATGATGACGGTATGCGAGCAGTTGCGGCGGATCTCACCGTCCGTAACGTGAAGCGTTACATGGTAACGTCCCGGCTCTGATACGTTCATAATGGTTTCGGGGCAGTTTTTGTCCTCGATAACGGCGGAAACGCCCTCGTGGAGGTAGTCAACCGTCCAATGGCACTCAAGATCACGATCAAACGGCATACCGTCGTCGCGAACATCAACTGAAAGACGCGCCTTCAAACCACCCATATCGTAAGAACGTGCATATACTTCCGGCGCGTAGTTGATAACGGGTTTGCGCTCTGTACCCTCAAAGTAGAGACCAATCTCGGTGATCGCGGTTGAATGGTTCAAACGATTGTAAACGTGGATGCGAAGCTTGTCCGTTGTCACAGCGTCGAAACGGCTTTCGTTTCTGTTCGCGCACATAAATCTCGGTGACTGGGAACGAGTTGTGACAGCTTTCCATTCGCCGTTCTGCTCATATTCGATGAGATAACGACGGGGGTAAGAGTAGCCGTCTTTTTGTCTGTCGTCGTAGAAATGAACGACCAATGTATCAAACGTGCGTGCTTCGGGCAAAGAAAGCGTCAATGTGTCAAACTTGTTGGGCGAGCCGAAGTTGCCCCAGAAAGGCATACATTCGGATTTTCCGTCAACGACTGCATCGGGCGTGGGCACGTACTCGTTTACAGCAACGGAAGATTCGTCGTATCCGTCGGCGCGGTGCTTTTCCGCCCACATAGCTTCTCTTGCGCTGCTCGGAGTAAACGATGCGCTTACCGTCGCGCCGGAAGCGAGATTTTGCTGTCCTTCAATGCCTGCGAGCTTGAAAAGCTTTGCTGTTTTTTCGTCAACAGTTGTGCATTCGAGCGCGGACGGCAGAGAAATATCGGCAGGAGCAACGAATATGACTTTCGCCTCAGTCTCGACTTCGCCTGTTTCGGGATCGTACACAGCTTTTGCGAGAGAATCGAGTGTAAGCACACATTTTTTGTTTACGAAAAGGGAATATCCCTTCGGGATGCTGTCATAATGACCGTCGAGATTACAGAAAACGGATACATCTTCACCGTGATAACGAACATTGTCAACCGCAAAATGCGTGTAGCCGAAGTTGATCGGTG
>CAZPJU010000083.1:0-4861 GCA_964586965.1 uncultured Lachnospiraceae bacterium | reverse complement strand
TGCCGTCAACCTTTGCGGCGTTGTAATACGTTTCATTGACGGAGGCAAGCGCGGATGTGAGAAGAAGGATCTTGAACGGAAGAACGACCCAAATCGTGTATACGCACAAAACGAACATTTTAGCGGCATACGGTCCATCTATAAAATCAACGGGTGACATACCGAAAAGTCCGAGGATTATGTTCACAAGACCGTCCGTGTACGGAGTTTGCTTGAAAAGTATCATAAATACAAGTCCGACGGCAAGCGTGTTTGTAACGTACGGCAGGAAATATATCGTCTGAAAGAGCTTTCTAAGCTTTGTTATCGAGCTTAAACCGAGCGAGATCAAAAGCGCAAGTCCCGTTGATACGGGCACGGTGATTATAACGAGAATAAATGTGTTTTTTAATGCCCGGATGAAGTATGGGTCATGTAAAACGTAAGAATAATTGAATGTTCCGACGCCGGAGAATGTTTGAGAGGCGGAGTTGTAGCTTTCTTCGAAAGAATATACGAACACATCAATGAGCGGGTATACCATGAAAACGGCTAAAAAAATGATTGCCGGGAGAAGGTAGAGCCAGCCGATACGGTCGTTGTTGTCCATATTTGTCTCCTTTGCTTTTGTCAGCAGTGTATAAATTTAATTTTATCCGTATTCTGCCGTGAAGTCAACGGTTTAACGCAAAAAAGACCGCTTTGCGGTCTTTTTTGTGTTATTCGATGAGGTTGTGCAGGAGTATGCAGAATTGAGCGGTAATGAGCATATTGTTTCGGACAAGCGAAAAAACGAGCTTGTGTTTTAACGGCAGTGCTTTAAGATACGGATTTTTTTTGAGCATTGGAAAGTGCATACGTACGTAACGTATAATTTCGCGTACAGTATCGCGAGAGCTTTTGCCGCGTTCGGAAAGGATTCGAACGGAGGTTGCGATCAATATATGATCGACTGCAATGCGCTCAAGCTCATCTTTGTATGTTTCGGTAAGTCCGAGCCGTTCGAAGTTTGTTAAGAGCAGATCAAACGCCGTCAAAATTTCTTTGTTATTTTCAGGTGATGGATCCGACATGATAGATCCTTGACGTATGCGGTATATGTAAAGCTCTTTCGGCAGGAGATATATCGTTTTGGCGGCTGCGAGAAGCGCAGGTACGACGGCAAGATCCTCGTAACGCAACTTTTTCGGGAAAAAGATGCCGCAATCATTCAAAAATGAATGTTTCCATGCGCGTGACCATGCAGACGGAAGCGACAAAAGATATTCCGGATTTGACTTGAGCGAAAAACGTTCTGACGGCATAGATATGTTTTGATTGCAGACGGTGTCGATGTTTCCGTTTCGGATGAAAAATCCGAATGTGATCACGTCATCTCCGTGCTCTGCTGCTTCGAGAAGTGAATCAATTGCGCCGTTCGCGAGAAGATCATCGCTGTCTAAAAATAGGATATAGTCTCCGCTTGCATGAGCCAAACCCAAGTTGCGTGCGCCGCCGAGACCGTTATTTTGACTGTGAACAACTTTGACGTCGTTTCGTTCCGCGGCGACTTTGTCACAAAGAAACGGGGTGATACCGTCCGTGCTTCCGTCGTTGACAAGTATGATTTCGACACCGTCGCATATTTTTACGGAATCGACACATTCGCGCAGATATTTCGCTGTATTGTAAGCGGGGATTATAACGGACAGCTTCATTTTTTATTCTCCGTTTCGGTTTTGATCTTTGTGAGATAATATACGGCGGCAAGCGAGACTGCAAGATAAAACGAAGCGCTCGGACGTCGGAGTACTCCGGCGGTGAAGAATGCGTGTGCCAAGCTCATAACGAGCGAAAAACTCCATGCGAAAGTGTCGAGCGTGAGTGAAACGTTTGATGTGAATTCGCGAATAACGAGAAAGACAAAATATCCAATGAAAATAAGCATTGCGCCCAGACCGACGGTGCCGTAAAGATAATAAATTCCGTGAAAATCGTTCTCGACGTCGTAGTTGTTGCCGTTAACGGTGAAGCGTGCAAGTTCTATCCCGAACAGACGGCATACAGTCGGTGAATCCTGCATCAAAAGCTTTGCGAAAATGAGCTTTTTCGGACGCGTTGCCGTTATTTTTGCGATGTCGGATGAATAATCGTACAGCTCCGCCGTACGCTGAACTCCGAACATTTCAACGAAGTCCGGAATGTACTTTTCATAGATCGGAGTAAGTTCTGCGATAAGACGGGATTTTTCGTCCTCCGTCATGTCCGAAGGCGAATGAGGATCACTTCCGACAATACTGTCAACGTTGTCCTGGCGCTCGGACTGAACCGCGTGATAATCTTTTTGATGTTTTGCCATTGGCGAGAGGGGAACGCAGAGCAAAAGAACTGCGCCTGCGAAAAATATTACGGCGGCGTCACGTCTTTTTTTAGGAGAAATTATCAAGATAGACACGGCGATCCCGATTGTTGCTGCGATGAGTCCCGCAAAGGCAAGTCTTGTTCCGAAAAAGTAAAGCATCAATGCGGATAGAATCAGCGAAAGGATGAACATCGGATGCTTGGCGCCGTATCGCTTGTAGGTGAATGATACGGCTATGGGGGATATCGACGTCAATATTGCGCTTTGCGAGTTTGTATTGGAGAACCAACCTATAATGCCTGCGTCTCTGTATGTGTGTGGGTCGGTACCTGTAACTGTTGCGACAGCCGCAACAGCGGCGATAAAGAAGAGATTGACGGTGAAACCGACGTTAATGGCATTGTATACATTTGTGCCGTTTTCAGTGCGTAAAAATGAGATAACGGCGAGCGTGGTAACGGGAGTGATAAGAACTCGAACGTAGTTTGTCAAATCCGAAACGGGATCGGAATACCCCGATGAGACCGAAGCGATTATGTGACCTGCCGCGATCAGTACGGCGATTATGGTAAAATAAAAGTATATGCGTTTTCGTGATGATACGCAAAATCCGCAAAAGAATGTTCCGGCAAGGAGTAAAAGCCGCAGGATTAATGTCGGAGAGTTGGGTATTCCGAAAAAAGCGAGCCAATATGAAATGACATCAAGCACCGGCTGAACGACGATCAGCGCAAGAGTTATTTCACTTAGATGACTTGTTATGAAATTTTTCAGCCGTTCGGACACGGTGATTCCTCCTTTTTTTGATTTTTATACAGATAAAACATTGCGGCAAGTGTGGCGGCGAGATAAAACGAGGCGTTGGGACGTCGAAGCACGCCTGCCGTGAAATATGCATGGGCAATACTGCACGAAAACGATATCAGCGCCGCAGACGTTTGCGGTGTAAGCTTATCAGGACATCGCAAAACGCAGAATAAAAGCGGAAGCGAAGCTGAAAGTAAAAACAAAATGAGCATAAGCAAGCCGAATCCTCCGCAGAGAAAAAAGATGCCGTGAAAATCGTTTTCCGCATCGAAATTTTCTCCGTTGTGAGTCATGAACGTATAATCAAGACCGAAAAAGCGACAAAGCGGATATTCGCGCAGAAGCAATCGGGAAAATGTGATTTTTTTATGGCGTGCATCTGTCAGGAGTGAAGGATCATGCGAAGCACCGTATGCGTCGTATACGGTGTCGAAGCCGAAACGATCCGTCAAACCGCCGAGAAGTTGATCGTATACTTCTTCTGCGCTGCCGAGCTCGTACAGCTCGTTCGTCAGTGCGGTTTTTTTGTCGGCATTTCCCGCAACCTGACGTCTGTTTTTCGCCATCGGAGAGAACGGAAGCAGTAGCAGAGCGATGACGAAAGCGGTTAAAAAAACGATCGGAGGCACGGTGATCTTTCCGTGATGTTTCATTATCATTACGGCGGCGAGAAACGCGAGTGAAATTCCGAAAACGGCGGCGTAGGCGAGTCTCGTTCCGATAAAATAAAGCGATGCAAAACAAACAAAAGTAACCGTCGGCACGGCGGTGCGCTTTTTTGTCATTGTATAAGCGATTGCAAAAGGGGTGGCGGAAGAAAGTATTGCGCTTTGTGAATTCGTATTTGAAAACCAACCGAGTGTGCCGAGTTTTTTGCCCGAATACGTATGCGGATCGGTGCCTGTCAATGCCGAAATAAGCATCACGGCAATGATGACGGCAAGCGCCGCAGAAACTGCGCGAAAAAGTGCATGGATTGCCGTTTCGTCATAATCAAGCACGGCATATACGGATATTGCTGTCAGAGGAAGTGAAAAAATGCGTATGAGATTTACGATATCGGCGGTGGTAGGTACAGTGTAAAACGATATAAAGAAAACGTGAAGCGCGGTAAAAACCGAAAGGACTGCAAACGTGAAATAAAATATTCGCTTGTTGCGTGCATAACTCATGGCGAAAGTAACGGTAGCTGCAAGTACGATGAGTCTTAATGCGGATGAAATGGAATTTCCGAGTCCGCACACGGTAAGAATATACGATCCGATGTCCATGATCGGTTGAATAACGGTTATTGCAGTGATGAATGTTGCGGGTGTCGGCGGATGGATGAGTTTATCGTCGAATGACGTTTTTCGCGCCTCCCTTCGGCTTTTAGTTTATTATATTACCGATCGTATCGGGTGTCAATCGACTCGACGGCAATAATCGAGAAAGCGTTCGAGCCAAAGCTCCCAAACATGATTTTTTAACTTAAATTCCGACAAAAAAGCACCCGTTCGGGTGCTTTTTTGATTATTAGGATTTGCGGCGCTTTTTCAAAAGAATTGGCGCGAGCGCAAATGCGAGCATCGGCAGCGCGCTTACGGATGAGCCGCAACCGCCTTCGCTTTCATCTGCGGGATCAGTGTCGATGGGAGATGTGTCGGTGGAAAATATATCGTCCTCGGGTTCAAGTTCAGCCGCAAAACTGCCGTAGACTTTCCATTCGACGATTCCGACGCCGTAATCGCCCTT
>CAZPJU010000082.1:0-4879 GCA_964586965.1 uncultured Lachnospiraceae bacterium | reverse complement strand
GAACCGTTTACGAGCAAATTCGGGAAGCGCGACGGAAGAACCGTAGGTTCTTTCAGTCTGTTATCGAAGTTAGGTCTGAAATCCACAACATCCTTGTCGATGTCCGCCATCATTTCGTCTGCGATCTTGGACATTCTCGCTTCCGTGTAACGGTACGCAGCAGGCGGGTCGCCGTCAATTGAACCGAAGTTACCGTGCCCCTCTATAAGCGGATATCTGTACGAGAACGGCTGAGCCATTCTTACCATTGCCATGTAAACGGAGCTGTCTCCGTGCGGATGGTATCTACCGAGCACGTTACCTACCGTCGTCGCGGACTTACGGAACGGCTTATCGTGTGTAAGCCTGTCCTCGTACATCGCATAAAGAATACGTCTTTGCGACGGCTTCATACCGTCTCTTATATCAGGGAGCGCACGGCTCGTAATAACGCTCATCGAATACGCAATGAAGGACTTTTTGACCTCATCGTGCATCTCAATCGGAGTTATTTTCTGATTCGGAAACTCTATATTCTTGTTTTCGTCTTCTTTTTTCATTATCTGTGTCCCATTCCTTAAATATCAAGCATATCCGCATCCGCATATTTAGCGTTTGCTTCAATGAAATCACGTCTCGGCTCGACCTTATCTCCCATAAGTATCGAGAATATCTCGTCGCACTTCATTGCGTCCTCGACCGTCACCCTCAAAATCGTTCTTCTTTCGGGGTCCATTGTCGTTTCAGCAAGCTGATCGGCGTCCATTTCACCGAGACCTTTGTAACGTTCCGCTTCGGCATTTCCGCCGAGTTCAGCGAAAATCGCATCTCTTTCTTCATCGGAGAAAGCATATCTGATCTGCTTTCCCTTTGTTATTTTATAAAGCGGTGGCTGAGCCAAATAAACGTGACCGTCCTCGATAAGTTTTCTCATGTGACGGAAGAAGAACGTGAGCAAAAGCACACGGATGTGCGAACCGTCAACGTCCGCGTCCGCCATAATGATTATTTTTCCGTACCTGAGTTTGGAAATGTCGAAATCGTCACCGATACCGCAGCCGAGCGCCTGGATGATCGGTATGATGGATACGTTTGAATAAACCTTATCGAGTCTCGAACGTTCAACGTTCAAAACTTTACCTCTGAGCGGAAGAATCGCCTGGAAAAGAGAATCTCGTCCTGCCTTTGCACTTCCTCCCGCGGAATCTCCCTCGACGAGGAATATTTCCGTAAGATCGACGCGTCTTTCGCGGCAATCCGCAAGTTTACCGGGAAGCGTTGAGCCTTCGATCGGTGATTTACGTCTCGCAAGCTCTCTCGCTTTTCTCGCAGCCTCTCTCGCTCTCGCCGATTCAAGCGATTTTTCGATTATAGCCTTACCGACAGCGGGATTTTCTTCAAGATATTCGCTGAATTTTGTTGTTACAAGCGAATAAACGAAGCTTCTCATCTTGCTGTTTCCGAGCTTTGTCTTTGTCTGCCCCTCAAACTGAGCATCAGTCAGTTTAACGGAAATAACAGCGCAAATTCCCTCTTTTATATCATCAACGGACAGATTTTTGTCATCCGCTTTCAGCATACCGTTTTTGCGAGCATAATCATTGAGCGTTTTGGTCATCGCCGTTGAAAAGCCCGTCTCATGCATACCGCCTTCGACGGTATGAATATTATTCGCAAAGGAAAATATAGAATCGGTATACGAATCCGTATACTGAAAAGCTACTTCGGCAACCATGTCATCCCGTTCGCTTTTCATGTATATAACATCGGAATGAACGCTGTCGCAGTGCTTTCCCTCTGCGATATAATTTACGAATTCTTTTATACCGCCCTCGTAAACAAGATCGTCCTCGCGAACGTTTTCGGGATCTCTTTCATCGCGGATCATTATGTTAACGCCCGCATTGAGGAACGCCTGCTCACGCAAGCGCTTCAAAAGCGTGTCATACTCGAACACGGTTTCCTCGAATATTGTGGAATCAGGTAAAAAGCGAACATAAAGACCGTGTTCTTCCGTTTCGCCCATATCGCAGAACGGACGCGCAACATTTCCTCTTTCAAAACGCTCCGTATAGCGTCTGCCGTCATGACAGTTATCTATTTCCACCCATTCGGACAGCGCATTTACAACAGAAGCGCCGACTCCGTGCAGACCTCCGGAAAATTTATATCCGTCTCCTCCGAACTTACCGCCTGCATGAAGCACCGTATAAACGACCTCAAGCGTCGGAATGCCCATTTTCGGATGGATACCGGACGGGATTCCGCGTCCGTCATCCTTTACCGAAACCGAATTATCGGGATGAAGTATTACTTCTATTCTGTTACATCTGCCCGCAAGAGCTTCGTCGATCGAGTTATCTACTATCTCGTAAACAAGATGATGCAAACCTCTGATAGACGTCGTACCGATGTACATACCGGGACGTTTTCTTACAGCTTCAAGTCCCTCAAGCACCTGTATCTGACTTTCATCGTAAACCTTTTCTTCGTTTACCGCTGTCTTAATGTCCTTTTCTTCCGACATTATTTTACCTTGCCTTTCAAAATGTGTTCTTTACTTTTCCGTGCCGTCACATATCTCCGTTTTTTATCCTGCCGGAAATAGCAGGAACGGAAAGCTGTGAAAGCGTTACCATATCATCATCAGTGAGAATAAAGCTTTTCGGAAGCTCGTATGTAGTCAGAATGATTCTGCCCTCTCGCTGACATTCGCTTAAAAATTTTTTTGTTTCGGAAGCAACAGTTGCCGTATCCATATCGAATATACCGATTATGCTTTTCGTTTTTATGACTCTGTCGTTACCGGCATGGATATACGCCATATTACATATTTCTCGGAATATTTGTCAAGCTTCCGTCCTTGACGAAATATTTCGTTCCTTCCTTTATTCTTCTTGAAACCGACGTATCGCAGGATGTTATTATGACCTGCCTGTCCTTTATTCCGGAAACAACATACGAACGCCTTGACGGATCAAGTTCGGAAAGAATATCATCCAAAAGCAGGACGGGATATTCTCCCGTTTCTCTTTTTGAATATTCGCCCTCGGAAAGCTTCATCGTTAAAACTATGCTTCGCTGCTGACCTTGCGACGCAAAAAATCTTGCATCCTTACCGTTCAGCACGATATCAACATCATCCTTATGAATTCCGTACTGTGTTGAACCGAGAAGTATCTCCCTATTCGTGTTTTCCGTAAGCTGACGAAAATAAATTTCCTTCATTCTCGATATATCCGTATATTCGCCGCCGAGACGCGAAGTGCCGTGATATGAAAGAGATAACTTTTCTTTTCCTCCCGTCATATCCGAATAAAGCTCGGACGCAATATCGGAAAGCTTAGACGTATATTCATGTCTTGTTTTCGCAATAGACGCCGCATATTCCGCAAGCTGTTCGCTCCACGCTTCAAGTGCGGGAGCAGACCCGGATCCTTTCGCGGATTTCAAAAGCGCATTTCGCTGCATCAAAATCACATTGTAGCGTTGAAGCGTCCGCAGATAAACGGGACGAAGCTGCGATATTGCAACATCCAAAAACGAACGTCTTTCGGACGGACCGCCTTTGACGATAAACAAATGCTCCGGACAAAACATGACGGCTCTGAAATTGCCTATCATTTCCGAAAGCTTATCGAGCTTAACGCCGTTTTTCGAGCATATTTTACGTTTTCTGCCCGATATCTCCATTTCAAGTTTGTTTTCTCTGCCGCCGGATTCATAAACCATCTCAAGCTTTGCCGTTTCCGCTCCGAACCGGATCAATTCCGACTCCTTACCGGCTCTGTGGCTTTTTCCCTGCGCGAAAAGATAAACTCCCTCAAGCATATTTGTTTTACCTTGCGCGTTTTTTCCGCAAAGTATGGTCGTAGACGGAGAAAAATCTATCGACTCAGACCGAATGTTGCGGAAATCGGTGTATTTGATTGATTTACATATCATATTTCACTCATTCCGCCGAAATATCGAAAAAACATTACTCCTTCATTCTGACGGGCATTACGAAGAACAGATAATCACCGTCTCCGTCATCATCGTCGGACTTTGTAACGGAAATGCCCATAAGAGGAGTTGACATTGCGATCTTTATCTTTTCGGAATCAGCAGCTCTCATCGCATCGAGCAGGAAACGACAGTTGAATCCGATCTTTATATCTTCACCTGTCTTTTCGATCGGTATCTCATCATAAACCGAACCCGATACAGAGTCGGACGTGATAATGAGCTTGTTTCCCTCAAACAAACACTTTACATATCCTCTGCCCGTTCCGGACTTTTCCTCGATCATAAGTGAAGCTCTTTCGAGAGACGCTACGATCTCATCGCGGTCAAGCGTAGCGAAGATCATGTGTGATTTCGGAATGATTCTTTCATAATCAATATACTCTCCGTCAATGAGACGTGAGAAGAAAATTATATCACCGACAGTGAATATAACGTGCTTTCTTGTAAGAGAAACCGATATCGGCTCGTCCGTATCAGAAATCAGTCTGTTAAGTTCGGAAAGAGTTTTACCGGGAACGATAAATTTAAGATTGATATCTCCCTCGCGATCGCTTGTGTTTTCAATCTCGCATTCGGCACTGCATTTCGCAAGTCTGTTTGAGTCGCAGGAAACGACAGTTATCTTTCCGTCCACAATTCTGAAGAAAGCTCCCATAAATATAGGTCTCTGATCCTTTTGAGCGATTGCAAACGATGTTTGAGCTATGAATTTTTTCAAAAGTCCCTGCGGCATATTGAAGCTTGTTTCACCGTGAAGTTCGGGAAGTGACGGAAAATCCTCGCCGGGAAGCGCATGAAGTTCAAAGCTGCTTCTGCCGGATTCGATTTTGACGTTCATCTTGTCGTTGACCGTAACGGTGATTTCTTCTTCGGGCATCATTTTAATAATGGA
>CAZPJU010000081.1:0-4936 GCA_964586965.1 uncultured Lachnospiraceae bacterium | reverse complement strand
TCTTGTCGTTGACCGTAACGGTGATTTCTTCTTCGGGCATCATTTTAATAATGGAATAAAACTTTTGAGCATTGATAATGTAGCTACCCTCACGGATAACCTCGGCATCAGTCTTGGTTCTGATACCCTTTTCGGTATCGTAAGAGGTTATGACACATTCTCCTCCGCGTGCGTTAAAAAGCAAGCCTTCTATTGCGGAGATCGTGTTTTTGTTTGATGTTGCGTTCATTGCCGGTGTAACGGCAGCTATAAGGGGAGTCTTTTCGAAAACAACTTTCATTGTATTTGTCCTTTCGTATGTTTTGGTGTAAAAATGCGGTCTGTTGAAAATTTCGGAAAAACCGAAAAACGCATTTTTTCGCTCGCTATATATAAATATATATTATCTATCTTTTAGCAGTGGTAGCAGTAGGGGGTGTGGAAACCTTGGAAAAATCCGATTTTTCTTTGTAATGCAAGGATTTTCGAATATGAAAACTCTGCTTTTTTCTGTTGAAAGTCGGTTTTTGGTCTGTTGAAAATATCAAAACCGAAAAGGAAAACTTTTTTCGAAAAAATGACGAAATCCGACATTTTTCAACGTTTTTCAGGTTTTCAACAGAGCACTTTCAAACGTATCCACAGACCGAAAAAGCTTGTCCGTGCTGAAAAAATCAATTTTCGGAAAATGTCTGTTATGCGATATTGCATCAAGTTTTCCACAGACTTTTCCACAGTTTGTGGATAAACTGCATTTGCATAACACAAAATCAGAGGTCGATTTCGTTTATCAGCTCGTTTATTTCGACGGCAAACGACGGATTTTCCGATATTTCTTTTTCGATTATTTTATGAGACGAAAGCACCGTTGTGTGATCTCGTCCGAATTCTGTGCCTATTGCGGGGAGCGACATATCCGTTTTCTCGCGCATGATGTAAATTGCGACATGACGTGCCCAAGCGATCTCTTTTGTTCGTTTTTTACCTTTGAGATCATCAACATCAACGCCGTATTTTTCCGCAACGGTGTAAATGATTCTGTTGATCTTCATCGAGAGCGGGACATCTTCCGATATCATATCGGCAAGCGTTCTTGCAGCCATATCGACAGTGATCCTTTCGCCCGAAAGAAAACTCATCGCGGAAAGACGTTTTAACGCGCCCTCGATCTGACGTACATTGCTTTTTAACTTTTCCGCAAGATAAGAAACGACTTCTGTTTTCAGTTCGATTCCGAGCGCACCGGCTTTTTTCTTGATTATCGCGGCACGAAGTTCAAGATCCGGCGGCTGAATATCCGCTATCAGACCCCACTCGAATCGTGTTTTGAGCCTGTCCTCAAGCAGCTTGATATCCTTAGCTGGGCGATCGCAAGTCAGGATTATCTGTTTGTGATCCTCGTAAAGCTCGTTGAAGGTGTGAAAAAGTTCCTCCTGCGTCGATTCCTTACCTGCGATAAATTGGATATCGTCGATCAGCAAAATATCGGCACGGCGAAATTTTTCGCGAAATTCGGGGGTGTGCTGCTTCATGATCGCGTCGATAAGCTGAGTTGTGAATTCCTCGCATTTTATATAAACCAAATTTGCCTTCGGATTTTTCTTGAAAATTTCGTTTGTGACGGCGTACATAAGGTGTGTTTTGCCGAGTCCGGACGGGCCGTAAATGAAAAGCGGATTGTACACCGATCCCGGAGTGGAGGCAACTGCCATGCAAGCCGAATAAGCGAATTTATTTGAATTTCCGACTATGAAATTTTCAAATGTGTATTCGTTTCTGTTTTGAAAATCTTCGGTTCTTGTCGTTACATCGTCATCGTATGAGTGTTCTTCTTTTTTCGGTTTGACAGCTGTGCTCTCTCCCTCAAGAGGCTTTTTTTCTTTCGGTTCCGAGTAAATAATCTCGACATCAATGTCAAAACCCATGATGTCTTCGAATTTTTGCTTTACGACATCAATGTATCGGCGGTTCAAAACGGAATAATTGTATTTATCGTCAGTTGAAATTACTGCTTTTTCCTCATCGAGCGAGACGAGATTCAATTTTTCAAACCAAAGTGAATACGATGCGTCGGAAAAGCTTTTTTTCAGCTCGTCTTTAACAAAATACCAGATTTTCGTTATGTTGTTATCGTGGTACATTACTCCTCCTTTTGATATGCTTTTGATGAATGTATTTATTGTCTTTGAATATGCTCAAGAAAGAGGGATATATATCATTCATTCGCGGAAACGGCGCAAAAAAGCGCAAAATACCCCTATTATTTATATTATATATTATATCATAAAAATATAATAATTACAAGGAGTAAAGCGGAAAATTGTCCCCCATTTTCCGTCCTCGATCGTTCGAAAAACTCTTTATTTCGGGGGAAATATAAAAAAACGGTTCCAAATCCGACAATATCACGTTGTTTTTATTAAAAACACTTGACAATAAACGATTTTTGTGTTTATAATAATAGCTGTCGTTATGCCGAAGCGAATTTCGGCGCAACAGCTTCCGTAATTTTGTAACAGGAGGTGCCGCAAATTATGAAGAGAACATATCAGCCTAAAAAGCTTCAGAGACAGAAGGAACACGGTTTCATGAAGAGAATGAAGACCGCTAACGGACGTAAGGTTCTGAAGAGAAGACGCGCTAAGGGCAGAGCAAGACTCTCCTATTAATAAGCGATTATAAACCCGCCGCATACCGAGTCATCGGTTGCGGAGGGTTTTCGGTTTTTTTCGGCAGTATATAATTTTGCCGAAATATTAGTTTTTTTTAGTTTCAGGTAAAAAAATCAACTTAAACGGAAGCGGAAAGAAAAGAAATTACGCATAATGAAAATCGAAACTGTATGCGAAAACAGAGCTTTTTTAAGAGCATATTCAAAGGGGAAAAAGCACGCGGGAAAGTACTCGGTGCTGTATGTTACGAAAAACGGTTCGGGTAAAACAAGAGTCGGGCTTACCGTCACAAAGTCGCGTGGAAACGCTGTTACGAGAAATCGTATAAAGCGTGTGCTTCGTTGTGCCGTTGCCGAAAGTATGAAGGATGCAAACTTTCATTTTTCGGGGGATATAATCATTGTCGCGAGAGATTCATGCGCATTTGCCAAATCAGACGCTGTGGCGCGCGATATGAGATCCGGCTTTATTCGTCTCGGTGTTATTTCCGAAAATGACGCTCAGACTGAAAATAATCGGTTGTGAAGCGTTTTTTGATTTGGATGATAGGTCTTTACAGACGGTATATTTCGCCGCTGAAGCAGAGACCTACTTGCAGATTCGTTCCTACCTGCTCGGAATATGCAATCGAAGCAATTGAAAAAAGAGGCGTTATCGTGGGCTCCGCGCTGACTGTGTGGAGATTATTGCGTTGTAATCCGTTTTGTAAGGGGGGGATAGATCCCGTTCCCGAAAAAAAAGAAAAGCCTCAACGTAAAAAAGAAAAATAGTATTTTGATTTTTGCAGCATAACGGAAAAAATGTGCGGATCATGTCCGCGTGCCGGCAAACAAACGGCGATTGCCGGAATAAAGATCGAAATGCCGTAAAAAGTATTGTTTTGTCCGTTTTTTCGGACTAAAAGGAATTAAATAATGGAAAAAAGAAAAACAGCAGGTCTTCTCCGTGTATTAACTGCTATTATGATCGTTGTGCTTCTTGTCGCTTCGCTCGTAACCGTAGTCTTTGCGGATGAATCAACCGCTGAAACGGCTGCGGATGCAGTTTCTACAGTCGAGGAAAATGACGGATTCAAGCTTTCCGATATTCTTCTCGTTCCGATGGGCTTCATCATTCGTGTTTGCTATAGCCTGACAAACAACTACGCGATCGCGCTTTTGCTTTTTGCGCTCGTTATGCAGGTGATCCTCTTCCCTTTGGGAGTGAAACAGCAGAAGAACACAAACAAGCAGGCTGCTCTCCGTCCTAAGGAGAATGCGATCCGTAAAAAGTATGCGGGACGTAACGATCAGGTAACGCAGAGAAAAATGCAGGAAGAAATCATGAATCTTTATCAGCAGGAGAATTTTAACCCCGCAAGCGGTTGTCTCCCTCTTTTGATTCAGCTTCCCATAATTTTCTCGCTTTTTGCAGTTGTTCGTCAGCCGCTTACTTATATTTCGAGAATCGGATCCGGAGTTATTTCAAGCCTTAAAACGCAACTTACCGATCTCGGAGTTACTCTTACACCGAGCTATGAGGAAATAAGCATTATTTCTTACCTTAAAGAGCACGGTATCGGCGGTATAACGGGTGTTACTCAGGAAACCGTTGATGCAATGCCTAACTTTAAGATGTTCGGCGGAAGCTTTGATATCTCTGTCCTTCCTAAGGACAATATACTCAGCATTTATATCCTCGTGCCGATACTTACTTTCGTTGTGATGATAGCTTCTCAGAAACTCACAAAGAAGCTTACGTATCGCCCCGAAACAAATACCGGCGCAGATGCCAACACTCAGGCTTCAATGAAGATCATGGAGTGGATGATGCCGTTGATGTGCGTTTATTTCGCATTCATCGTTCCTGCCGCTATCGGTGTGTACTGGATATTCCGTAATATCCTTTCCGTCGTTCAGCAGTTCATTCTTTCCCGTATGTACCCCATTCCGAAGTTTACCGAGGAAGAACTTATAGCCGCGGAAAGAGAATATCTCGGCAAAAATCCCAAGCAGAAACCGAAACGCGATCCCAATTCTCCGCGTCCGCGTTCGCTCCATACCATTGACTTTGACGACGATGAGGTTGCTCCCGCACCTAAGAAAACCGAAAAAAAATCCGAAGAAAAGCCGGCAGCGGGTCTTGAGGCTGCTCCCCTTAAAGAGGATAAGCCGAAAAAGTAAGCGCTTGTTTCATTCGGAAGAAAAATTACTTTAAGATTTATTTGCAGTCGCTTCGGCGGCTCGGAGACAAAAATGAAAAAAGAAATAACCGCAACAGGTAAAACTCTCGAGGAAGCTCTCGCA
>CAZPJU010000080.1:0-4962 GCA_964586965.1 uncultured Lachnospiraceae bacterium | reverse complement strand
GGGCACCTATAACGGCGTTATAGTGGGTTATGCCGACATTGAAAACGGCGGAAAGATATCCGGTCAGTTCTATGCCGTTGATAGTGTCCATAATACCAGCGAACTTAACCTGGGACATTGTGTATTCGATACGAGCAAGGTAAAACTCTATGGTTCGTCTGACTATCATGCAAGCAGTTATCCCGAGGTGTTCGCGGCAAGGTACGAATTGACGTCCTATTCGAGGGACAAAGAAACCGACTTCATGGCGGATTTTGAGGATACATATGGTACCGGTACACTGTACTTCAAAGACAGATTCTTCTATCGGACTACCACTATCACGATCTATGAAAGCGGGCAGTATTTTAATCTTGCCGGCATGGCACCCTACTATAAATCCGATACTTTCGATATTTCGTACAGCGTTCCACTATACAAACTCAGTTTATCTGGTATCACTTATAAGACTCCCGTTACCGAAAATGCTCAGGTTAATATAATTGTTCCCGGCAGTAGCAATCATTCGTATACATATACTCTGCGCATCGCAGAGCGGCACTTTTGGGTACAAGTGACCACCAAAGAGCCCACCTGTACCGAAACCGGCTCCACTGTGCTTATGTGTGTAGACTGCGGAGAAACGAAAGATTCAAAGACGCTTGCTCCGTTGGGGCACAAGGTTGTCGTTGACCCTGCCGTTTCTCCCAACTGCAAGAGTGACGGACTGACCGAGGGAAGTCACTGCGAGCGTTGCGGCGAGGTCTTTACCAAGCAGGAAGTGGTTGTTTCAACGGATGACCACGGACACACAATCGTAAAAGGCTATCCTGCCACCTGCACCGAGAACGGCTTGACCGACAAGGATTGGTGCGAGGGCTGCGGATTAGTGCATACTGATGCGCAGATCATCCCCGCAACAGGTCATACAATGAAGGAATATGCAATCGTTGAAGCTACTTGCGATGGCGGCGGTATATATCAGGAAAAATGCGAGATCTGCGACGCATACGGCGATTTTAAGTCTGTTCCCGCTCTTGGACACACATGGAAAAAGACAATCGTCGATCCTACTCATACCGAAGTCGGATATACACTATATACTTGTGAGTCCTGCGGAGAATCTTATAAGGGAGATTATATTGCTCCGATAGGTCATACATTCGGTAAAAGCACCGTTACAAAGGCGGCTACGTGTACTGCCGAGGGCGAGTTGACATATTCCTGCTCATGCGGAAACAGTCATGCGGTTTCCATTCCCAAAACGTCACATGAGCTTGTCAGTGAGGTTACAGCGTCTACTTGCACCGAAATCGGATATACGACTGTTTCCTGCGAGCATTGCGGTTACAGCTATATTGAAGCATATACGGCGCCGCTCGGTCACGATTTTGACAGCGACAGTGCCGACTGTACGCACGGTGCAGTCTGCAAGCTTTGCGGTTATACCGAAGCAAGCGGAGAGGATCACGATTGGGAAAACGGCACTTGCCGAACTTGCGGATGTGTTTGCGAACATACCGGAGGTACCGCCACATGTTCACATCGCGCAGTTTGCTCGCTTTGCGGAGCGGAGTACGGTGAGCTTGACCCCGATAATCACTTTGATCTCGATTATATAGCGTCACGTGCAGCAACGACGGATGCAGAGGGCAGTGTCGAACATTGGTACTGCGTGGATTGCGGCAAGAGTTACAAGGACGGTAACGGAAAGTTCGAGCTGAGCGAAAACGATATAGTAACGGCAAAGCTTCCGCAGAACGTCGGTATGATCCTGCTTTGGGTGCTTCCGTTTGTCCTTAACATTGCGGCGATAGTTGTTGTAATAATCGTAACAAGCAAACGTAAAAAAGAGGACGCAGTGCCCTCCAAAGTCATTTGATTGGCAATCTTGAAGCATAAAATGCCGCCGAGAGCAACCGTTAAGTTGCTCTCGGCGGTGATTTTTTTGGTAAAATTATCGAAATGCCTTTTTTGACTGTGGACTTTTGAAATCAAATGTGTAATAATAAGAATAAACAAGCAAAGGCTTAATACGGAGACTGTTATGATAAAAGGAAAAGATTCACGGCAGAAATATCTGTTTGAACTGGCAAAACGATATCCGAACAAAAACGCTGTAATGAGCGAAATTATAAATCTTACGGCAATACTTGACTTACCTAAAGGCACTGAGCACTTTATGAGCGATCTGCACGGTGAGTATGAGGCGTTTTTGCATATAAGACAGAGCGCATCCGGAGTTATCAGATCGAAAATAGATGCGCTTTTTGAAAAGACCGTTCCGGCGCATGAACGTGCGGAATTGGCTACTGTTGTGTATTATCCAAATGAAAAGCTTGAGGAGATAAGACCGTATCTTTCCGATCCTAACGCTTGGTATAGGAGCACGCTTGTGCGCTTGCTTGAGCTTTGCAGTCTTGTAAGTGCCAAATATACGCGCTCCAAGGTCAGAAAATACCTTGCAAAAACAGCCGGCGGATATGATTACATAATTAACGAACTGCTCAATTGCGAGTATGACGCAAAAGAAAAAACAAAATATTACGAAAATATCATTGAAACGATTGTGGAGCTCGGCGCGTCCGAACGTTTTATTGTCGCTCTTTCTTCGGCAATAAAAAGTCTTGTTATAGATCATTTGCATATTGTGGGTGATATTTATGACCGCGGTCCGCGTGCTGATATAATTATCGATGAGTTGATGAAGGAAACGTCTATCGACATTCAGTGGGGTAATCATGATGTGCTGTGGATGGGAGCAGCTGCAGGCTCGCGTACCTGTATTGCTGCTGTCTTGAACAATTCTATCACGTATAAAAATCTTGATGTAGTTGAAATCGGATACGGAATCTCACTTCGCCCGCTCACTAATTTTGCCGCCGAAGTCTATTCCTCCGACGATATAACAGATTATATGCCGAAGGGCACGTCGGAAGGTGACTTTTTGCGTCACGACGACGATGTGCTGATTGCACGTATGCACAAGGCGATCGCGATTATTCAGTTTAAGCTTGAGGGGCAGATAATAGAACGAAATCCCGAATTCGGTATGGAACACAGACTCTTACTTGATAAGATCAACAGAGAAAAGGGAACAGTCGTCATTGAAGGCGTTGAATATCCGCTCAAGGAAACTGATTTTCCGACTGTCGATCCTGCTGATCCGTATAAGCTCACGGAGCGCGAACGCGATGTGATGAAATATCTCAAGAATGCGTTTATGCGCTCGGAAAAACTCAGACGTCATGTTTGCTTCCTTTACGAAAAGGGAGAAATGTATACGATATTTAATAATAATCTGCTTTTTCACGGTTGTATACCGCTTCGCGACGATGGCGAATTTTTGGCGCTTGACGCCGCACAAGGTAAAAGCGGACGCGAGCTGATGGATTACTGCGACCGCCTTGCACGTCAAGCTTTTTTCGCTGAGGACGGAACAAAGGAACGCCAGCAAGGAAAGGATTTTTTGTGGTTTTTGTGGTGCGGAAAGGATTCTCCGCTCTGCGCGCGCAAGAAGATTACAACCTTTGAACGTCTGTTTGTTGCGGATAAAGCGTCGTGGCATGAACCGAAAAATGCATATTATAACTGTTGGAACGATTCGGAGATCGCGGATCGTATATTGAAAGAATTTTCGCTTACCGATGATTCGGCGCATATTATAAACGGACATATACCGATCAAGTCCGGTAACGGAGAAGAACCTGTCAAGGCGGGCGGTAAGGTTATTGTAATTGACGGAGGCTTTTGCAAGGCGTATCAGCCGACGACGGGAATTGCGGGATATACGTTGATATATAATTCGGAAGGTATCCGCATCTCGGCGCACGAGCCGTTCAAAGGCGCGCGTGACGCTATTGAAAACAACATAGACATACTTTCCGATACCGTTGTTTTCGAGCATGCAGAGGAAAGACTTCGTGTGCGCGATACAGATATAGGGCGTTCTATCATCGAAAAAATCGACGATCTGACTTTGCTTTTGCATGAATATGAGGCAGGTACGTTTAAGGAAATCGTGAGATAACGTGCAGTTGTAAATGAAAAAAATCCCCTACAGATTCTCATAAGAATCTGTAGGGGATTTTGTGTTTGTCACTTGCTCAATTCATTCAGCAAAGTGTCAAGACGACTTGCTTCGTCATATGTCATTTTATACCAAGAATCGTTTTCGGAACGAATAAACATATTGCCGAAGTGATATACAGTCAATACGTTGCCACTTTCATATCCCAAAGAAATTACGTATGTCATCCCGGCGTATTCATTTGGATTTTCTTCGAAGTCGCTTTCTAAACTCAAGCCGGATAGATAATCTTCGATCGATCTGGCGGTTTCCCCGCTAAATGAATAATTGTATCCTTCGGGAAGCGTGGAAATTTCAACATTGACTACGTTACCTTCCGGCAACAATTGTATGACTTGTGCTTGCTGCGGTTTTTGCGTGCATCCGATCATCCACAATGTACAAATTAAAAACAATGTTACAATTATTGATTTTTTCATTTTTGATTACCTCGGCTGTGTTGAACTTTTTTGACGTTTTTACGAGAAAAACAGAATCGGCGTGATAATCTGTTAAGAATATCACGCCAATGCTTAGACTTTATTAGTGAATGATGCAACGTTCTGTATCCTTGTCGAAGATGTGGATCTTTGTGGGATCTACAGCAACCTTGAGAGAATCGCCTGCTCTTGCAGTGGATGTAGGAGCAACACGAGCAATGAGGTTCTGTTCATCGGATACGAGGTAGAGGTAAATTTCAGCGCCCATAAGCTCTGTAACTTCAACGTCTGTGTTGATTACGCAGTCCGGATACTGTTCGATGAAAGAAGCTTCGTCGCGGATAGCTTCGGGACGAACACCTGCGATAACTTCCTGACCGAAGTAATCCTTAAGATCGGGGTGGTTGCCCTTTTCTGCGGGAAGCTTGATGGAGTTTTCGCCGTATGTAAGGTAAGCGTCTTCGCCCTTGCGTT
>CAZPJU010000079.1:0-4977 GCA_964586965.1 uncultured Lachnospiraceae bacterium | reverse complement strand
TCTGCGGAGATTTCATTGTTTCGGCATATGCGCCGAGCCTGCCGGCTATACGGATACAATGCGTATCTGCGACTATTCCGGGGATGTGATAAACATCACCTAAAATGAGGTTCGCAATCTTACGTCCGACACCGGAGAGCGAAAGAAGGGCTTTCATATCGGCGGGTACTTTTCCGTCAAAACGGTCGATCAACTCTTGAGAAAGCTTTTTGATATCTTTCGATTTCATTCTATACAGCCCACAGGGGCGAACGATCGCTTCAAGCTCCGCTATGTCTGCGTTTGCCATATCTTCTGCGGAAGGAAATCGTTCAAACAACTCACGGCTTACAATGTTGACTCTTGCGTCTGTACATTGGGCGGACAAGCGTGCCATAACAAGCAGACGCCAAGCGTCTCCGCCGTGTTCAAGCGAGCATATCGCTTCGGGATATAATGAAGCAAGACGTGCCGCAATTTCGTCAAAACGTGCTGAAATCGCATTATTCTTGGGTGTTTTCATCTGTGGTCATCTCGATGTTGAAGTATTTTATGAAGGTGTCACGCACTGCCATTCCGGCAAGAGCGCCCTGCGCTCCGCGCTCGATGACGCAGGTTGCGACTATTTCGGGCGAATCGAACGGTGCAAAGCCAACGAAAACGGCGTTATCACTGTGGTTGGCAGAGACCTGAGCCGTACCCGTTTTGCCGCCGACTTTGATCGGCAAATTGTCGAAAAGAGTTGCTGTTGTGCCGGATTCTACAACTGTCTGCATCGCGTCAAGGACTGTTTGAACGTCCTCTTGCTTAAGATCAATGGTGCTGAGCACGGTCGTTTCGGTTTTATAAACTATTTCGCCGGTGCCGTATTTTTTTACGCAGTCGAGTATGTGAGCGTTATATCGTTGACCGCAGTTAATGAGCGCGGACATATATACGCTGATTTGGAGAGGCGAGAAAAGGTTATCGGACTGACCGATCGCTGCCGCAAGTGTGTCACCGGGGTTCCAACCGTCAAGACCGTTTTCCGTTCTGTAATCGGGACCGGCGAGCACGCCGGTTTTTTCGGACAGCTCGATTCCCGTCGATTCACCCAATCCGAGTGCGCGGCAGTATTTGTTCATTGTTTCGATTGTTAAGCGTCTGCCGATATCGTAAAAGAAATAGTTGCAGGATACCTTGATTGCTTCTGAAATGTCGATTTTACCGTGATTTCTTCCGGTTGAGACATAAAGCCAGCAACGCGGAGTGAAGCCTGAAGCTGCATAATAATCGTATATACCGTGAGTTTCGATTTTTTCGTTTTTTGTGACGATTCCCTCGGACAGCGCGGCTACGGCAACAGCAGGCTTAAAGGTTGAACCGGGGGGATAATTGCCGTTAAGAGCGCGATTGTAAAGAGGAGCGTTTTCATCGCTGATGAGATCTGCGATGTTCTCTCGGTATGTTGAAAGATCAAACGTCGGGTACGACGCAAGTGCCTTTACCGCACCGGTGTTGACATCAACGACGGTCAAAGCTCCGGCGTTTGCGTCCTCACCGTTGTTTTCCTTGTCCGATTCCTCAGCGCGCTGATGAATGTATTCGATATTATCAAACAGAGCTTTTTCGGCTGAACGCTGAAGTTCGATATCAATTGTCAGATAAACATCGTAGCCTGCGACGGGTTCTTTGGTTATTTCACGGCTGATAACATTGCCGTATTCGTCCTCCGTTATCGTCATTGTGCCGTCGATGCCGCATAAATAAGATTCAAATGCACGTTCGACGCCGTCAACTCCTACGATTGCATCGAGTTTGTATCCGAGAGAAGTGTAATAATCGACGTCTGCGGCTTGAATTTTACCGGTTCTGCCGAGAATATGCGAAGCTACGCCCGGCTCACAGTAGACGCGTTTTGATTCGACCGAAACGGTGAAACCGCGAAGATTTCCTTCCTCAAGATAAGATATCAGAGCGATATCCGCGTCTGTCAGCACCGTATACGGTGTGACCGATGAAAAATCGCGGGATTCCATGTCATATCTCAGCTTGAGAAGAAAATCCGCGGTTTCTCTGTCATAAAGCAGGTTTCCGTCATCGTCAACTATGCCGTAGCGAAGCACAAGCACCTCGACAATGGAGTCAAGCGAAACCGAAGTAGAGCCTTCATCCATGGACATTGCAAGGGAATAAAGTGCGCGCAGATGCTTTTCGGATGACAAATATGTGTTGAAATAAGAAAGAGCGTATGGATAAAATTCACCCTCGATTATTGTGCCGATATCCTCAAGACCGAGCGTTGTCAAAAGTCGCTTAAAGCGAGTTTTGTTTACGGTGACTTCGAAAAATTCATCGTTCAAGGTATATTCGGGGTATACTCCCGTGGCGGGAAATGTTATTTCGTTAAGCGTGTATTCCGAATCGGACAGATCTATTTTTTTGTATATGTCAATGAGAGCGTCATTCAGCTCGCTGTTTTTGGAAGGCAGTGTTCCTTTATCGAGCAGAACGCTGTATGAATATTCATTTTTTATAAGCGGCACGCCGTTACAGTCATAAACTTCGCCGCGTTGCGCTTGCAGTGTGACTGTTCTTGTATATGTTTTTGTCGATATATGCTCGTAGAAGTCCGGATCTGCGACTTGAATGTTTATCAAACGCGCCGCAAAGACGATTGAAATGAGAATGAAAACAAAAGCGAGAGCAAACAGACGAAAGATATGTCTTTGATTCATATAATTCTCCGTTCCGCCGCCGTCCGACGGCAAAAATGTGTCAGTCAAGTCCCGGTTTCGGCGTTTCCTCTTTTCGGAAGATGCGGCTGATCAGAGAGATCAGAATTGCCGGGAAGGGGGAGATGACGAGAGTTGAAAGTGCTTCGGGGATGAGCACTTGGGGCAGCACGACGGAAATGTCAACAACGCTCCATGTAAAAACTATATATAGGAGAGTTGTGAACATACGTACAAGCAAAATGCAGGCGTCGAATATCAAAAAAAGCACAAATGAGCGCTTGTAGTATTCGGTTGCGACAATACCGCAAATGTAACCGACGAGCATATATACGAGAGGCAAAAGAGAGATTCCGACTCCGCCTGCCGCTTCAACGACAAATCCGACCGCAAGTCCGAAAATCGCGCCTAAGCGCTCATTTTCGAACATAGCAACGGCAAAAACGGCAACTATAAGTATGTCGGGGGAGGCGCCGAACGGTTTTATTTGCGGGAAAAAAGAAATTTGCATAAGGATCAGCAAAATCCCCGTGATCGCATAAACTATATGTTTAACGACTTCGGAAACGGTGACGCCGAGCTGATGGCTTCCGCCTACGACGGTTGCGGAGCGTTCCTTGAAAAAATACGAGACCCGCGAGCGAGCGATCCGTACCGTGTCACCGACAGCGGAGCGTCGCTTCTTGCGGTTTTTGTTATTCCGTGACTGTTTCATAAGATTTGATAACCATAACGCGGCTTATGTTTTCCAGATCAGCCGCAGGACGTACATACGCAACAACGGAGCGCGTATATTCGTCGTATGCGGTGCTTTCGACATATCCGATGACGAGCCCTCGCGGGTAAATGCTTCCGAGCCCACTTGAAATTATTCGGTCGCCTACTGAGACGTTTGAATCCGAGGCGAGGTAGCAAAGCTTGCAAAGTCCCTCATTACGCATGGTATAATCGCCTTCAAGCAGACCGAGCTCTCCCGTCTGCTCAACGCACGCGCCGACAGCGGAAGCCGATTCGAGTATCGTCAAGACTTTGCTCCAATTCGAGCCGGCTTCGGTAACATAGCCTACGATCCCTTCTGAGGTAATGACGGGCATATTTTCATAAACCCCCGCATCTGTGCCGACATCGATGGTAAAGACCGTCATGTAGTTGCCGACCTCTCTGCCGACTATCTCGGCCATAGCAAAGTCATACTCCGTATGCTCGCGCTTAATTTCAAGGTATTCGTACAGCCATTTGTTTGTTGCTTCGATGTCGTCGATGCGGTAATACTTGTCCTTGAGTTCGGCAAGCTCATTTTTAAGCGCTTCGTTTTCCTCTTTCAGACGGTCGAATTCCGTGAAATAATCGGTAAAACCTGTCACGGCATCGGTGACCTTTGTCATTGCCTTTTCGAGAGGGGAAAAGATGTAGGTTATTCCCGCACCTACGTAATCGGAAAGACCCATCAGTGAAAGCACCGACGGTACGATGACGAGCGCCAGTGCTATGCATAGCATTATTATGAAAAATTTGTTTTTGAACGATTTTTTCATATTCCTTTACGGGTCCTTTGCGTTTATCTTGTTCTGTACTGAATTGCACCCTCGAATTTGTCCTCCGCTTCGAGAACTCTGCCGATGCCTATCGCAACGGAGTCAAGCGGATGCTTGGGGCGAAGCACACGTATGCCCGTGACGCCCGAAAGCAGGATGTCAAGACCGCCGAGAAGTGCACCGCCGCCGGTGAGAACGATACCGTTATCGTAAATGTCGCCGGAAAGTTCGGGAGGAGTGGCTTCAAGCGTTGTGCGGAGCGCGTCAACTATGTGCGAAACGGGCTCTGTTATAGCCTCGCGGATATTTGCGGAGTTGATGGAGACTGTCGCAGGCAGTCCGGAAAGCAGATTTCGACCGCGTATCTCCATTTCGCCGCGATCCGCGGCAGGATGGATGGAGCCGATGTTCTTTTTGAGCTGTTCCGCTGTCGCATCGCCTATAAGAACATTGAACTTGCGGCGCAGATAGTTGACGATCGCTTCATCGAGCTCGTCTCCGGCTACGCGCAGTGAATTGGAGAGCACTATGCCGCCGAGTGAGATGACGGCAACTTCCGTGGTGCCGCCGCCGATGTCGATAATCATGTTTCCGCGAGCACCGCCGATTTTAAGACCTGATCCGATTGCGGCGGCGATTGGCTCCTCAATGAGAGCGACGCTTTGCGCGCCGGCTTCGAGAGTTGCGTCCTCGACGGCACGTTTTTCAACTTCGGTGACACCGTACGGTATACAAATGACAACGCGAGG
>CAZPJU010000078.1:0-5074 GCA_964586965.1 uncultured Lachnospiraceae bacterium | reverse complement strand
GTGGGACATACGGCAATAGTTGTCGCCGCCGCGGTTGTTGCAGTTGATGTGACCGAAGGGAAGCATATCGCAGTCGGGCCATACGCCGTTTCCGCCGTGACCGATCCAAGTCTCGCAGCGCTCGAACATGTGAAGTACAGCAGTCCAGTTGTCCCAAACGTCGTTTGTCAGACGCCACATATTTGCGTTCTGCTTGAACATCCAAGCGTATTCGATGGGAGCAGGTCCGGGGGAGAGGGAAAGTGTGATCGGACGACCGCATTTCATGATTGCCTTGTGGATCATTTCGATCTCGGCAACGCCCGGCATCGGGCCGTTTCTGTGCGCTTCGTGCGAGTATGCTCCGGTTACGGCAATATCGTCAACCTTAACAAAGTCGATTTCCCATTCTGCGTAAAGCTCGAAAAGTGAATCATAGTACGCCTGAGCCGCAGGAGAATGAGGATTAACACCGTACATATCGCTGTTCCAACCGCAAACGGAGAAAGGATCACCAACGTCCGCAGCAGTGTATTCGGTTCCCTTTATCTTTGTTCTTGCGTAGATAGCCTGACGGGGAATACCACGCATAATATGGATGCCGAATTTAAGACCCATTTCGTGAATTTTACGCGAGATAGGAAGGAATCCCTTTCCGTCCGCGGATGAGGGGAAGCGGTTTGGTGCGGGAATAAGACGAGAATATTCGTCCATGCAGAGCTGTGCGTTTGAGGTGTAATAAGTGTCAAATGCGTTAGGTTCACTCCACTGAATATCGCAAGTAACGAGATCCCAACCGTGCTCAAGCAGATGCTCCTTCATGTAAAGCGCGTTTCCGATGAGCTGTTCTTCGTTTACAGCGGCGCCGTAGCAGTCCCAGCTGTTCCAACCCATGGGGGGATTGGGTGCAAAATCCGTATGTTTCATAACTTGGTTTGTCCTTTCGTGGTACGGTTTTGAATTTTATTAGTAAAGCTTCAGCGCGCGGCGCAAACGTTTTTTCAAAATGAAAAACAAGTATACTGCGCGCAAAAGCGAAACAGACAAATATATGATTGCCAAAGCGAGAGATGAATTCGGGTTCATGCCGGTACTTGAAAGATCCTCAATCGCATCCGAGCCGAACGGAACCGTCGAAAGACAGAGAAACGCGAACATAAGCACAACCAAACCGAGCGCGTAAAGAAGAATTCCGTCCATCGTGACGCGTCTACGTTTGCTTTTGGCGGATTTTTTTGGATCGACTCTGTAATCCGCAATGGCATTTATCGCAACACAGGTCAAGTAAAAAACGCTTGAAAAAAGCAGAATTGAAACCGAAGCAAGCGTTTTTTTATAGCCGTCGTAGGTGAGATTGCCGAGATACGTGACTGTTGCATCGGCTACGGCGTGCAGTGCGGCGGAAATTGCGGAAAAAACGAGCGGAGATATAAGTTTTGCCGCTGCGAGTGCTGACGGAGCAGGCGATTTCCCGGCGAATTTAGGCGATTTTGTTATGTCTATGAAGGTCCTGCGAATCGGGATGATTGCGGTGACCGAAAAAAGTGCGATTATTGAAACGTAAAGCAACGTATATGCGACGGTCTTGAATGATTGAACATACAGGATCGATCCGATTGTCAATAAAAGCGCCACTACGTAGCATATCAGAGCGATAAAATACGGCTTGATATATTCCGTGAGTTCCAAGCGAAGCATCTCGGCAAAAAGATGCGGACGCTTCGGATGCGCGGATTTTTTTTTTGATTTCATTATACATCCTTTTGCCTAAAAATCGGCATTATCTTTGTTGATACATTTTAACACAAAAAACGTAGTGAAGCAATGGGTATTCGTAATTGTGAGATGTGTATTTTTTGTTACATTATATTTTGAAAACAAAAAACAACTCAACTTATTGACACAGATGAAAGGATGATTTACAATAAATATAATTAAAGCAATTAAAAAACGGAAAATATAAGAATGAGAAAAAGAAAGATGAATAAGCATATAAAATATATAATGCGAGGTGCGCTTTGCGCTATAACCGTGATCGTTGCTTTGCTTGTAGCTGCGTATTCGGTTATGTTTGTACTTGCTAAAGGTCCGTCTCCGACTGCGAGTACGCTCTTTGTTCGCAGTGTTATGGAAACGTCTGCGGCAAAGTTTCTTGCTCGAATTTATTTTACCGAATCGGAGATAAATGAAATACTTTCCGCAGGAACGGGGGACGATCAAATAACGGATCCGTCGCTGATTCAAATTCCGTCGGGGAAAGATACAACCGCAGAAAGCGATGATGTTACCGAAGATCCCGACACCGACGAAACTGTTTCCGATAAAGAGACTGCGGACACAACAGCGGATTCGTCTGTACCGATACAATCGGATACAAATGATGATCAGCCGATCGACGACGGAGTTGAGGTTATTAAGATTCAAGGTGATACATATAACGGTACTCTTTTGATCGTGCATGATCCGTCGAGGGTAACGCTCGGTACGCTTCCGACATACGGAGAGGGGTATTCGGGAAAGACACTTCGCAAATTTATTGAAGATTACGGCGCTGTCGGAGGCATAAATGCAGGTGGTTTTGAGGATGACGGCGGAAAAGGTACCGGCGCTGTGCCGGACGGAATAGTTATTCGCGACGGTAAGATCATTTGGGGAAGCACCGATACAAAATACAAATGCGTTATGGGATTTGATAAAAATCATGTGCTTCACGTCGGTAACATGACGGGACAGCAGGCGATTGACGAGGGGATAGTTGACGGACTTAATTTTTCGCTCGGCCCCGTGCTCGTTATTAACGGAGTGCCGCAAAATTCCAAGCGCAGTCTCGGTGGCGGTCTCAATCCGCGTACCGCAATCGGACAGCGCGCGGACGGTGCCGTGCTCATGCTTGCCATCAACGGCAGACAAGCAGATTCCCTCGGCGCGACATATGATGACCTTGTCAGTATCATGCTCGGCTACGGCGCTGTCAATGCCGCAAATCTTGACGGCGGATCGTCCACTCTGATGGTGTATAACGGAGAAACAATGAATCAAAGTGCGTATTTTTTCGGTGAACGTAAGTTGCCTAACGTATTTTTGGTGGAGGGTGTGAAATGATCGAAAAAAAGAAAAAGCTTGATACATTTTGGCGCTCATATATCATACTTTGCGCCGTTCTTGTTTTGCTGATCGTTGCACTGACGCTGTTTTTTTACGATTTTATCAAGGCGTTTGAAACGGGACGCCCGGAATATGCAGTAAATGAATATGTCGCTTCTGTAACCGATGAGAAAATAATCAGTATGGTTGCCGAATTTTTGGATGGAAAGCTTTCCGGCTATGAAGCGGAAAATGCAGTTTCGACAGAGGTCACCTCGGCAATGCAAAAATATGAATTGTCGTATGTTCGCGCGTTCAGCGATAATACGGACGATATTCCAAAGTATGATGTTTATTGCGGAGAAAAGATCTTGTCGCTGACGCTTGCCGTGACAGACGGCGGAAAATACGGCTTTGACAACTATACTGTTGTCGGAGTCAGTGTTGCGGATGAGTGGATAGATGCACGTAAAAATACGGTAAGTATAATTGCGCCGAGCACATCCGAACTCACGCTGAACGGCATAAATATCGGAGATGATAAAATTGTCGGAGAGTTTGTACCGGAAACGGTTTCCGAATTTGAGTCAGGTGCTTTTAAGATGAATATGTATGAAATAGCGGATGTTTTCGGTGAAATTTCCGCGGATGCAACGCTTGACGGAAGCAAACTACCGCTTAATAATCCGTCCAAGGGTGTTTATTCTTCCGTTTATGACGAGGTTGAAAGTCTATATACGATTTTAGCACCGGAAAAAGCAGAGGTTATGCTGAATGGAATAAAGCTTACTGACGAATACGTTACCGGCACTGCGATTCCAATGGACGCTCATTGTTTTGAAGCCGAAACGGATATGAGATGCCGTGTATATTGCGTAAAAGGATTGCGTCTTTTGCCGACAGTGTCCGCGACGCTTGACGGCGAAACGCTTGTATGTGAAGAAAACGAACTCTACGATGTCTCGTTTGTTTATCCCGATTCGTATAAGCATTCGTATACTGCATCCGTTCCCGACGGTGCAATTCTTTATTGCAACGGAGTTAAAGTCGGGGAAGAATATTCGGTCGGTAAATCTGACAGATATCCGATTCCGGATTCGGCAAAAAAGTATGCCTCTCCGAGCGAATACGGTGTGAAATATACAGTTTCCGGCTTGTACAACGAGCCTGTATTTACCGCGAAATACAATGACGGTACATCCTGTGTCGGTTTTGAAAACGACGGAGTAAGCTTCTTTTATCCCGACGCCGCTGAAGCGGAAAAGAAAAAGCTTGAAGAAAGTGCACTCATTTTCACTCAGCTTTACATAAAGTATTCATACGAAGGAACCGACTATACCGAAGCGAACTATAATGCCGTTATCGAGCACGTCAAAAACGGTTCCGAGGCGTATAATATTATGAAATCATCGTACAGCTCGATGATATATAACAGCAATTTCAAGGTTGATAAGCTTGAGGTTGAAATGTACGATACCGTGAAATATTCGAATGATTGTTACGGTATCAAAGTTGATTTTGATTCTCACGGAAAATATTACAAATATGAAAAGGTGTCTGTTGGAACCTATACGATGATTTGGACTGTGGAAGAAAGCGGCGAATGGCTGCTCGTTGATTTTGCGTTTTCTTAATAAAAATCAAATTAAAACGGATTTTCGGAAAAAAACGGAAATCCGTTTTTTTGTATTAATGTGAATCACGCTGGCAATACTTTTGACATAAAGATAAAAGGTGCGGTATTGCCGATGTATTATAGCAAGGTTGAAATTTGCGGTATTAACACGTCAAAGCTGAAAACTTTGTCGGGTGAAGAAAAGCGAAATTTGCTCATTAAGGTAAAAAACGGAGACGAAAAAGCGCGAGATGAGCTTGTTTTTGGGAATTTACGACTTGTTTTGAGCATTATTCAACGTTTTGCGGGCAGACGTGAAAACATGGACGATCTTTTTCAGGTCGGTTGTATAGGACTTATAAAAGCGATAGATAATTTTGATCTCGATAAGGAAGT
>CAZPJU010000077.1:0-5228 GCA_964586965.1 uncultured Lachnospiraceae bacterium | reverse complement strand
ATTTGAAGCAGACGGTATTTTCGTTTTTATTTGATTTGTGACGTAAGCATTTTATATGTATTCATTTCCGTTGTGCATATTGTAAGCGGCGTAACGGATATGAAACCATGCAGGGTAGCGTCGGTGTCGAGTGAATCATCATTACTGTCGCACCAAATGCTTTTGCCGTTAGGCATATACATATCGTTTCCAATCGGAACAAAATCATCCGAATAATACGGTCCCCCCTGACGGGTTATCAAAATATCCTTTGGATTTTCGGGAATATTTACGTTGTATGCGTTGTTTTTTTGCAAAAGCGCATTTTTTACGAAATATTCATGCACGCTGTCAAGGTGAAATAATGCCCGATCGTAATATTCCGGGCACGTTGAAAACGCAACAGCCTTTATACCGAGCAAATTTGCTTCGAATACAGCCCCCACCGTCCCGGAATACATAACGTCGGTGCCGATATTAAGACCCTTGTTGATTCCGGAAACTACAAGATCAAACTTGAGCTTTAATCCGAGCACTGCAAAGCGTACACAGTCTGCCGGAGTTGAATCGACTGCCCAAACAGTGACGCCCGGAACAAGATCTGTTTTTTTAGCTTCAAACGGCTTGTGTATCTCTATGCCTTGGCTTTTTCCGCTTTGCTCAAATTTGGGAACGACAGCAGTTACTTCACCGAAACGCTTGAAATAGTTTATTAAACGGGGAAGCTCGGATGCATTTATTCCGTCATCGTTAGTGACAAGGATTCTCATAGCCATCCCTCGTTGTTTTCCTTGAAATCTTTAACGTATGCATCCGCATCGGAGATGAGAGCGTTTATCTCATCAATGTCGTAAACAGTTCCACCGCTCGCAAATGCGTGACCGCCGCCGCGATATTTTTCACCGATCTGATTTATCGGCGCGAAACGTGAGCGCAAACGCACACGTATAGATCCTTCTTCGTCGCAGTTGTCAATGAAAGTAATCCAAACGATACATCCTCTTATACCATCAAGAAATCCAACAGCCTCGCTTGCCTGATTGCGGTTGAGATTGAATTTTTCCTGCATCTCGCGATCCACGTATATATAAGCAACACCGTTTTCGGTAAGATTCATTTTGCTGTAAACCTCGGACTTGAATTTCAAGAAATCAAAGTTATCAAGGTAAAGATGTGCATATAAAGATGACGTATTTATACCTTTATCGAGTAAAACCGCAGCTTTGCGAAGCGTATCTCCGCTTACTTCCTCATATTTGAATCTTCCCGAATCGGTTACTATTCCAGTGTAAAGATACGTTGCCGCTTCTTTAGTCAACACAAGCTTGTCGCTGAATGTTTCGTATAATTCAACGATCATCTCGCAGCAGGAAGCATAGTGCTCCTCGATCCACTGAATGTCACCATAAGGCGAAATAGGGATGTGATGATCTATTTTTATTAGTTCGCGGCAAAGCTCATATTTTTTATTTGATATTCGTTCGGTAGTTGCTGTGTCTAAAACTATTCCGAGCGATTTTTTATATATTTCATCGGGTATCTCGTCATCATCGGGACCGAGAAAATCAAGATATTCGGCTTTGTCACTGTCAACGATGTAGACGTTTTTTTCGCTCCAAGTCGCTTTTATTATTGCTTTCAGTCCTTTTGTTACACCGACGCAATCGCCGTCATTTCGTATGTGGCGAAAGAGACATATTGAGTCATATTCCTCGATCTTTTTAAGTATCTTTTCTAATATTTCTTTCTTGTTAGTGTTCATTTGTTTTCTCCCGTAAATTCATTAAGATCGTGAAGCATCGACATAGCGGTTTCTTTGTCAGGAACGGTAGCTCCGCTTGCCTTTGCATGACCGCCTCCGCCGTATTTTACTGCGATTGGGTTAATATTATAAATGCTTGATCTAAGCTCGCACAGCACACCTTGCTCGCTTTCCGTAAAATTTACCCATATATCAACGTTTTTAATGTCTGACATAGTAGCAACCATAGCACGTGATATGGTGAATGCATCCATACCTGAATTTTCGACATCTTCGGAGGTGTTGTAAATGTACGCTACATTATTTTCGGTGAACTTTATTTTAAGAGTGAATGCGGCTTTGTTTTTCTTGTTTTCATATGTATCCGAATAAAGATTACGGTATATGTCGTTTGTGTCAAATTCGTGTTCCAACAAAATTGACGCAAGTCGGTGTGTGCGTGCGGTCGTACTATCATAGCGGAAGCGTCCCGAATCGGTGACAAGACCCGTATAAAGCGCTTTTGCAGAGAGCGAATTGAGTTTGAGTCCTGTTTCAACCGCAAATTCTGTTATAAGACCGCAACAGCTTTCATACGTGGAATCAACAACATCAATATCGGCAATCGTTTCGCAAAAGAGGTGATGGTCAAAGCGTACCGTCATTGCGGCAGATCTGTATCTGTCATCACTTATAAGAGATGATGAGCCGCAGTCAAGAATGATAGAAAGTGCGTTTTTGAATAAATCGTCTGCAATGTCATCCATGACAGCTCCGTCGATAAAAGAAAGAAATCTGACATCATCACCGACGGCATATATTTCTTTTTCGGGAAAATTCAACTTCAACAAATGCTTCAGTCCGACCTGACTTCCGATAGCATCACCGTCAGGACGACTGTGGCGATGTATTATTATCCGGTCAAATTTTTTTATGGCTTCAAGTGCCTGAAAAAACATGATTATACCTCTGTATTGAAATTATATTATTATATTATATCATATACCGGTTGTTTTCGCAAGAAAAAACATATTGCCTGATTAAATTTGCGGTAAAAGACGAAATAATGAAACAAAATGCTTTTTCACATAAAAAACAGATAGCTGACAAAAATTCTTCAAGGTTGAGCAGTATAATGTTAAATATAAAAGTGAAAATATTGCATTTGTGAATAATAAAATTCATTAATTATTTGTATCATGTGAAATTTTAGTTTACAAATGGTTTTTTTGATGGTATAATGTGTTTGTATATTAATGTACGTAGGAGGTCTTAAGATGGCAATCGGAACCAAAATTCTTGTTGTTGACGATGATGTTAATATTTGTGATTTGCTTCGTTTATATTTCGAAAACGAGGGTTATGAGGTAAAGATGGCGAATGACGGCGCCGAAGGCGTAAGCTTTTTTAAGATGTACGATCCGGATATCGTTTTGCTTGATATAATGCTTCCCAAAAAGGACGGTTGGCAGGTTTGCCGCGAAATTAAAGAAATTTCGAATAAGCCGATTATCATGATCACCGCAAAGGGAGAGGTATTTGATAAAGTTCTCGGTCTTGAACTCGGTGCCGATGACTTTGTAGTCAAACCTTTCGATATGAAAGAGCTGTCCGCACGTGTAAAAGCTGTTCTTCGCAGATATTCAGCTCATGATAATCAAACAAATGAAAAAGTTATAAAATTTGATAATATCGAGATAAATATCGAAAAGTATGAGCTTAAACTCAAGGGAAAGGCTGTGGATATTCCACCTAAGGAACTTCAACTTTTGTACTTCCTTGCGCTTAATTGTAACCGCGTCTTTTCGAGAAATCAGCTTCTTGATAAGGTTTGGGGCTTTGATTATCTCGGTGACTCACGTACAGTTGACGTTCACGTTAAGCGTCTGCGTGAAAAGCTTGAGGGAGTTTCCGATAAGTGGGTTCTCAAAACAGTTTGGGGTATCGGCTATAAATTCGAGCTTCTTCAGTAATATTTTCGGAATCCGAGCGCGCGGACTTTGTCTGCGCGCTCTCTTTTAACAATCTTGTGAGGTTTTTCTGCAATGTTTCGTTCCGTATTTACAAAATATATAACTGTATTTATGATGATAATCATCATAAGCTTTGTTATACAAATAACAATTATCTCAACCTTGATCGGCACGTATTCGGATTCGTCAAAAAAAATGTCGCTTTCCAACGCAGCCGATACATTTGCGGATTATATAAATAAATCCGTAACCGAGGCAAGATATCAAACGCTTGAGCAGTATGTAAGCAATTACAGATTTACTATCAATGATAGACTTTATATGATGCTTGAATATTCTCAAGATATGTCGATCATCATTACAAATACAGAGGGAACGGTTATTTTCTCAACCGGACCGGATGTTCCGTTTATTCCCGGAGATTACGGAAATGAATACGAGGAAACGGTTGTTGTTTCGGAACAAATAATGTCGTCTGTCGTTGTTGACGGATATTCGTTCGTTTCTGAGGATGACGAAGGAATCTTTTCCAATTTATCATATATCTACGGTAGACCGCTTTATGTAAATAACAATGAGTTGAGCGGTGCAGTGTTTGCCTGCTCATCAAATACCGATATGGATGTACTTCTCGGATCTTTGATAAATACGTCAATTATGTCGAGCCTTTGGATAATGCTTGCGGCACTTATCGCAGTATATTTTATCAGTGACAGGGTTATAAGTCCTCTGAAAAATATGAGTATTGCAGCTAAAAGCTTTGCTGCGGGAAATTTCGATATGAGAGTTCCCGTTACAGGACATGATGAGGTTGCCGAACTTGCCTCAGCATTCAATAATATGGCAAATTCACTGTCTAATTTGGAAGAAATGCGAAGCTCATTTCTTGCAAATGTTTCGCATGATTTGCGTACACCTATGACAACAATCTCAGGATTTATCGACGGAATATTGGACGGAACGATCCCGCCGGAAAAGCATCGACATTACCTTAATATCATCAGCGATGAAATAAAGCGATTATCAAGACTTGTAAATTCATTGCTTGATATCACCAGAATTCAGGCAGGAGTCAGAAAGTTTACGCCTGTAAATTTTGATATATGCGAACTTGCGTGCCAAATAATAATTTCAATGGAAAGCAGACTTGAGAAGAAAAATCTCAATGTTGAATTTGTTCCGGCAAAAGAAAATATTATAGTTCGCGCGGACAGAGATGCGATCTATCAGATTTTATACAATATTTGCGATAATGCGGTTAAATTTTCTTATGAAGGAGGACTTTATAAGGTATCTATCGGAATTCAAGGAAAAAAAGCTATCGTAAGCGTCTATAATGAAGGTCAGGGAATTCCCGCAGAGGATCTGCCGTATGTATTTGACAGATTTTATAAAAGCGATAAATCTCGCGGACTTGACAAAACGGGAACGGGTCTTGGTCTGTATATAGCAAAAACAATAATAGAAGCTCACGGAGAAAAGATAAAAGTATCAAGCGAACATGAAAAATTCTGTAAGTTTGAATTTACGCTTGA
>CAZPJU010000076.1:0-5238 GCA_964586965.1 uncultured Lachnospiraceae bacterium | reverse complement strand
ACCTTTCTTTGGGAATAATTTATAAGTTGTATAAAAATACTTGCAAAGGCATTTTTATGCAGCCGTCAATTAAGTATAGCGAAGCCCGCAAAGTTGCAAAGCAACTTACTGCGCATATTATACCACAAACGCGCAAATTTGTCTATATAATTACCGTCATTTGATACTTTGGATTGCTTTATACCGAACTTTTGAAATTCACATCACGTCAAAAACCTCCGAGCCCTAATAAAGGTTTCGGAGGAAAGCAACGAAGTCTGTGTTTAATCTTTTTCATACAAAAATGTGAATAAAAATATTTATAATAAAATTCCTTTTACTTGCTTTTTTAGGTTAACGGTCAACTTGCGAGAAAATCCTCGATAATGTTGTCAAGGTGGAGCAAAGAAATCTCCAAACGATTGCATAGGGAAACAAGCTCGGCAAGTGCTTGCCTGTCGGCGGTAATATCATGAACGGAGGCTACAATGGTAGCCGTGCCGTCCATGTCGGCGTTTGCATACGCCGCAATACCGTAAGAACAACGTACATTTCCCTCAAAAGAATATGTCTCCTCGATCATTTCATATGTAATATCGTTCATATCGGTTGCGTCTCCTGGGTCCAGTGTTCGATAAAACAGTTAAGAAAAGCATTATTTCTTCCCTGCACTTTTAAAAACAAAATTGACTTAAATAATGAAGCCGAGGTCTCAGCATCGTGATCGGAATTTTCGCACTTAATAAAATGTCCTATCGTTTCTGCTCGTGCGAACTTTCGACGTCCTTTAGCGTTAACCGCACGACAACACAGCTTCATCACCTAATATCTTTTTTAAATTTTTGTCTCATAAAATGTACTTCTAACACAGACAAAGAAATTTTTATCATTTTCATATGTTAGATAATTATTGAAATCGATCACGCCCCCTTGATTACGGCAGAATAAATGAGAAGCCAAAAGATTTTCACATTTTGGCTTCTTTAAGATATATTTAATTACGTTTGCAAGCGCTATTTACAGCATATGAGTCGTTGTTTTTCGGAGCTTCGTCTCGTCTGTGCTGTAATTGCAAGGTAATACGTAATAACCGACGGCGTTCAAATCTCGTTTGAGGAGGTCGAAAAAGTCGTTTGTCGGCACGCTTTCTACGCATTGTCACTTACAACTTATACATCTCGTCTTCTTATATCTTAAATACCAATATATGGTATATACTCTTTTGTTCTGCAATGTTATTTTGTTTTATATTATTCGGCTTTCGCCGAGTAATTACGGACATACTTTGATTCGTTCAACCGTAAAGCTTTCGGGATCATCTTCAGTATACGCTGTAACCACAAATATTGCTTTGTACGTAGTTCCGCTTACACACGGAAATTCGCCGACTACCGCTAAAGTGCCTTTCGTCTTACTATTATACCAATCATCGATATAAATCCAATTTTCTCCGCTTAACTTGTATAAAGTTACTGTTCCTTCAATTTTGGTCGCGGTCATTTTTTTGATCGCAATTCCAGACACTTCGCCAAAGCCGTCGTCACCAAACGCCATAGTCAAATCAACCGATAAAAGGCTCTCCCATCTTGGAGTAACCGCACTTGTATCTATGGCGAAAAGGTACGAAAAACAGCCGAATAACAATGTGACGGTAAGAAATGCCGAAGCAATTTTTTTTAGGTCTTTTCTTTTAATCATAACATTTTCCTCCAAAGTGTAATGGTTTGTACTTTGTATAACAACAAAAGTCGAAAACTGTGACAACAATTCTCGACTTTTTTGAAAGATTTTTTGTTAATTTTTATCAACCCACACTTAGCGCAATTTTGATCAACTCGTTTACGTCAAGCACCGTGGAATATATGCTATAATAATAAACACCGTCGATCCAGAGAATCGCCCTATCACCTAACTCGAACTCAAATACAAGCGCATTATAGCCATTCATACTAATCTCGTATAAAGCACTCGATTTATTATCATAAAAGCTGGCTTCATTACTGTATAAGGTTTGAGAAAATGTCGCAATTGTATCTTCTCCAATGTAGTAATCAATTATCAAGCTTGATTTTCCGTTATTGACCAGATCCTCTTCCGCACCTTCGGGCAAATAAGTCGGCTTTTTAACCGTTTCAATCTCCGTTAAGAACACATTTTCAACATTTGACTCAAGTGATTCGTCTGTAACCTCAGGTTCGGATATTTTGATATCAGATTCATAGCTATATGTATCATACGGTTCAAAATGTACTGCGACGTAATTCTCATACCACTCGACAACAGCTTCAAAAACAGCAGATCTCACCCCCGGAAGTGCCATTACGGTCATAAATCCGATAGACATCAGCATCATTAAAGCGATGGCAGCTCTTATTAAGAACTTTTTCAATATTGTAATCGCAGGCTTTCGCTCGTATCTATTGATCGCGCGCCTTTGCCTCGCGTAAAAGCGTTTGCTTAGGCTTACATTCGACGTATCAAGATTTTTGAACATTTCAACGTCATCATTTCCGCAATCTTTCGCCACTAAAGCAATCAACACATCTAATTTATCATTAATCTCGGAATTCATAGAGTGTGTCACCTCCCATTTCCAAAAGAATCGCCTTGGCGCGAGAATATCGCTTTCGCACCAACCCGTTGGATATGTTCATAAAATATGCTATCTCATCATAATCATATCCCATACTCTTGAGAACGAGAACATCTCGATATTTATGATCAAGTTTGTCGATAAGCTCCGTCACGTAGCGACAGACAAAATTATTCAAAACGATACGTTCAACGTTTGATGAATAATCCGGAATATCCATAATTACTGCTTCATCATCTTCGTCATATTCTGTCATGGAAAACTGCATATCCACGCTTCGTTGCTTTTTGTTATACTTGTTTATAGCCGTGTTACGGCAGGTGATCACTATTAATTTGACCAGATATTTCTCTTGATGTGCTTGCTTAAAACGGTCAAGCTTATCGATGATCTTGACTATTGTATCTTGCACACAGTCTTCTGCGTCATTATGATCGTGCAATACACCCATAGCCACCAAATACATCTTTTGAGAGTATTTATTGAAGATCATTTCAACAAATTGTCTGTCGTTGTCATCTTCAATTGCCATTATTATTGCCAACATTTAAAAATGCCTCCGTCATTTTTTTACATTATATCACATTAATCTCCATTAGTCAAATATTTTTTTAAACTTAAAGAAATGTCGATAATGACATTTTTATCTGCATTTGTAATCAGCACGGTATCGGCATTTTTGAGAGCAAATATCAGAGCTCGGCGAGTGATATCATCGTCATTCGAAATAATACAATAATCGGAACCGCGTAAAATGATTTGTCCGATCATATCATCTTCGTTTATAAACATATCGATAGAGCCGCCGTTAACTTGTGCGGCAGAATTCAACAGCTGAAACATATCATTAAACAGCTTGATCTTATTTATATCCAATACCGGCAGTTGAAATTTAATATCTGTCAAATCAAACAAGCATTGCGTAAATTCTACCGATGATTCGCTTTCAAAATGCTTCATTGCCTCGTTAAATTCATTTGAGTAGTCAAAAGTGCGCTTCATATATCCCCCACCGTTTTTCTTTTGTATTTCACCTATTGCTGTAATAGGTGATAATATCCAATATTTCAAGTTACCGACAAAAAACATTTCACTGTCACAATAATATTCCGAGTAAAATAGCAAAAAATATCGCTTGCCCGATAGGGACGGATATCATCCGCCCCGCGATCTTTTTCGTTCATTTCTTGCCGCTCGGCAAGAAACGAACCAAAGAAGCGAGCAAAGGCGCTCAGGCGCCGCGCCTTTGAACCGGCTTTGGCGAGGACGCTACACAGCGTAATCTGTTAACCTGTTATTGGCGTACCGGCGGATTGAAAAAGGGGGGACGGTGCGAACAACGCAAAATTTAAAAAGCATATTTTGGTACGGTGCGTTGAAACAGCGCGAAAGCTTGTCAGCGTCTGGATATTCGGAGCATCCGCAATTGCAATAATAAAAGGTTTTTATGTAAAACAATTTTGCTGTATTGACTTTACAAGATATATATAGTATAATTTCTATGTTTTTCCGCACCTATTACAGCAATAGATGAATCTCAAATAATTTAAAACAATTTGCCAAGACGATTCATAACGTCGTGTTTATGCGGCATCAAACTATGTGTATAGCGGTTTAACGTGATCATAGAATTTTTATGTCCGAGAATTTCCGAAAGAGTTTTAACATCCATTCCGCATTCCAAAGCTCTTGTGGCAAAAGTATGCCTCAAGGCGTGAAAACCGTGATGCGGGATTCCGATATTTTTAAGCAACAAGCTAAAACTGTATTGATACGAACGAACAGATCGCACCCTGTCCTCGCCCACCACCAAGACGGAGCGGGATTTTTTCTTTTGCTCACGTAAAAGCGGCAATATTTGCCGTGGAATAGGTATTACACGGCGCGACGTTTGAGTCTTTGGGCTGTCTGTCACTCTGCAATATCCGTTTTCGGTTTTCGCATCATGGCAGGTTTTACTTATGGTAAGCTCTCCTTTGGAAAAATCAATATCCGACCATTCCAGCGCCAACAGCTCCCCGATCCGCATACCTGTGTAAAGGCATAGGATAATGCCGAACATCTTCGGACGCTTATCGGCAAGCACCGCCTGCTCGATCTTTTTTTGCTCAGCAGGAGTAAAGCATTCGATTGGCTTTTCATTTGCCCGCGGTCGTTTGACCTTGTTGGCTGTATAAACTTCAAGATATCCGATATTATAGGCGGTCTTCAGTGCACTTTGGATTACAGTAATGATTGCATTTACCGTATTGGCAGATAAACCTTCGCCTGTTTTGAGGTTTCCGCACTCCATAAGTTCGGAAATATATCTTTGCAATACCAACGGCGTGAGCTCTTCCAATTCTTTTTCTCCGAATTTCGGCAAAATATGTTGTGTGATGATCTCGCTATACCGATTGTATGTTTTTTCTTTTGAAGCCGGCTTTACATAGCTCATAAGCCACTCCGGAAACCATTCTTTGATCTGCATTTTTTCTCCTCATTAATAATTTTCATAATCAATTTAAGAATTTTGTCATTACCGAAAAAGTTCGTAACTCGTTTTGGGGTACTCATTTAGCGTAAACGAGCCGCCACATAAAAGTATAACCCAAATTTAACCGTTTTATCGAAAAAAATAAAAACCGACCTTATTTCCACTTCGTTAGTGGTCATAAAATCGGCTT
>CAZPJU010000075.1:0-5247 GCA_964586965.1 uncultured Lachnospiraceae bacterium | reverse complement strand
GCGGATGTTTCTACTAAGATCTTATTTGCCATTTTATTTATACCTTTCGTTAATTGAACTTTTACTACCCGAAAAGTATAGCACATTCGCGCATAAATTGCAAGAGCGGGACGAATAATAATCAATGAATGAGCCGAAAACTGGTTTTCGAAAACGGAGGTTTTCAATGGACGAAGAAAAGGAAGCGTTTGCCGCGCCGTCTGCGGATGGCGACGGCATCAGAACCGTGACCGTTATCGGTCAAATAGAAGGGCATTATTTGCTGTCCGACGCACAAAAAACGACCAAATACGAGCATATTCTTCCGCTTTTGGCAGATTCGGAGCTTGACGGTCGCGTGCGCGGAATTCTTATACTCATAAACACAATGGGAGGCGACGTTGAAGCCGGTCTTGCGATTTCCGAGATGATTGCAGGAATGTCCAAGCCTACGGCGTCGATCGTCCTCGGCGGAGGTCACAGCATCGGCGTTCCGCTTGCCGTTGCCGCGAAGCGCTCATTTATAGTTCCGTCCGCGACAATGACGCTTCATCCGGTTCGAATGAATGGCACCTTCGTAGGCGTGCCGCAAACATACCGTTATCTCGAACGTATGCAGGAGCGCATCATAGGCTTTATCACGGCACATTCGGGCATAAAAAGCGACGTTTTGCGATCGCTCATGCTGCAAACGGACGAGCTTGCGAACGACACGGGAACGATAATTGACGGAAAAAAAGCCGTCGAAATCGGACTTATCGACCGAATCGGCGGCTTGTCGGAAGCGCTTGAATGGCTCAAGCGCGCCATCCGCGATCAATCGCGGACATAGACCTCATCTATTTTGACAACATAAACAGTGTGAAAATCCTCAGCCGGATAATTTTTCAAAACGGACGCGTCAACAAACGCGTCTTTTTTGAGCTTATCCGCGTACAGCTTACGGCAGTTTAGTATCACCGTTGCTTCATCAAAACCGACTGCGTCACCGAAGTTGACAGGAGTGAGTCCCGAACCCTTGAATTTATCTTCATCTCTGCCCGATGTGCGTCCGCAATAAGTAAGCGCTTCGCGGTAATCTCCGCCGAAAAAGGACAGCGTGAGTCTATTGCCGGATTCGGTGAATTTGTGGGTATGTCTTTGCGGTCTCACAAAAACAAACGCCACCGGTTCATTCCAAAGTATACCGACTCCGCCCCAGCTTGCCGTCATGGTGTTTGCGTTTCCGTCCGCATCCGTTGCCGTAACAAGCATCCAATCCTTGCCTATCATCTTAAACGTGTTACCCTCAAGCTGTTCCGGGGAAATTTTTTTGAAATTTGCCATATTATCATCTCCGTTTTCTTTGATTTGGCGCCGAGCTGTCAACTTCGGCTTCATATAAAGTATATATCATCGCACAAAAACTCATCCACACCAAAATCACATTGTTAAAAATTTGTTTACATTCAAACCAAAAGTAAATATAGGCGTCAATATTATTTCACTTGACGAAAACGTTTTTTTGGTATACAATAGTGAGAGATGTACGATGCATTAGAGTGGCTCTCCGGCGCTCTTTGTCATACATACACACAAATTTAATAATAATTATTGAAATTTGAACAAAGAAACACTACAAAGAAAAGGAGGTTTTATTGAGTTGGAATACTTATGGGCGATCATAACGGCAGTCGTTTGTGCACCTGTATTTTTCTTCCTCGGCATTGCATGGCGCAAGCGCGTTTCCGAAGCCGCAATCGGCTCCGCCGAGACAGAAGCCAAGCGCATCGTGGCTGACGCTATAAAGACGTCCGAAACAAAGCGTAAGGAAATGCTCGTTGAAGCTAAGGAAGAAATTCTCAAAGCAAAAAACGAAGCTGACCGTGAAATAAAAGAACGTCGCCGCGAGATCACGAATACGGAAAACAGAATTATCAAAAAAGAAGAGTCTCTTGACCGTAAACTTGATACCGCAGACCGCAATAACGAAAATCTGACAAAGAAGATCCGCGAAGTCGAGCTTCAGTCAGAGGAAATCAAAAAGGCTCTTTCCGAACAACAAGCAGCTCTCGAACGCATCGCGGGAATGTCCTGCGAGGAAGCGAAAGCAGAGCTTCTCCGCAGTCTCGACTCCGAAATGCAGCATGAAACTGCCATGAAGCTCGATGAATACGAGCGTCAGTTCAAGGAGCAGGCGGAAACAAAGGCGAAAAATATTCTTTCACTTGCTATCCAGCGCTGTGCCGCAGATCACGTTTCCGAAATCACCGTTTCCTCGGTTACTCTCCCGAATGAGGAGATGAAGGGACGCATTATCGGTCGTGAAGGCAGAAACATCCGCGCTATCGAAACACTTACGGGAGTCGATCTCATTATCGACGATACCCCCGAAGCAATCACCCTTTCAAGCTTTGATCCCGTGCGCCGCGAAATCGCACGTCTCGCGATCGAAAAGCTTATTTCCGACGGACGTATACACCCCACGAGAATCGAAGAAATGATCGATAAGGCTCGCCGCGAGGTTGACGCTTCGATCAAGCAGGCGGGCGAACGCGCCACATTCGATACGGGCGTACACGGCATTAACCCCGAGCTTCAAAAGCTCCTCGGCAGACTTAAATACCGCACGAGCTACGGTCAAAACGTGCTCACTCACTCCATTGAGGTTTCCCTGCTCTCCGGCATCCTCGCCGACGAACTCGGCGCAGATCCCGTTCAGGCAAGACGTGCGGGTCTTTTACACGACATCGGCAAAGCTCTCACTCAAGAAGCCGAAGGCTCTCATGTTCAGCTCGGTGTCGAAGCGGCTAAAAAATACCGCGAAAACAAAGAGATCATCCATGCGATTGAGGCTCACCACGGTGATGTCGAGCCTAAGACCGTTATCGCGCTTATCGTTCAGGCCGCAGACGCTATTTCCGCGGCTCGTCCCGGTGCAAGACGCGAAAATCTCGAAAATTACATTAAGCGTCTGACAAAACTCGAAGAAATCACAAAAGAGTTCGAGGGCGTTGAAAAGTCTTATGCTATTCAGGCAGGCCGTGAAATACGCATAATGGTGAAACCGGAGATCATCAGCGACGATAAGATGAAGATCGTTGCACACGACATCGTAAAGCGTATCGAATCCGAGCTTGAATACCCCGGACAGATCAAAGTCCACATCATACGCGAAAGCAGAGCTATAGACTACGCAAAATAACGCAGGTTATTCTGACTGACACATATCTTATATAAACCGTCAACCACATAAACGTATATGCGTTAATTCTTTCGTAAACATTTTATAGTATGCACACGGGCGGGAGTGAAACGCGAGTTCGCTCCCGCCTTAAATTCTAATTTGGAAAAATCAGTTTTCGAGGACATTAAATGAAAATTTTGGCAATCGGAGACGTTGTCGGAGAAGATGCGGTTTCCGCACTTCGCGGCATGATCTCGGAAATCCGTGCGCTTCACCGCCCCGATCTCGTCATTTGCAACGGCGAAAACGCCGCAGGCGGTCGCGGGCTTACTCCCGAACTCGCATCGGAAATATTTTCATCCGGTGCAGATATCATCACCACCGGCAATCACATCTGGGATAAGGACGTCATCAAGCCGTATCTTGACTCAACGGATCGCGTACTGCGTCCCGCAAATTATCCCTCATCCGCCGCAGGCGTCGGCTCCGTTATCGTAAAAGCGGACGGTGTTCGCATACTCGTAATCAACGTTTCCGGCACTGCATACATGAACGTTTCGCTTGCCTGTCCGTTCGAAACAACGGAAAAAATTCTTCAGCGCGAGCGCGGCAAGTATGATTTCGCCGTAATTGATCTTCATGCGGAAGCAACCGGCGAAAAACTCTCGTTTGCGCGTTATTTTGATGCGCTTGACGGTGCAAACATCGGCGCAATCTGGGGCACGCACACTCATATCCCAACGTCGGATCTGCGAATATTGCCCAACGGTACCGGTTACGTAACCGACCTCGGAATGACAGGGCCGCAAAACGGAGTTCTCGGAGTAAAAACAGAGGACATAATCAAATTCAACAAGGACAAAATGCCCTGCCGCTTTAACATCGCGGACGGCGCACCCTCGCTGGAGGGCGTTATTTTCGAAATTGATCCCGCAACGGCAAGAACCGTCTCTGCAAGACGAGTCCGCGCGGGTAAATAATAAATCATTAAATCAACAATATTTTAAGGAGAACGTATATGAAAACCTCCCTTCTCAAGGCTATGATCGCAAACGGCGAGCTTGACGAAAAAATCGCCGCGCTGCTTGAGCTTCCCACAACAGATGAACAAATTCCCGCTTATCGCAACCGTTGGCACTCAGCTGTTTCCGCATTTGAAGAAATCTACGGCGCCGACAAAGATGTCGCTCTTTTCTCCGTTCCCGGCAGAAGCGAGATCATGGGTAACCACACAGACCATCAGCAAGGACGCGTTATCGCCGCTTCCATCACGCTTGACTGCATCGCCGTCGCTTCCAAGCGCGAGGACTCCGTCATCAGGATCAAGAGCGAAGGATTCCCCGAAGATACCGTGGACATCGCGGAATATACCGTTCCCGTTGAAAGCAAGTTCTTCCGCTCCGAAGCCATCATCGCAGGCGTTGCGGACGGCTTCCGCGAATCCGGTTTGTCTGTAGGCGGCTTCGACGCATACACAACGTCAAACGTACTCAAAGGTTCGGGGCTTTCTTCATCTGCCGCATTTGAGGACATGGTTGGAAATATTCTTTCCCATTTCTACAATAACGGCACCGTTTCCGCAACAAATATCGCGAAGATCGCGCAGTACGCGGAAAACAAGTTCTTCGGCAAGCCCTGCGGTCTTATGGACCAGATGGCGTGCGCTTGGGGCGGTCTTATAACCATCGACTTTGAAAACAAAAACGCTCCCGAAACCGAAGGTCTCGGATTTGATCTTACGAAAAAGGGTTACTCCCTCTGCATCACCGACACCGGAGGAAACCACGCCGATCTTAATGCCGATTACGCTTCCGTTCCTGCCGAGATGAAAGCTGTTGCGAAGCTTCTCGGTCATGAGGTACTTTGCCACGTTACATACGAGCAGCTCATCGAAAACGCTTCCGCGATCCGCCGCGAATGCGGAGACAGAGCGTTCCTTCGCGCCGTTCATTTCGTTCGCGAAACGGCTCGCGTTGCAAAAACAGCGGATCTTCTTCGCCGCGACGAGCTTGACGGCTTCCTTTCCGCAATTCTTGCTTCCGGCGACTCAAGCTACAAATATCTTCAGAACGTATACACCGTCAAGAACGTAGAGGAGCAGG
>CAZPJU010000074.1:0-5271 GCA_964586965.1 uncultured Lachnospiraceae bacterium | reverse complement strand
TTTGCCATGCTCGGCGTTCTTTCGGCGTCGGCACTTTGGGAGCACACAGACAGAACTAAAACTCGTTTTTCACGATTGATTCTGCCGACGCTTATGCTCTGCCTGCTTATCGCATCCACAGACGAAACAATCCAGCTTTTCACGAACAGAGGCTGCCAAGTTAAAGACATCATGCTTGATTTCTCAGGTTCTATTTTCGGTTTTTTCTTCGTTTCGATTATAAAAAAGCTGACATCGTCAGCACGTGCATCAACGAAAAAATAATAAGTACACGATAAATATTTGCCGCAGGCCGCCACCACCGGTGTTTGTCTGCGGTTTTCTTTTTTGCTTTTTCGCAAGAACGTCATATTTTCTTTCGCTTCACAATATAGTGTAGCATGAAAACAAAAACAGACACAAGAAAAAACACTGAAGGCTTCAAGCAGGCAACCGAGCTTTTACCGTATTATATTCGTTCCGCGATAAGCAAAACAATGACGGAAAATTCAATCGGCAACACAGATGTGACCGATATCCGTTTAAGAAAAAACGGAATATGCGCCATATCAGTCGGTAAGCGCTCGTACCCGCTTGACATTTCTCTTTCGGCACGCCGAATGGACGAGCTTATTTTTTCGCTTTGTGACGGTTCCGTATACGCACACGCCGAAACAATACGCGAAGGATACATAAACCGTAACGGTATACGTATCGGTGTTTGCGGCAGAGCCGTCACGGACAAAGACGGCACACGTTCGGTATGCGAATGCTCATCCGTCACGATAAGAATTCCGCACGATGTAACGGGGTGCGCCGACGCCGTTTATTCCGTATGGGCGCGCAAACCGCACCGCGGAATGTTGATCTATTCACCGCCCGGCGTCGGTAAAACGACGATTTTACGAGATATGATACGTTTACTGACGCTTTCGGGGTATCAATTCGCGATAATAGACTCTCGCGGAGAGCTCGGAAGTGCCGCAGACAATGCATCTGCCGATGTATTGACGCAATATCCTAAGGACGAGGGGATACGTTCAGCCGTTCGCTCGCTTTCGCCCGAACTCATCATCTGCGACGAGCTTTCCGGCAAGCGTGACGCAGACGCCGCGCTTTACGCGCTTTCGTCCGGAGTTCCGCTCATAGCTACGACTCATGCGGGAAAGCAAGCCGAGCTTTCGCTTCGTCCAGACCTTAAAGCTTTACTTGACAGTAAAGCCTTCGAGATCACCGTCGGACTTACAAGAGCGCACGGAAACAGCGAATTTTCGCTTGACATAAACGAAGCGGAATGAGCATACTGTTTGTCAAGCTGATCGGCTGTTTAATGATACTTTCGGCGTCGGCGGTATTTACTGTATCATACAAAAAAACTTTGAACAGCACACGTTTTTCGGCTCACGACCTTCTCAAATTCGTACGCTTCGCACAAAACGCCGTTCAATACCGATCGCTCCCCGTAACACGTATAATCGAAGAATACACAAATGAAACGCACGATGTTTTCAAAGAATTTTACATTCTCGCATCTAATTCTTCGCTTTCGGATGCGATATCGGTAAGAAACGACATTGACGAACAAACGCGTAACATAATGCTCGCATTTTCAGGTGAGTTCGGGCACGGATATACGGATGCAGAAATCAGTTTATGTGAGATCACCGCGGCGCGTCTTTCGGAGCACTGCACTTTGCTTGACGAAACGGTAAACAAAAAAAGCGCGGTTTTCACATCAGTCATCACTTTTCTATCGGTTTCGATTATCTTGATTCTGATTTAAGTCAACAGCCACCGAAAATAACGCAAAAAACAGATCAATCTCAAAATATTTGTTACATTTACGGAAACGGAGATCTTCTTTTGGATACTGCACTTTTATTAAAAACAGCCGGTATCGGCTTTATTGCGGCGGTTTGCTGCCAAATACTTTCAAGATCGGGACGGGACGAGCAGGCGACCCTTGTCTCCGTTGTCGGTATAATAATAGTTATACTTATGATGTCTGATCAGCTGTCGAAGCTTTTTTCCACGCTTACGGAGATTTTCGGATTATGATTCGTCTGTGCGGACTCGCAATAGTTGCCGCTTTTTCGCACCTGATACTAAATGAATTCGGCAGCAAAAGCGCACGCATTGTAGTAAGCGTAGCTTTTATGATCATATTCGGCTCTGCTGTTGCAAGTTTTTCGAGCGTATCAGATTCTATTTATCAAATTCTTTCCGAAAACGGACTTTCCGAATATGCTTCCCTGCTTGTTCGAGCGATCGGGATTGTTTTTGCATCTGCAGCCGCAACGGAAACGTGCCGCTCGCTCGGCGCAGACTCATGCGCCGTCGGAATAGATTTCGCCTGCCGAACCGAACTTCTCGTGCTTGTATTTCCTCTTTTCAAGCGCCTTTTCTCGCTTGCCTCGTCACTGTTATGAAAGCAAAGCTTTACTTAATCATGCCTATGATGTGTATTTTACTGCTCTGCACAATAAAAGTAAACGGCGCCGATTTAACCGACGCTATCCCCCCATCGGTCATGGATCGTTTACCGGATGAAATAAAAAGCAACGGCACTGTTGAGACAGACACTCTCGGATTTGATTTTATTTTCGAAGAAATCTTCAACGATATTGCCTCCGCACTTTCTCCCGCCGCAGTATCGCTTTCGACTTTGCTCGGAATGCTTATGCTTTCCTCCGCGGCAAAACTCTTATGTCCGAATAAAGAATCGGGAATTTCAATAATTTCATGCGCCGTCATAGGTATATATATAATAAATTCCGAGCTTGAAACGTCAGTTGCGATCGAAGGATTTGCGTCATCGGTTTCGACATTTGTTACGTCAATCACTCCGCTTTTTTCCGCCATGTTTTTTTCGAGTGCAAACTCGTTAACGGGAAGCGTCGCATCCGCGGGATTTTTATTTTTCTCTGCGGTGATCGAATTTATTTCATCATATATATTCATTCCTATCTGTAAAGCGTCGATAGGGTTTGCCGTTGTAAATTCTGTCACAGAAAGCTCGGCGGCACGCATTTTCAAAGCAGTAAAAGAAATTTTCGGCTTTGCACTTTCCGCACTCGCCGTCGTTTACATCGCTGTGCTTTCATACCAGACAAGCCTCGCAGCCGCCGCTGATACAGTTGCAGCAAGAAGCATTAAATTTGCACTTTCAAGCTCGATTCCAATAGTAGGAAACGCACTCGGAGACGCTGTACGCACAACAGCGGCGGGAATATCCGTTATCAAAAGCGCTTCGGGAGCACTCGGAATAGCTGTTATTATCTTGCTTGCATCACCCGTTATCGTCAGACTCATAATTTCATCAGCCGTATATTCGGTTGCCGCCTTTGCCGCAGATATGATAGGATGCAAAAAAGAAAGCGAACTGTTCTCGGAAATGAAAGATGTGTTCGGTTTTGCACTTGCAACTTTGTCGGTCATAAGCCTTGTGTTTATAATCTCAACGGCGATATTTATAAAAACGTCACCGGCAATCTCGTTATGAAAGCATATTTGACTTCGATTATGGCTGTCTCGATCGTGTCAGCACTTGTGTCGCTACTCGTTCCCGACGGTAATGCCTCAAAAAAATACCTAAAATTCGTTATGGGGATAATTTCGCTTCTTGTCGTTGTCGAGCCGCTTTGCGGACTTTCGTTATCTCTTGAAAGGGCAAATCTTACCTTACCGGAGCAGGCAACGGAAGAAATTTCGGAAAATTATGTTGAATTAATATTAAAAAATACAGAAACCTTGCTTGAAGAAAGCATAAAAAACGAGCTTTTCGAAAAGTACGGACTTTCCGAAAAATACGCAGAAGTTGACGTCTTACTTGACTCATCCGACATTTCGGATATTAAAATTGCCCAAATAATCATAACACTAAAAAGCTACGGCGTTTGGCATGACGCTGTCGCAATAGAAAAATATTTTGCCGACAAATACGGCTGTGAGGTGAAAATCGCTTATGAATAATGAAGTTTTTTCAAGCATCAAAGAATTTGGCAAACGCTTTAAGCTTCCGATTTTACTTTTTGTATTCGGACTTCTGATCATCATATTTAGCGAAAAAGGCTTGTCTGACGAGAAAAACAACTTTTCAAACGTTGACAAAATCACGTCCGAAGATGCGGAAATCTACACAGAGCATCTCGAAAAAAAGATAAAAACGCTCCTCTCGGAATTAGACGGAGTATCGGATGTAAGCGTACTTTTGACTCTTGACGGCGGAAACGAGCTTGTATACGCCGAAAACACTTCATCGGGTTCTGTTGATTACCTTATAATAAACAGCTCGGACGGTGAAGAACCGGTGCTTATACGAGAAATATATTCCTCCGTTCGAGGCATTGCCGTTGTATGCAAGGGAGGCAATTCGGCAAGCACACGTCGCACGATAACGGAGCTTCTTTCGTCGGCATTTGATCTGCCGTATACGAAAATATCGGTTGCCGGTGCGGAATAGATCGTCTCGCACACGCATATAGATTAACAAAAAGCTTATTAGGAGGTAATTACAATGAAGTCAGAAAAGCTGAAAACATTCTTTTCGTCATTCAAGGAAAAAACACTTATCCTTGCGCGCAAAGCAGGCGCAAAAAATCTCATAATTATATGTGCCGTCCTCGTTTGCGGTATCGCCGTACTGCTCAATTTTATATTTGCCGATCCCGACACTCCCGCATCGGGCGACGGACAATACAAAATCGACGCTTCCGAGCTGGCATCTAAACTTGAAAACAGCAAAGACACCGACGTTTCCGCGGACAACAATGACATTGCATCCGCAGACGACTACTTCGACTCCGCCGTCCTCAACAGAGATAAGGCACGCGACGAAGCAATAGAAGTTCTTTCCGCCGTGGCATCAAGTGATTCCGCGATAGACGAAGTAAAATCAAAGGCGGAATCGGACATTGCCGCCATCGCCGCAGCCATTGAGGCGGAAGCTAACATTGAAGAACTGATCAAAGCGAAGGGATTTGAGGATTGCGTGGCTGTTATAAACGGAGATCTTGCAAGTATAATAGTGAAAAGCGACGGACTTTTGGCAAACGAAATCGCTCAAATAACGCAGATCGTTTATGATCAATCCGGCATACTTCCCGTTAATCTCACAATAACGGAAAAGTAAGCTTACGTCAACCTAATTTAACTATAATAAAAAGGAGGCAAACGCCTCCTTTTTATTGTTTCCGCATTGATTTTAAGCATTTGAATAAAATTTGGATTTTTTTCGTTTTTCCTCTTGACAAGCATCAAAAGTACTGTTATACTGTGTAAAGCGTTTTGCTT
>CAZPJU010000073.1:0-5274 GCA_964586965.1 uncultured Lachnospiraceae bacterium | reverse complement strand
AGCCGAGAAGGTTACGGCGGTGACCTACCATCTTAAGAAGACCTCTTCTGCTGTGATGGTCCTTCTTGTTTACCTTGAGATGCTCGGTAAGAGAATTGATTCTCGCGGTAAGAATAGCAATCTGTACTTCGGGGGAGCCTGTGTCGCCCTCATGAACAGCGTATTCTTCGATGATTGCCTGCTTTTCAGCCTTTGTGATCATAATTTCACCTCATAAAAAATATTAGCAAATCGACTCAGCGCGCGGTGGGTGAAGAATCTTTATCCGCACACCGTGCCGACAGCAAGAGCAATTATATCACGAAAAATCCGTTTTGTAAATACGATCTTTCAGAAAAAAGCGCAACCTTTCGAGCCTTTTTCCGACTTTCGATAAAAATTTACATTTTATTTTTCGCCGTCGGGCTTCTTTTTGAACAGAGACACCGCCCCCGACACTGCAAAAAACGCTCCGAGTATAACGCGAAGCGCGTTCGGATGAGTGTTTGCGGCAACAAGCACTCCGAAAAACGCACCGAGCGCACCGCCGACTGCAAGAAGAAGAATCACGCAAAACGGAAGTTTTCGTTTTTGTATGTGCACGGCAAGAGATGAAGCCGAAGCAATCATGAAAAAGCAAAGATTAACCAATTGAGCCGTATGTTGCGGAACATCTGCTGCCAAAGTCAAATATATCAGGAAAAGTCCGCCGCCCCCAACCCCCATACCGGAAAGTGCCGCTGCGAAAAAAGCCGCCAAAGCTCCGAGCATCACATCACTCCCAAGCCGGAAAGCACGAGCGAAACTCCCGCCCATGTCATTAGCAAAGCGAATATCTTTTTCACCCAAAACACATCGAGCTTGTCAAGTAAAATCGCTCCGACAGTGCCTCCGGCTATTGCCGGCAAGACAATCATCCCGACGCCTTCCACAGTTACATCGGTACGAAAAACATACATAGCGGCAGAAACAGCCGAAACCGGCAAAACAGCCGCAACGGAAACGGCAAATATATCTCTGCCGTCGAAGTCCGAGCTTTCTTTCATAAGCTTCCCCAAAAGTGAAACAATGATTATACCGCCTCCGCACCCCAAAAGTCCGTTCAAAAATCCCGCCGCAATGCCGCCCGCAAGCAGTATGACGGGGAGAGATATTTTTCCGCTTTTCACCTGCACCTCCGATTGAGGATTATTTTTTAATTTACAATACTCACCGTTAACTCCCCTTGTATTTTTGCTCAAAATCTGTTATTATATACTTTGGATATATATCCTTATGCGCTGCGCGCTTAATCATCAAATGTAAAAGCACAATCGAAAGAAAGGCTTATCTCATAAAATGTCAAAAAAAAATCAAGACTCGCAAAAAAGCCGACCGACGGCAAAAAAAGTCGTCAACGGCAAAGTCGGCAACAATTCGAATAAAAAAAGTTCTGCAAAGTCGGCTGAACTCAAAAAAAGTTCGCCTACGAAAGAACCTAAGCAAAAAAAGGAACGCGATCCTCAAAGCACTCTAAATCAGATCTTGCCATTCGTTTTCTTTGTGTGCGCGATTCTTTCACTGCTCATTCTCGTGATCAACACGGACGGTTTTGTCGTCCGATTCACAAAAAGTATTTTTCTCGGACTGTTCTCGGCGTCGGCGTTTGTCATTCCGGCACTGTTCGTTTTGCTCGGAACATTTTGGCAAACGGACATAATAACAAACAAGCTTCGTCTCAAGCTTTGGTGCTCCGGATTCTCGCTCGCGTTTGTCTCAATGCTCGTGCATATGTTCTTTTCGGGCGAAAAAATATTCAACCCCATTGAGCTTTATAAGCTCGGAAACACATACAAAAGCGGCGGTGTGATAGGCGGTCTTTTGGCATCGCTGCTCATGAGCGCTGTCGGGAAAACGATCGCTTTTATAATCATTTTTTCGGCGCTGTTCATTTCGGTTTTGCTCCTTTTCGGATTGACGCCACGTTCCGTTTATGTTTTCGTCGCTTATCACATAAAGCGCAGACGTGACAAAAAGCGCGAAGAAAAAGAAGCACTTGCCGCAGCAAATCCTACGCCGGTTCGCAAACCGGAACCGGATCGTATAAAACAGCTTGACGAAAGCCGCGAAGAAAAAAAGCAACCGAAAAAATCGAGAAAAAACAAATTCGACCCGGACGTTGACATTTCATCGGACAATGCCGAAGAAAAAGGCAACGAAGAAGTCGATCAGGACGTTATCGACAAAAAAATCTTCGATGAGGTCATGAAACGCACTCGCGAACGTTACGGGGATCAAAATTTTGCATACGACAGCAGCGGTGTTGAAGAAGAAAAAGCGGAAATTTCTTACGGAACGGCAAACGTCGAAACAGAACAAGCCGTCACCGCCTATGAGGGGAAATCTCCCATTAAGCCCGTTTCGTCAGTGTCCGAAAGCGGCGAAATAGATCTTTCGAAAATATTCGTCGATCCCGAAAAAATCGAGCATTTGGCAGCTGCGCAAGCCGAAGTCGTTGATACGGACGAAAATCACACAATCGAAGCGGAATGCGATATAATATCCGATCCGACAGAGGAAATATCCGCCGGAAATGATGAACCCGTTGTAGAAACACCGGTTCCCGTGTACGAATTTCCGCCGACAACGATCCTTTCACCTCCCGAAAAACGCTCCGCGGCAGACATCGCGGAGTTAAAGGAAAATTCGCAAAAATTGGTTGACACTCTCCGTAGCTTTAACGTTAAGGCGCGAGTTGCGGATGTCTCCTTCGGCCCGACAATAACACGTTACGAGCTTTCACCCGAAGCCGGCACACGAGTTCGTTCGATCTCTAACTTAACCGAGGATATCGCACTCGGACTTGCAGTTCCGAACGTGCGAATCGAAGCGCCGATCCCCGGCAAAGCCGCTGTCGGAATCGAAGTTCCGAATAAAAAGCGCGAAAATGTATATCTTCGCGCGCTTATAGAAAACGATCAGTTCAAGTCATCCGGCAGCAGACTCACCGCCGCGCTCGGATCCGACGTTGCCGGTGCTCCCGTTTACTGTGACATCGCAAAAATGCCTCATTTGCTCGTTTCCGGCGCAACCGGTATGGGTAAATCCGTTTGCATTAACAGCATTATCGTAAGTTTACTCTACAAATCCACTCCGCAAGAGATACGTCTGCTCATGATCGACCCGAAAAAGGTCGAGCTTAACATCTACAACGGAATTCCGCATCTTCACGTGCCCGTTGTGTCAGACGCAAAAAAAGCCGCCGGCACGCTTGCTTGGGCGGTCACCGAGATGGAACGCCGATACGAGCTTATCGAAAACGTCGGTGTCCGCAACATTCAAAATTATAACGAGATCACATACAACGATCCCGAAAAAGAATTCATGCCTCAGATGGTCATCATCATCGACGAGCTTGCCGATCTCATGATGACTGCTCCCGACGACGTCGAAACCTCCATCTGCCGTATCGCTCAGATGGGACGTGCAGCCGGAATCCACTTAATAATCGGTACACAGCGCCCATCCGTTGATGTCATCACAGGTCTTATCAAGGCAAACATTCCCTCTCGAATCGCATTCAAAATGGCATCTCAAGTGGACAGCCGCACCGTAATCGACATTGCCGGAGCCGAAAAACTGCTCGGTCGAGGCGATATGCTCTACGCGCCCGTCGGAGTAATGAAGCCGCAAAGAGTTCAGGGGGCTTTCGTCAGTGAAGCCGAAGTGCAGAAAGTCGTCGATTTCATCAAGGGAATATTCCCCATGCCGCAATACGACGAAGCCGCGATAAACGGCATCGAAGAAGCCGCCGCGAAGTGCGGTCAAAAGAAGGGACGCGGTTCATCCGGCGACGCTTCGGACGGTCCCGTTGCAACGGATGATCCCATGCTGAAGCAAGCGCTTGAGCTTGCCGTTGAATCCGGAAAGATCTCAACGTCGCTGATTCAGAGACGTCTTTCTCTCGGATACGGTCGCGCCGCAAAGCTCATCGACACGATGGAAGCTCGCGGTTACGTCAGTGCTCCCGACGGTCAGCGTCCGCGTGACGTGCTCATAACACGCCAGCAATATCAGGAACTCGTTTTGCAAAACGAATTCGATTGATCAATTACTTAAATTTCAAGGAGATTATTTATGTCCGCCGAGTATAAATATTGCCCGAAATGCCATATAATCAACTCACCGTCGGCAGAACGATGTGAATGCGGTCATTGCTTCGCAACAGACGGAGAAGCTCTTACGGAAGCGGAGTTGAACACAATAATAAAAAAGAAAAACAGACGTCGCCACATGATTTCCGCCGTCGTTTACACATTCATCGCCGTATTTATGCTTTTCGCCGTAAAGTACGGTTTCAAGGTTGTTTTGATCGCGTTCGCGGCTGCTGCAATCCTTTTTGCGCTTGTTTGCATAGCGTACAGGATCAAAAGCCGCTATGACAGAAAAAGGCTCGGTAACTAACGTATGGGATATTTGATAGCCATAGACGGACTTGACGGCTCCGGAAAGAAAACCCAAAGCGACCGTTTGACCGAACATCTCAGATCGAAAGGTATAAAGGTTCGCGAACTCGATTTTCCGATGTACGACAGCGACAGTTCTTATTTTGTCAAAATGTATTTGAACGGCGAGCTCGGCAACGATCCTTCCGATACAAACGCCTTTGCCGCATCAATGTTTTTCGCCGCCGACAGATATGTTTCCTTCAAACGCGACTGGAAAAATGATTATCTCGATCCCGACACCGTCATCATTGCCAACAGATATACAACAGCTAACGCCATTCATCAGCTTTCAAAGCTCCCCGAAAGCGAATGGGACGACTTTATCGAATGGTTGACAAGCTTCGAATTTTCGCATCTCGGTCTGCCTGCGCCGGATATGGTGCTTTTTCTCGAACTTCCTCCTGAACTTTCCCTTTCAATGGTTGACAGCCGTTCAAATGCGACGGGACGAGCAAAGGATATTCATGAGCTTCACCCCGAACACATGAAAAAAAGTCACCGTGCAGGGCTTTACGCCTCCGAAAAACTCGGATGGCACCGCATATCATGCGCCGACGGCTCCGGCAAAGCAATGCGAAGCCGCGATGACATCTTTAACGAAGTCATTTGTGCCGTTGAAAAGCTGATTTGCACGGCATAACAAACAAAACGGAGATTTTTATGATATATTTATTTCTTGCAAACGGATTCGAGGAAACCGAAGCGATCGCTCCGCTCGATCTTTTGAGACGTGCCGGAGTAAACGTCAAAACCGTTGCGGTCGGCACCGATAGCGGCGAACTGACCGTGACGGGCGCACATTCGATCA
>CAZPJU010000072.1:0-5327 GCA_964586965.1 uncultured Lachnospiraceae bacterium | reverse complement strand
ATTTGCGATTACACCCGTTTTCGCAAACGAAGCGGATCCTTACGAAATGATCTGATGTCGCACTGTCGAAAATCGCTTGAAATCATAACGATTTTAAAATAAATCAGGAAGTCTTTTCAAAAAAGACTTCCTGATTTTTTGCCTTTTGTGTTTTGACGCGCGAGCCGTTCGGTTTCATCCTTATCAAACGACGCGATTATCTGTTGATTTGCTCGTGATTTGTGCAGGCGATATTGCAAAGCCATGAATAAAGTCCACGGACGTTGTATTTTTTTGGAAATTCAAACGTCTTTTTTGCGATAGTTACACCGGACTGCGATCTGAAATACGGCGAGGCTATGTATTCTATCGTGATATCGCTGTCGTCTATGCCGAAGCCTGCCGTCTCGACGGAAACGCCGATCACGGAGTCCAACCAAACGGATGTGACAACCGCCTTTTGACCGGTCGCGCCTTGCTTGTCAAATTCGATTATGCGTTTGTCGGTGAAAATAACAGCGTCTCTGATGAGAGTGAATCCGGTTACGATACTTTCGGTCTCAAATAGATACTCACCGTACTGCTCTGTAAGTTTTTCGACGGAAACTTCGCTGTAATTTCCTGCGATTCCTTGCGTTAGGTTGCTTAAGAAACTCATATTTGACTCCTTTTCGAATATTATTATTTATCGGTCTGTTGACAAAAATTCGTCCCATATACCGCCGGACGGAACAAAATCGAAGTTTTCCGTTGTTCCCGTTGACGGGTGAGGGAAAGACAGTGATACGGACGCAAGCGCAAAACCACCCTTGGGAATTTTTTCGCAGACGTCGCCTCCGTAGCGTGTGTCGCCCAAGAGCGGCAATTTTCGTGACGCAAATTGCACTCGGATTTGGTGTGTTCGTCCTGTGTGAAGCTTTACGCGTATAAGCGCGCGTCCGTTTTGCACGTTTTTCACACTGTAAGAGAGAGAAGCGCGTTTCACGCCTGCGCGTTTTCTTGTGACGATGTAGGATTTGTTTTTTGTTCTGTCGTGATAAAGAAGATCTTCAAATTCACCGTGTTGTTCGGATGGAATACCGCACACCACGGCAAAGTAAGTTTTGTCGGTTTGACCCGACGCAAACGCCTCCGAAAGCGAGGCGGCGGCAGCTTTCGTCTTTGCGTAGACGATGATGCCCTCTGTCCCGCGGTCAAGCCTGTGGACGGGATATAATTCGACACCTGTTTGCTCCGACAGGATCGAAATCATATTGTTGCCGTTCGCGGACGCTTGCGATTCGATTCCGGCCGGCTTTACGGCAACGATGATGTCGCTGTCCTCGTAAAGAATTCGTATATCGTTCATTCCCCGAATCTTTCCGCAGCTTCGCGAAGCATCTTACGTATCGGCAAATTATACGGACAGCGTCCCTCGCAAGCACCGCAATCAACACAGGCAGACGCCTTGACCTCAAGCGATTTGTAGCGCGATTCCGCCCATTCAGTCAAACCGTATCGTGTATAGTATCCGTCGAAAAGAAATACCTGCGGAATGTTTATTCCGGCAGTGCAGGGCGCACAGTAACCGCATCTGCGACAGAAATTGCCGCCGAGTACAGCACGTATTCTCTCTATTCCCGAAATCTCTGCCGACGTAAGCGGACTTTCATCGTTGACGGCGGAGTCGTTGATTTCGACTTCATCCTCAGAGTACATTCCGGGAATCGCAACTGTCAAAGCCTCATTTGCGGAGATGTATCTGAGCGCAAGACGAGCGTCGTCAATAGCGCCTCCGGCAAGAGGCTTCATCGCGATGAAGGCGATGCCGCGCTTTGCGCATTCCTCAATCAACGGCTCAACCTCACTTTCGACGATGTTGTACGGAAACATAAAAGTTTCGACCCATGGAAGATCAAGCGCAAGCTTAAAAGTTTCAACTGAATGAGATGTAAGACCGATGTGTCCGATCTTTCCGGCCGCTTTAGCTTCATAAAGCGCTTCGAGCGCACCTCCCTCTGACATTACCGTTGTGAGCTGTTCGGGGGATGCGTTGTGTATCTGATAAAGATCTATGTAATCCGTGCCGAGCAGGGAAAGGCTTGTTTCAATATCGGCAGCCATTGCTTCGCGCGTGCGAGCCATGCTCTTTGTCGCAATGACGAATTTTTCGCGTCTGCCGCGGATTGCTTCGCCTATGTAACTTTCGCTGACGGTATATCCGCGTGCCGTGTCAATGAAGTTGACCCCGTGCTTTTCAAGCGCGTCAAAGAGTTTGACGGTACCCTCACAGTCTATGCGCTGTATCGGGATTCCACCGAATCCGAGACGGGAAACCGTAAGTCCCGTTTTTCCGAGTGTGACGTATTTCATACTGTAATTCCTTTCGATTTATCTTGTGGAAATAAGAGAGATTGCATATTCGCGGATTTCCGCTGTGGTTGCAACTGTTTCTTCATCGGTGAAAGAAAAGATCAGCGAATATGAATATTCGTCCTCATCCCAAACTGCAACCGCAACGTTTTTGTCTGTGTGATATGACACCTCGTATGAACCGATGCGTTCTGTTGAGGTTGAAGAAAGAGGTTTGCCGGATATTCCGAATCCGCTTGATTCGGAAACATATTTTTCAGCGTAGTCGCGAGTGGCTTGCCTGTAAACGAGAGTGCCGACCGGTTCACCTGTCTCGTTCAATATTTCGTATTCGATTTGACCGAGTTTACCGTCCATTGCGGCGAATATTATAAAATGTTCTTCATTCGGTACTTTTTTCAGCGTAAAGTCGAGAGAATCTGATACGAGAGCGTAATTTTCGTAATAAACGAGAACAAAAGAATCAGAGGCGCAGGAAAAAAGAACGACCGACGCAAGAATCAATAAAATAAATGTAACTGAAAGACGTTTCATGAGAATTCCTTTCGGATTTTTTGTGTATTTATTGAAATTATATCACCGTAAGTGCCGAATTTCAACAGTCCGACGCCCTTTGATATTGAATATTGTGTGAAAAAGGAGTATAATCAAACAATAAATAAAAACGGAGAAACAACGTGAATATTGAAACTGAAAAGAAATATTTGATAAAAATGCCCTCTGAACGCCTTTTGTCAGACCTTGAGCAGAGCGAGATCGAGCAAATATATATCGTTACGTCCGGCAACTACGACGGCGAACGCGTGCGCCGTCGCAAATATTCCGACAGGGAGGTTTTTACCCGAACGGGAAAACGCAGACTCACCGCAATGAGTGCGATCGAGGACGAAAGCGAAATTTCCGAGGACGAATACCGTCGCCTTACTGAAAATATCGAGCCGGGAACGGTTCCGGTAATAAAAAAGCGGTACGTTTTACCGTACCGCGGATATGATTTTGAAATTGACGTCTACCCGTTTTGGCAAGAAACAGCCGTTATGGAGGTCGAGCTGCCGAGCGAAAACGCGGAATTTGAGCTGCCGCCGGAAATTATCGTTGTTTGCGACGTGACTGCGGATCCGCGCTACAAAAACCATGCAATTGCGCGTAAATGTCCGCCTGAAATAAAGTGATCAGCGAGCACGGATAACGTAATCTTTCAGAAAATCAAAGGTAGCTTTGACGCAGTCGATGGGGTTAATGCCAAGCACGAATACGGAAACACTGATGATGACCGCAACAGCAAGGAGCAACAGCGTTTGTACCGCAATGACCGCAGTGGCAAAGCGCTTAACGGCGAGCTTCTTTGACGCAAATGCGAAAATGATCGCCGCAATGAAACCGATTACGGGAACTGCTGTCAGAATAAGCAGTCCGAAGTACGAAAAAATACCTACGGGTGCGTAAACCGAATCCTTTGACGGACGCATATCCGAGTATGCGCTGTAGGAAAGTCTGGCTGTTTTCGGGGAAGGAGCGGTACTTTTTTCGAGTTTCGCTTCCTCGGAAGCCTGTTTGATCATTTCATGCAGACGTGATGCCGTGTCCTCGGCGTCGGATTCTATTTCGGAATCAAGCGTGACAGTAGCGCCCGTCGAAGTTTTAGATTCATCTTCGGAGACGATGCTTTTTATTTCTTCGTTCATGTCAGAACCTCATTTCGGTATTTTTGATCATCTGTGTGATATATTATCTCAAAATAAAGCCGATTTGTAAAGTGGAATCGAAAAAATATTTTTAAGTCAAATGAAATTAATTGTTGACATGAGCCGATAACTTGTGTATAATATACCTTACGGTGTGAAATTCACCGCAACTTAATAATCAAGAAGAAGTTTCTTGACAGGGAGAAGTACTCAAGAGGCCGAAGAGGCGCCCCTGCTAAGGGTGTAGGTCGGGTAACCGGCGCGAGAGTTCAAATCTCTCCTTCTCCGAAAAGAAAAAGGACATCGTAAGATGTCCTTTTTTTGTTTTGCAAAAATATTTAATTTTCAAAAAGACCGAGAATGCGTATCGTAAATATTTTCGGTTAAGTGAGTGTATACTATGTATAGCTCATGTGCTTTACAAAACGGGAGGAACATTAAATGAATGAACGTATAATAACCGAGAGGCAGATACAGTCCTTTGAACAATACTTGATACGGGAAGAAAAAAGTACGGCTACCGTGGATAAATATATCCGTGATGTCCGTGCTTTTTCTTTATATATTGGCGAAAAAATCGTAACAAAGACAATGGTTATGGAATATAAAAAGCATTTGCAGGAGAAAAACTATGCCGTTCGGTCGATCAATTCAATGATTGCAAGCATAAACAGTTTCCTTGTTTATATGGATTGGCAGGATTGCAAAGTTAAATCACTGAAATTGCAGAAGCAGGTTTATTGTGCGGAAGAAAAGGAATTGACAAAAGCGGAATATGAGCGACTTTTGAGAGCTTCGTCAAGAAATGAACAGTTGCGTTTGACAATGCAGACGATTTGTTCTACCGGAATAAGAGTATCTGAACTGCGCTTTTTTACGGTAGAGGCGGTAATGAGTGGGGAAGTGGTTGTTAATTGCAAGGCGAAAACAAGGACTATACTGATTCCGGGAAAGCTCAGAAAGCTGCTTATTGATTATGCGAAAAAGAAAAAAATCCGTTCCGGGGTGATTTTTGTAACCGGAAACGGAAAACCTTTGAACAGAAAAACTATATGGGCACAGATGAAGGGGCTTTGTAAGTCCGCGGGACTGAATCCGGCGAAAGTGTTTCCGCACAACTTGAGAAAATTATTTGCAAGAACGTTTTACGGAATTGAAAAGGACATTGCAAAATTAGCGGATATACTCGGACATAGCAGCATAGACACTACCCGAATTTATATAATGACTACCGGAACCGAGCATAGAAAGAAAATAGAACGGCTCGGATTGTTGCTTTAGAAAAATAAAAATGACATAATTCGCATTATG
>CAZPJU010000071.1:0-5578 GCA_964586965.1 uncultured Lachnospiraceae bacterium | reverse complement strand
ATAAATGCTCCGCATCGTTTCCGCAAAGCTCAATGACAGCAATGCTTTCTTCGAACGAGCCTAAAATTTCATGAATGTTGTCGGAACCGTTTTCGTCTTTGTCCTGTGCCGCATCGTTTGATGGTGAGTTGTTTTCTTGCTCGTACATTCCGGCGTCGCCCTTAGCGTCATTTGGCGCAAAGTTCCTGAATCCGCCGGCAAGCGCAACCCCGACAAACAGCGCGACTGCGGCGGCAATCGCGGACAAACCGCCAACCCATCTGCGGCGACGGCGAAGCTTTGCGTCTGTGGAAACGATGAGCATTACCTCATTTTTTATGTCACGTTCGGGCAACGGCGCGCAAGTTTCGACAGCGGAAAGAAGTTTTTTACATTCGTCAAATTCGTTTCTGCAATCCTCGCAGACTTCGAGATGCGCTTTCAGCTCAATAAATTCTTCGCAGTTTTCGTTTTCGATAAAATCGAACATCATCTTGCGAAAAGTTTCGCAGTTATCGCTCATTTTTGCGCACCTCCTTTCGTGTTCTCACGCTTTTATTGACGTGATAACCGTCGCTTTTGTTCCCGATTTCGTAAAAATCTTTCATTTTTTCGCGCAATGCCGCCCTTGCGCGCGAAAGCCGACTTTTGACCGTCCCGACGTCGATTCCGAGCAATTTTGCGGCGTCAACATAGCTGATTTTGTTTATGACGCAAAGCACCAGCACATCTCGCTGTTGTTCGGGCAGCGATTCCACGGCGTGACGTACCGTTTCAAGTTCCTCCGTGTGCAGGGCTTCCTCCTCTGGCGTGCGGTCGCCGTCCGTGACAGTGATCTCGGATTCGCTTCCGTTTTCGTCCGTGACGGTAAGCGACATAACCTCGTCTCGCTTTCGCAAGAAGTCCGTTGCGGTGTTGTTCGCGATCGTGCATATAAACGCATTTACGCTTCCTCTGCCTGAAAAGAGATTTGCCTTTTTCCATAGCTTTACAAATGTTTCCTGAGTTGCGTCTGCCGCATCGTCCGGGTTTTTGAGCTTAAAATAAGCAATGGAATACACGCGTTTTTCGTATCTTTCGTAAAGCATCTCAAACGCGCGTTCGTCAAGATGCGAAGATCGAACGATGAGTTCATCATCTGTTAGTTTCGTATAGTCACGCATACTTTTATTCCTTCATTCATTCAACGGTAAAAGTTCATATAAAAGCTCTACCATTTCGGCGTGAGTTTCCGCACGCATTATCCTGTCTCGGAGCTGAGGTGCGCCTTTCAAGCCCTTTATGTACCATGCAAAATGCTTTCTCGCTTCGAGCGTTCCGATTCGGTCACCTTTGTCTGCAATCAGCATCGAAGTGTGCGTAACTGCTGTGTCGAGTCGCTCTTTGACTGACGGCGGCGTGTAGGCTTTCCCTGCGAGCGCATGGGAAATTTCGTCGAAAATAAACGGGTTTCCGAGTGCACCGCGACCTACTGCAACGCCGTCACAGCCGGTGTATTCAACCATACGAACGGCGTCTGCGGCTGATACAATGTCACCGTTTCCGATGACGGGGATGCTTACAGCCGCTTTAACTGCTTTTATTATGTCATAATCCGCGCTCGGTGCGTAAAATTGTTCTCTTGTGCGTCCGTGAATACAGATCATAGCCGCTCCAGCCGCTTCAAGTCGCTTTGCGAGTTCGGGAGCGTTTTTGCCGGTCGGCGCGTTTTCCCAACCGGCACGCATTTTCACCGTGAGCGGTACTCCCGTCCCGTCCAGCGCGGCGACGCAAGCTTTGACAATGCGTTCGGCAAGATCGGGATCTTTCATAAGTGCGCTGCCTTCACCGTTTTTAACGATTTTTGCAACGGGGCATCCCATATTTATGTCGATTGCGGCAGGACGGTTTTTCGTTTCGCAACCGGGATACGACGAAAGCGCAAGCTCGCGCGCCGCGCTTGCCATTACGTCCGGATCGGAGCCGAAGATTTGTATTGCAATCGGGGTGTCGCCGTCTTCGATTCGAGCGAGAATCGCTGTTTTTTTGTCGCGAAACATCATCGCTTTGGCGGATACCATTTCGGTAACGGCAAATCCGAGACCGTGCCGACGGCACATCGTTCGCATTGCATGATCAGTTGCGCCCGCCATCGGAGCGAGCATTATTCCGTTTTTTATTACGGCATTTCCGATAATTACGTCAGCCATATCCGCCTCCGTCAAAGAGTAGTTATTCCATGAAATTATAACGTGCAATTGTAAAGAAAATATGAACTCGAATGCGTTTTTGAGCAAGGCGTAAAATACGTGTTTATTTTCGGTGAATGTTATTGACTTTGATGGATGGCGGCAGTATAATTTTAATGTAAACCGTTTCTTTTATTTATATGAAACAGATTTTCGAAATCAAAATTTCAAAGGAGAAAACACTTATGAAAAAAGTCCTCGCATTTTTGCTTGCGGCGATAATGGTGCTTTCTACGTTTGTTGCTTGTTCCGATAATCCCGATAAGGGACAGTCGGGTAACAACAACGGAGGAAATGCCGATACAGGCAATACGGGCGACACAGCTACACCTCTTAACGTTCCGGACACCAATTACGGCGGTCAGGAATTCCGCATTCTCGGTAAAGGCGACTCTCAGGCTCACTGGAAAAGCGTTGACCTTACCGCAGAGGAAATGGACTCCGATCCGATCAGCCTCGCTGTATATTACAGAAACCTTGCGGTTGAGGAAAAGTACGGAATTACTGTTGTCGAGTATGATGTAAATGATTACTTCAATCAGGCTGCGGAAGCTACGCTTTCCTGCTCCTCCGGCTCGGATGATTACGATATGTTCGCACTTTCTCCTGTGCTTGCGGTCGCATCCCTCATCAACAACGGATATGTGTATGATCTCAATGAGATGACATACATGAATCTCGAAGCCGAATGGTATGATCCCAACAGTATTGAGCAGCTTTCTCTCGGCGGTAAATCGTATCTTGCAATGGGTTCAATGCTTATCATGGACGATGACGCAACCGGCGCTATCTTCTTCAATAAGCAGATGGTGACCGAAAATTCGCTCCCCGATTTCTATGCAATGGTGGAAAACGGAACATGGACGATCGACGCTATGACAGAATACGCGCAAAAGGTTCATTACGATGAAGACGGTAACGGCTCTATGGATGTTGCAACAGACACATGGGGTTGCCTTTCCGAAAAATCCGTAACGCTTGCGTTTGTTGCCGGCGGCGGAAACCACATCATCTCCAAGGACAAGGACGATTATCCCACAATTTCCTGCGACAGCGAGAATTATCTCGATATGCTCGAAAAGGTGCTCACACTTTCAAACGATTTTGAAACTACAATGTTCGCGGAAGCTCTTTCCGGTTACGGCGATGTGTGGGTAGAAGCTCTTGACGTTGCTTTCAATGAAAGCCGCGCGCTGTTCTATGCGGCATGGCTCAACCGTGCAACACTTTTCCGTTCTATGGAAACCGATTTCGGTATTCTTCCTTATCCTAAGTACGACGCCGATCAGAAGGACTATTACTCCTTTGTATCTCTCTACTGTGCAAACTCTATCTCCGTTCCGATAACGGTTTCCGATATTGATTTTGTATCGACTGCGATCGAAACACTTTCTTGGGAGAGTATGTACAACAGCACAAGCCTTAATGAAGCTTATTACACGAAAACACTTGAATTCAAGGGCGCTCGTGATGAGCAGTCTCAGAAAATGCTTGACATTATTTTCGAAAACACCGTGTTTGATCTCGGTTATATGTTTGACTGGGGCGGAATCTGCTCCAAGATCACAGCTACAAGCGGTGTTTCCGGCGGAAATGCTTCCGGCTTCCTTTCCGGTATTCAGGCTTTGACCAAGTCTATCAACAAGAATATCGAAAAGACTATGGATAAAGTAGGGTATTGATCTGCTTATTTGAATAACAAAACCAAAAGAGGTACGCTTCGTTTTGAAGCGTACCTCTTTTTTAGTTTTTATTCCCACCTGTGAGGCAGATCGGGGCAGTTCTGATGTTTCTTAACAGCTCTGACCTCTGCAAAACAACCGCACAGGTTGCACATCCCCTCTGTAAGGTGTTCGCACGATGAGCAAACGGTGAGACGCGCCGCATATTCTTCCCGGCTGCACTTAACGGACGGATCAAGCGAGTTTATATACTCAAGAACGGTCTTGTAAGCGCCGTCGCGGTCAATTTCGGAAAGCAGACATCTCTTACAGAGCGGACGGTTTGATTCGGTTTCAGTCAAGCTTACTTCTTTACGGTAATACGAACTACGCTGCAAGCGGGAAGCTCAAATGAGATGCCTTCGTCTGTGATCTCGACATCGTCAAAGGGTTCTGCCTTAACGGTATCGGGGGCGTCGAACGTATTAAACGCGTCCATCTTGTTTGTAATGATTTCAGCCTCAACGGAAGCAGCCTTGTGACCGACAAGGATACCTTCAATGTAAGCTTCATCCTCATGAGAGAGATTGCATACGGTGATGTTGAGGTTGCCTTCGGCGTCGATAGATGCGGATTCGTGAAGATCCGGAACCTGTACGCCACCCTTCGGGCCGCGTCTGCCGGGACCGAAATGATGATGATGTTCGGGAACTTCAACTCCGATGTCCTCTGTTTCAATAAAAGAGGATACGAGAGTTGCATCTTGGTGGCAGGAATACATCTTAAAGACGTGATATGTGGGAGTGAGAAGCATTTTCTCGCCGTCTGTGAGGATAACAGCCTGAAGCACGTTGATGAGCTGAGCGATGTTAGCCATTCTTACGCGATCGGAATGCTTATTGAAAATGTTAAGGTTGATGCCGGCAACAAGTGCGTCTCGCATTGTGTTCTGCTGATAGAGGAAGCCGGGGTTTGTTCCGGGTTCAACGTCGAACCAAGTGCCCCATTCGTCAACGATGAGAGCAACTCTCTTATCGGGGTCGTAGCGATCCATTATGCGCTCATGACCTCTGATGATATCTTCCATCTTGAGGGTTGCATTAAGTGTGCGATACCAATCTTTTTCGTCAAACGCGGTTGCGGATCCTTTGTTGCCCCATGTGCCGGGAACTGTGTAATAGTGAAGTGAAAGACCGTCCATCATGTGACCTGCTTCGCGCATGAGAACCTCTGTCCAGTGCAGATCTCCGCCGTTCGGACCGCACGCGATCTTGAAAAGGGGTGCGTCGGGATAGTTACGGCAGTAGGTCTGGTAGCGACGATATTCGTTTGCGTAATATTCGGGAGTCATAGAACCGCCGCAGCCCCAGTTCTCGTTGCCGACTCCGATAAAGTTTACGCCCCACGCGTTTTCCTGACCGTTTTCCTTGCGGAGAGCAGCCATGGGAGATACGCCGTTAAAGTTCATATATTCTACCCACTCGGACATTTCCTGAACTGTTCCGGATCCGAGATTGGCGTTTATATAGGGCTCGCAGCCGATCTGACGGCAAAGCTCCATAAATTCATGAGTACCGAAGCTGTTATCCTCTACAACTCCGCCCCAATGTGTGTTGATTATTTTTTTGCGGTTTTCTTTGGGACCGATGCCGTCCTTCCAGTGGTATTCGTCCGCAAAGCATCCGCCCGGCCAACGAAGAACGGGGAGCT
>CAZPJU010000070.1:0-5598 GCA_964586965.1 uncultured Lachnospiraceae bacterium | reverse complement strand
GAGCTGTTGATGAGGGAGCACTTTCGTGCGTCGCGTCGGATGTTACGGTCGCGGATGGCTTGAAAGCCGGAGAAAAGCCGCTTTCGCCCGGAATGAAATATAAGCATTATGCTCCGCGCGTGCCGCTCGTGTTGCTCGACGGTACAAACGAAGCGGTTTTGTCGTTCGTTGATGCGGAAATGAAAAAAGGAGGCGTGTTCTTCATCTGCTATGAAGAAGATGCCGATAAATACGGAAATAACGCGTACTCAATAGGAAAAAGAGCCGATGAGCCGGCTCATGCAAAGAATCTCTTTGCCGCGCTCAGGTATACAGACAGCCTTGAGAACGCCAATATAAAAAAGATATATACATATTTACCTAAGGACGGCGGAACGGGACTTCTTCCCGCTATTTATAACAGACTTATTCGCGCCGCCGATCATACGGTAATGAAAGTTTGATGTGAAGAGAGAATACCGATGGCAAGAAAAAAAGCTAAACCGACAGTAGAAAATGTACCGCTTGCGGAAATAGTGAATCAGCCTATAACCGAAACGATAGAGTCAAACTATATGCCTTATGTTATGACAGTTATCGTTTCGCGCGCAATCCCTGAAATCGACGGATTTAAGCCTGCACACAGAAAGCTGCTTTATACTATGTACCGTGAAGGACTTATGACCGGACCGCGTACCAAAAGTGCTAATATAGTCGGTGCGACGATGAAGTTGAACCCTCACGGCGATGCTTCGATTTACGAAACAATGGTTCGTATGACTCGCGCAAACGAAGCGCTTTTGCATCCGTTCATAGATTCAAAGGGAAGCTTCGGTAAGCAGTATTCGAGCGATATGAAATATTCGGCATCACGTTATACGGAGGTCAAACTTGATCCGATTTGTGCCGAGATATTCCGAGGTATCGACAAAAATGCCGTCGATATGCTTGATAACTACGATAATACGCTTAAGGAGCCGGCGCTTTTGCCGACAACTTTCCCGAATATTCTCGTAAACCCCAATATGGGCATCGCAGTCGGTATGGCGTCCAATATTTGTTCGTTCAACCTGAACGAGATCTGCGACGGTACGATCGCACTGCTTAAAAATCCCAAAACCACAAACGAAAAGCTCCTTGATATAATAAAAGCTCCGGATTTTTCCGGTGGAGCGAAGCTGATATACGATCGCGAACAGCTCCTTTCGATCTATAATACGGGCGTCGGCTCGGTCAAGCTGCGCGCAAAGTACAGATTTGACGAAAAAAACAACTGTATCGAGATTCTTGAAATTCCGTATTCGACAACGATCGAGCTTATAATGAAAAAGCTTACCGATCTGTTTAAGGAAGGTAAGATCAAGGAAATCACGGATTTCAGAGACGAAATCGACCTCTCCGGCTTCAAACTGACGCTTGATGTCAAGCGCGGTACGGATCCGGATAAGCTTATGGAAAAGCTCTATAAGCTCACTCCGCTTGAGGATTCGTTCAGATGCAACTTTAATTTGCTTATCGACGGTGCGCCTCGTCAGCTCGGAGTGGCGCAGATATTGAATGAGTGGATCCGCTTCCGTTCCGGCTGTTACAGACGCGAGCTGACTTACGATTGCGAGCAAAAAGAGGCGAAGCTCCATCTTTTGCTCGGTCTCGGAAAGATCCTGATAGACATTGATAAGGCAATAAAAATCGTCCGTGAGACGGAAACAGAGTCAATGGTCGTGCCGAACCTTATGGAAGGCTTCGGAATCGACAAAATTCAAGCCGAATATATCGCAGAAATCAAGCTCCGCAACCTGAACCGTGAATATATTCTCAACAGAATAAAGGAAATTGAGGATATAAGAGCGGAGATCGCGGAAATGAAAGCTATCATTTCCGATGACATTAAGCTTAAAGGCGAGCTTATCAAGCAGCTTCAGGCTATAAAGAAAAAGTACGGCAAGCCTAGGAAAACGGAGATCATCTCCGCGGATGAGATCGAAACCGTAACAGCCGATGATTTTATCGAAAATTACGCTTGCAAAACGGTTATGACCAAGGCAGGATATTTCAAAAAGATCACGCTTGCATCATACAGAGGCAACGATGAACAAAAGCTGAAAGAGGGAGATACGGTTCTTTGTTGTGAGGACGCCGAAAATCGTGACGAGCTTTTGTTTATATCCGATAAATGCCAGGTATATAAGGCAAAAGTCTCGGATTTTGATACGCAAAAGGCATCTTCGCTCGGTGATTATGTCCCCTCAAAGCTTAATTTTGACGAGGGCGAAGGTGTGCTACTGATGTGTCCGGTAGGCGAGTATTCACCGGATGTCAATGTCGTATTTATTTTTGAAAACGGTAAGGGAGTTAAGATCCCACTCAACTCTTACGAAACAAAAACAAACAGAAAAAAATTAACCAAAGCATACAGCGATGCGTCCGCTCCCGTCGCGGCGTTTATCGAACATGAACCGTTTGATATTATGCTTATGAATAGTACAGATCGAGCAATTGTTATATCAACAGCTCAAATTCCGCTTAAAACAACACGTACATCCCACGGAGTTACGCTTTTCAGCTTGAAGGATGGTCAAAGAGTTATTTCATCTAAACGCGATCCCGCGGCTCTTTTTGAGAATCCGTCAAGATACAGACGTCAAAAGCTCCCGTCAACGGGTATAACGCTTTCCGATGCCGATTCCGGCTCGGCACAGATCAAACTCATCTGATAAAACGGAGGTAATATGAAATTCGGAAAGAAAACGCTTATTTTGATCATCGCGATCACTGCGGCTGCCGTATTGTCCGTGATTGCACTGGCTGTTGAAAGCGGATATGATAGTACGACCGATCCTCTTGTAGCACAGTCGTATTTGGAAGCACGGCTTAAAGAACAGCGTGAGGAATACGAAGCGATCATAGATTCGCTCGAAGCAAGCATTGATAATCGTTTGAATGATATAGTTGATTCTTCGGACGGAAATGTGTATATCAGTACGGATGCAAGCTTTGAAACCGTTAAGCTTGCAAAGGGCGATGTTATTTATCCGAAGAATGGTATGCTTGAGGTAATACTTCGTTCCGGTGGCGCTGTTGCCGTTGTTCCGAGCGGACTTCCCGCAATAGCTAATTTGACAAACGGAGCCGAAATGACGGATCAAAAAATGCTTGTCAAAAATCATCTCATTCTTATCCCCGCAAATGACGGCAGGGGAATTAAAGTTGTCTCATCTTCGGGTGCTGAAATATTGATCAGAGGAGAATACACAGTTGAGCATGCAAACTGAAAAAAAAGGGAAGAACCGTAAGGTGGATTCCCGTAAGCTCGCAGTACGTATAATCGCATGGGTGCTTATACTTATGACGGTTATAACAACGCTGTATACCGCTATCTACTTTATTGTAGAAGAGGTTAGCGCGTCTGAGCCGGAAGAACTCAACGTCGCTGTCGGTCTCGTCTACGGAGATTCCGTAGACGAGGCGTTCACTTCGACAACGACTGTCGGGTATACTGTCGGCTCAGAGCAAATAGAGCTTAACAAAAAAACGTTCACTCCTCTTTGGACAATACCCGATACAGCAAAAGTAACGATCCTTGCGGATTGTAACTATACAAAAAAATCAATAGGTAATTCTTATGTCCGGAGCAACAGCGATGTGGTTGTCGGCGGATATCATATTGAGCTTGACGTTATTTATGAAAATACAGAAAAACTTACTGAAGGCGTAAGCTCCGTTAATTCGATAATTTCGGGAAAATCGCTTTACGCGATCCCGTCTTACATAAACGGTGAATTGAAAATAAGAATCGGCAGTTACGCAACAAAAGCGGATGCGGATGCCGCATTAGCCGAAGTTCAGCTTCTTTTTACCGATGTGACAATGCACGTCGCGTCTCCGTCAAATACGGGCGTGACTGTCGTTGCACATAACAGTTCGGAGATCCTTTTTGAATACGACTGTGCAGATAAATCGTATCTTGCGCTTGATCCGCTTACAGATGAAGCGTATACCGCTACGCCGGCAGGTAATATATACGACGGCGTTTTTGTTTATAAGCATTATGTTAATTCATCAAAGAGTATTGACGGTATACAGGTAGTTAATGTTTTGCCGCTTGAAAAGTATCTTTTGGGTGTTGTGCCTTATGAGATATCCAATTCATGGCCGCTTGAGACGCTTAAAGCGTTTTCCGTACTTGCTCGAACTTACGCCGTAGCGGAATTTGATCAATATTGGAATTCATATGGCTTTAATCTTTGTAATAATGCGGCAAGCCAGGTTTATAAAGGTGTTGCGAGAGCAAATGCAAACGTGATAAAAGCAGTTGAAGAAACGGCGGGACTTGTTGTTACGTATGACGGCGAGATTGCGTCAACATATTATTCCTCAAGTGTTGGTGATTCAACTGTCGATTCACGGTATATATGGGGTAAGCAGGATTTGCCGTGGCTCAGAAGTGTTTCAACGCCTTGGGAAGAATATCGAAATCATTCAAAAGCATTTTGGACTAAAGAGGTGTCGCCGGATGAGCTTCAAAAATATCTTTACTCAAAAGGCTATACAAAGCTTACCTCTCCGATTGCGTCAATTAAAATTGACCAAAAGGCAGGGGTAAATTCGAATTATGTGTATAAGCTCACTGTGACCGATGAGGCTAACAACAGCGTTACAATAGAGCGTACAGATAAGGTGAAAAGTGCGTTTTCCTCATATCTTAACAGTGCGAATTTCGTTGTGGGAAAGGGAAGTGTAGTTTATACGACGTATAATAAGCTCCTCGCTCCGGGAGAAACTTCCGGAGTTGAAAATTGCTCGTTTGCTGTCATGACTTCGCTCGGCAAACTTTTTTCCTCATTTGAAAACGGAGTCAAAGTGCTCACGTCAAACGGCGAAAAAATGTTTTTGCCGTCAGCTTCTGTCGGTGTTGTTACTGCCGATTCATATAAAAACGGAACAATAGATTCGATTTCCGAAGCTTATATCGTAACGGAAACAGCAACTGCAACCGATCCGAATAATTTTATTTTTGTCGGTAAGGGATGGGGGCACGGAATCGGACTTTCGCAGTGGGGCTTGTATGACCTTGCGGCTAAATTCGATTTGAAATATGATGCGATGATCCGTGCATATTGCGGAAATGTTAAATTTTCAAATTATGAGCAGTTTATAAAATAAAAAGCCGCTGTATAGCGGCTTTTTTATAATATTATCGGCTCAAAATTGCCGTTTTTAAGAATCGAAATAAGATCATCACTCGTTTTGATCTCGCTTTCGGTTGTGATTCCGCCGAGAGGCGTGTGATTCGGATCATGAAAATCCGTTCCTGAGATGCCGATGAGCGAATTGCGTTTTGCCCAAGCCTCAGCGATGTCGTTGTACGATTCATGCCACGGCGAAAGATTAGCAATCTCAATTCCGTCAAGCAAGTGCGGATCCGTAACCATCATTGACGGACGGAACGGGTGTGCCTGAAAGATCATCATGCCGTTTTCTCTGATTAAGGGGGCAAGCGTGTAAATGTTCATGTGTCTTGGATCACCGAGATCCCTTAAAAAATCTTCAGTCAATCCGTATACGAGGTAGTCGCTGTTGTTTTCGCGCATGAAACGAATTTCCGCACCGAGCAAAACG
>CAZPJU010000069.1:0-5686 GCA_964586965.1 uncultured Lachnospiraceae bacterium | reverse complement strand
TGGAAGCTGCTCTGCGTACGGTTTATGAAGTTGTTACCGGTAAAGAACTTGAAAATGTCGAATTTACCGCTGTTCGCGGCGTTGACGGTATTAAGGAAGCCGAAATTGATCTTAACGGCACCAAGGTAAGCGTAGCTGTTGCCCACGGAACGGGCAATGCGTCTGAACTTCTTGAACTCATCAAAAAGGGCGAGAAAAATTATACTTTCATCGAGATCATGGGATGTCCCGGTGGTTGCGTAACGGGCGGAGGAACTCCTATCATAAGCTCCTGCGACCTTCAGTATGTAAATCCCAAGGAAGAACGTGCCAAGGGACTTTATGCAGAGGATAAAGGCAAGGCTAAGAGAAAATCTCATGAAAACGAAGAACTTAAAAAGCTTTATGCAGAGTATCTCGGTGAGCCCAACAGCCACAAGGCTCATGAGCTTCTCCATACTCATTATGTAAAGCGTGAAAAGTATGCGAAATAAAATAAAAAAAGAGGGCGAGAGCCCTCTTTTTTATTTCACTACCATGTTCATGATCGCGGAAAGAATTTTAGCAACGTCGCCTTTTGTCAGTGCGGAAAGCGCGGAGGCGCCGCCGTCCGTTATTTTCATTACACCGATTGCGTGCATTGCGCCGACTGCGTTTTTCGCCCAAGCCGGAACAACACTGTTTTCCGCAAAAACGGAAACTGCGCTTTTTCCGACGGCTTCGTCAACGCCAATCAGATTATTCAGTATTACGGCAGCCTCGGCTTGTGTGATTTCCGATTTCGGATTGAAATATAGTTGTCCGTTAACACTTGAACCGTTAACAATGCCAAGCTTTTTGGCAGCGCGACAGTATTTGCGCGCGTTCTCGCTGATGCTTGCATCATCCGCAAAACCGACGCTTTCGATTTCGTCAATGTCGGAAAGACCGATCGTTTTCATCAGCATAGTTATAAATTCTTCACGAGTTACACTTTTGTTCGGCTCAAAATACATTTTTCCGTTCTTTTCTTCACCGCTCATAATTCCGGATGATGAAAGTTTGACAGCATCACTGTAAACGGCAAGTCCTTCAAGATCGCTGTATTCAATGCCCGTTTTATTTTTGCTGATCTTTATATCAACCTCTGCCGGCTCGGACCAATTTCCGTATTCGTCACGCGCGTAAACGGTAAAACTGTCATGACCGCGCTTTTTTGCGTTCGGAGTATAAACGATCGTTCCGTCGCTTCCGACCTTAGCTGTGCCTTTGCTCGGAAAATCAGTGATAAAATAGTTGATGTTGTCTCCGTCGGGATCCTGTGCGGAAATCGAAACTGCGGTTGAAATGCCGCTGAGTGCAGCGACGCTTACGCTGTCGGCACTTATTTTAGGTGATGAGTTTATTTCTTTGACGATACTGATCTCACAGGTGACGGAATATGAGCCGTCCGATGTGAAGCAAAAGCTCGCACTTGTTTCAGACTTATCCGCGGGGGTGAATATGAGTGAGGAAAGATGTCTGCGCTTGATAGTCTGATTGATCTCGACGGGATTTTCACCGAGCAAAAGCGTGCCCTTGGCAGAGTCCGGAAGCGTCAGCACCGTGATACTGTCTACCTTTTTGCCGAGTGTCAAATCAAAATCAGATGCGGAAAATACAGCATTTCCGCCGCTTGTTCCGCTTACCTTGACGGTTGTTTCGTTTGCAATTACCGAAATCGCCGGAGAAACGATCGAGCTGTCCGATTTTGCCGCGACGGTAACGGGAAGAATCATCAAAACGGCAAGGCAAATTGCAGTTTTTTTAATTGAAAATTTCATAAAGACCTCCAAGTCATAATTATTTTCATCAGAATTTTCCCCTAAAACGGGAAATTTATACGTTGTAATGAAAAAATTCATAAAAAACTTGCATTAAAATTTTCTTTGGTGTATAATAATTCATTATTAAGCGATATGCGGAAAGGGAAAAATTATGCTTGACATAAAAATAACAAGAGCAGAAAATCTTAAAGAAAAACCCGCCGATTCAAGTCTCGGATTCGGTAAATACTTCACGGATCATATGTTTATAATGAATTATACGGAAGGCGAAGGTTGGCATGATGCACGAATCGTTCCGTATGCTCCTATAATGCTCGAACCGTCCGCAATGGTTTTTCATTATGCGCAGGAAATGTTCGAGGGACTCAAAGCGTACAGAACATCTGAGGGGAAAATCCAGCTTTTCCGTCCCGAACGTAACATTGCGAGAATGAACAATACGGCACGTCGTCTGTGCATACCGGAGATTCCCGCGGATGATGCGCTTCAGGCAATCAAAACGCTTGTTGAATACGAATCGGAATGGGTACCGCACAGCGAAGGAACGTCGCTTTACATACGCCCGTTTGTAATTGCAACCGATCCTGTGCTTGGCGTACACCCGGCACATAATTATATTTTTATGATCATTCTCTCGCCTGTGGGCTCGTATTATTCGGGCGGTCTTGCTCCCGTGAAGATTTTCATAGAAAAAGAATATGTTCGCGCTGTAAAGGGCGGAACAGGTGAGGCTAAGTGCGGAGGAAACTACGCGGCGTCTCTCATAGGTCAGTCTAAGGCGGAAAAATACGGATGTGCACAGGTTCTTTGGCTTGACGGTGTACATCATAAATATATAGATGAAGTCGGCGCGATGAATGTATTCTTTGTTGTTGACGGTAAGGTGATCACTCCGGATCTTGACGACGGAAACATTCTTCCGGGCGTTACACGTGCGTCTGTTATCGAGCTTTTGCGTTCATGGGGCGTTGAAGTTATCGAACGCAAGATAACGGCAGACGAGCTGTTTGATGCTCACGCGGCAGGTAAGCTTGATGAAGCGTTTGGCACAGGTACCGCGGCGGTTATTTCACCGATGGGAGAGCTTGTTGACGAAAACAGAGATATCGTTATCAACGACGGAAAGATCGGCCCGATATCACAGCGCCTTTACGATGAACTCACGGGTATTCAGTGGGGAAGAACCGAGGATAAATTCGGTTGGATAACAAAAATATAACACAAACGGATTTCCCGAAAATGATTCAAGGACCCGACGTTTGAAAACGTCGGGTCCTTTTGTTGAATTATTAAGCGAAGAAGGCATGGTTGCCGATCGTTTCTATGTAACGTCGGTTGCGTCCTGCCCATGATGTATCCTTGATTGCAACGGTGCAGAAAAACAGTGCGTCCGAACGGTAGCGCTTTCCCTCCATGCAAAGTTTTGCAGCCGTAACGGATTCCTCGGTCGGATCATTATATACCGAGCCTGTTGCGGCAGGTGTGAACTGAATTCCGTGCTCCATGTCGAATATGACGTCATAGACCGTGTCCGGATACTGTTCGGAGTCGATTCTGTTGTAAACGACGGTTCCGACAGCGATTTTTCCCTCCAAAGGTTCACCGCGCGCTTCGGCGCTGATTATGCGAGAGAGCCAATAAAGGTCGTCTTTGTCATAAAAATCATCCGCAGATTCGATCAAACCGTTCGGAGCACCTATTCTTACGCTTTTGCTTTCCGATATCCATTCGACGGTTGCGTTAAATACCGCGGAAAGCGGACGAACAGCGACGATCATGGTTCCGTTTACAATATTGTTTTCCGTTCCGCAGGGAAGACATCTGCCGTTTGCCGTTATGTAGCTTTCTCCGAGTGTGGCACTGACTGTAACTCCGCAATATTCAGCATAGGCTGTTTTTGTGCTGTCGTCCCAACTTATTTCGGCGCCGCCATCTGTCATTTCGTCAATGAATGTACGGAACGGTACTGTCGTTGTCGAATCGGTCAGCTTTGTTTCGCCGCTGCAAAAAGTTTTTCCGTTGATACTGACATCAACGTCAGCGGCAGATGCCGTGATCACCGAAATGAGCGCAATTCCGAGTACGAAAAAAGCTGTTAGAAGCGTTTTTCTTGATTTTTTCATAAAAATGTCCCCTTTCTTTAAGCTTTTGAAAGTTTTTTGATTAATTTTCGTTTGTTTTCATTTTCCTCCTTTTCGCTTTGAGTTACTTTTGGGATGCCCCGAACTGATTTTAACACTTTGATCTTTTCTCATCAATATAAAGTTTTTGAGCCATTTTCCGAATTTATGCAGGATGACGTTGCTTTTGGGCATTTTCGATCGTAACGGTATAATTTACCGCGACCGAAAGTTGTGTCGGTACAGGATTTGATCTCTTTTGTCATGATCAAAAGGCAAGCGGTATTTATCACCGTCATGATTCCGACAGTCAGATCGGAAAGCTGCCACATAAGTTTCGGAAGCATGACGGAGCCAACCACGCTCGATGCCGTAAATATGAGAAGATATACATTCGAAATTGAGTTTTTTGATTTGAAAAAAGTAATTGCCGTTTTGCCGTAGTAAAATTGCGAGATCAAAGTTGCAAAAACAAAAACGAAAATGACAATTACGAGTAGCGGAGCACCGAAACGTCCGAATACGGAAGAAAAAAGCTCGGATACGGTGCCGATCGCATCCTCTGATGCCGTAATGCCGATTTCTTCTCCTACCAGTACGGCGTATGCGGTGAATGTACAGATGATTATCGTGTCGGCAAAAACCTCGAATATGCCGAGACATCCCTGAGCCATCGGTGACGACGCATCGGCGCAGGCGTGCGCTGTCGGAGATGTTCCGGATCCGGCTTCGTTTGTGAGAACACCTCTCGTTACACCGTATCTTATCGCGCGCGATACAGCAAAACCACCGACACCGCCGACTGCGGATGAAAAATCAAAAGCTTCGGAAAATATGCGATATGTTACCTCTCCGATGAGTTCTCTGTGATTGAAAATTACGACGCTGCACATAAATATATACAATACTGATATTATCGGGATGAGTTTTGCGGTTAACGATGAGATACGTTTTGCACCTCCTGAGACGATAATTGCTGTTAACGCCGCGGTGACAGTCCCCGTAATTATGCAGGGAATTCCGAGTGTAAGCTCTGCCGAGCGCGCCGCGGCGTTTACTTGAAGAATATTTCCGACGGTTATTGAGTTGATCACACATAAAATCGCGAAAAGAGCTCCCAAACGCACGCCGAGACGCCCTTTTATTCCGTCACTTATGTAAAACGGTGCGCCACCGTAAAAGCCGTCAGTGTTTTTTCGACGAAATCGCACGGCAAGAGCTGTTTCGCTGTATTTTATCGACATTGCAATGACTGCGGAGCACCACATCCAAAACACTGCTCCCGCACCTCCTGCGGCAATCGCCGCGGTTACTCCCGTTATGTTGCCGACGCCGAGTGTTCCCGCAAGTGCCATGGATGCGGCACGCATCGGAGATATCCCGTCGTGCTTTTTTGTGAACATGAGGCGAAATGACCTGATCGGATGAAATATGTAAAAAAAGCGCAGTTTTGCACCGATTATCAGTCCGGCTGCCAAAAGTATCGCAGGCATCAATGTCCCGAAAAATGATGTTACAGATTCGATAATCATTGTTTTTTCCCGTTATGAGTGTTTTATTGTGATCATATATATGCGATTGATTGTCGTTTTATGCTTTGGTAAACGCGGTTTCCTTCAATTTAATATAATACTGAAAATAAGAACAGACGATTTTGCGACTCGGTGAACAATATATGTAAACTAAATGTGAACATTGAAAAATAGACTTGATTTTTTCGTTGAGTGAGGCTAAAATAATACCATAAGTTAGCACTCGAAGCTTTTGAGTGCTAACGAACTG
>CAZPJU010000068.1:0-5796 GCA_964586965.1 uncultured Lachnospiraceae bacterium | reverse complement strand
TTTGTTGTGATCGGAATAACGCTTTCGGTTGCCTTTTTGTATGTAACGGTACCGCTTTTCGTGAAAGATAAAGCTCGTCAAGGGGCGTTTATTCAGGGCGTTTACAGATCTAATTTTGCTGTTCTCGGTGTTTCGCTTGCGGGAGGACTTGCAGGCGATGACGGACTTGCCGCGATAGCGGTAGCAATGCCGTTTACTATCGTTTTGTTTAACGCGTATGCGGTTATTACGCTGTCAGTTTTTACTGAGCGCGAAAACAGACAGAGCGTGAAAGTGGTTGTGCTGACTGTCCTGAAGGATATTGCATCAAATCCGCTTATAATTGCAACAGTTATGGCGATCATGTTTATGTTGCTTCGTGAAAACTTAGGCTTTGAACTTCCGACAGCGGTAATTTCAATAGCAGATCGACTGGCGGATACCGTTTATGCTATGGCTATGATAAGTCTCGGCGCTTCTATGACGAAAGAAAGCTTCGGTGACGGTAAGCTGAAAACCGCAATCATTGCGGCAACGTTAAAAACAATCGTACTTCCCGCTGTGGCAGTGACGGTTGCGGCACTTTTAGGATTTACAGGGGCGAGAATATGTGTTGTTTTCGTGCTTTTCGGCGCACCGTCTGCGATTTCGAGCTATATCATGGCCAAAAACATGAAAAGCGACGCCGAACTCGCCGGTCAGATATTGCTCGTTTCGACTGTGATGAGTCTCGGAACAATATTTGCCGGAGTATTTATATTAAAAACGATCGGACTAATCTGATTTTGGTTGAAAAAAAGACGCGCGATAGCGCGTCTTTTTTGTTATTCAGCTTATTTTGCTTCCCCAAATCGAATGATTGTTTTCCCCGATGAGAGAGAAAGTCATTGTTTCTTTATGTTTCTTGCTTTCATCGTATTGTTTGAAGAATATGCCCTTGTATGTTTTACCTTTGATCTCAAATGTGGCATAATAGCCTTTTCCGTCGTCTCCCGTGACCTGTTCCCATGTCCCGGTTATATCTCCCGTTATTTTTCCGTCCGATGTGAGCTTGACTGTCAGCGTCGGGAGCATATCTGTGAAAGTGGTTTCAGCGGCAAGACCATGGTCAATGTATTCATAAGTGCCGACAATATCGTCAAGTTCGTAGCCTGTTTCGGAAATAACGCTGCCTTGATGCTCATATACGGCGGTGACCGGCCAACCGTCTTGATTCATAAACTGCTGATGTACACGAACTGCGTGCCATTCGTTTCCGAGGTTAAATCGCGTGTGATAAACAAGGTAATGTTGACCGTCTGAGTCAATAAATGCGGAGTTGTGACCGGGTGACATATATCCCTTGTTGCTGTTATCACCGTTGCCTTTTAGCGAAGAAAAATAATAATTTCCGAAAAGCTTAATGCCCTTGTTTGACTGATTAGTGCCGGCTGCTTTACATATTGCCGAGTTTCCCGACGCATCTACATACGGGCCGTTAACATTTTCGGATCTGAACAAACGAATGTGGTAACCGGAGAAATTGTCGGTTGCATTCAGACCGCAGTAGGATATGTACATATAGTAATAACCGGTGTCCTTATCCCAAACGATGTAGGAACCCTCTCCGGTGCAACCGTAGCCGCCTGAGATTCTGTATCCAAAGTAAATGTCGGATTCGTTCCTTACTGTTTTATAGGTATAATCGTAATCGCGCAGACCTGTTTCGTTATCAAGCTTGATAAGGAATATGCCGCCGAACCATGAGCCGTATGACATCCAAAGATCGCCGTTTTCATCATAGAAAACGCAAGGGTCGATGGCGTTCGGACCGACCTGAGAATTCCAGTTTCCGTTCGAAAGATAGCTTGTTATTTTTGTTGTGCCGGTGACTTTTTGATAATCTGTCGCTTTGACCTGCTTAGAGTTGGTGAAACCTGAGTAAACAACGGTTCCGACTCTTGTGTATTTTCCGTTGATCTTATCTGACGTTAAAAGAACGATCGAGGAGTAGTAATTGTCGCCGTTGATCGACATATACATACACCATTTTCCCATGGCTTCGTTATATATAACATCCGGTGCCCACATATTTCCGCTTACATCGTATGATGAACTGCCTTGAGACGACCATTCGGCATCCTCTTTGAAGATGTTTTTGTATGAGGAATCCATCGGCAGGGAAATTTGCGACCAATTTGCAAGATTCGAGCTAACCGCCCAACCTCTGTGTGAACCGAAAATGTAGTATTTACCGCTTTTGCTGTCGTAAACTATGCTGGGATCGTGTGCGGTAACCCTGCTTAATGTGAGACGATTTTTACCGTATTTGAGTGCCTCATAACTGCTTTCGTCGGAGGCAGTGTCGTCCGTATCTGCGGTGGAAGTTGATGATGAAGAATCGGTACTGTCAGAGTTGCTGTCGGGATCGTCCGCACAGGCGGATATAATGGGAATGATAAGCATAACAAAGATGAGAATTATCGCGGTCAAACGTGTTTTCATTTTGCAAACCTCATATTTATCTTATTTTATTACAGTATAGCATACGATAGCTGTCGGTGTCAAATTATAATTGTGCAAAAAGAAAAAACGCATTTAACAAATGCGTTTTTTAGGTTGTTTTTATTCGGCTTGCGCTTCCGTGGAATCAAGAGAAGGCAATTTTTTCTTCCAACCGCCAATAGCAAATGCGATTGATGTTATTATCATTCCGGCAACCCACGAAGTGAGCAGTGATATCGGCAATGCAAGGTAGTTTCCGTGCGGAAGCGTATCGGAAACAGTGAAATGTGCGATGAGATATGCGATCGGTACGCGAAGAACAACAGTAGTGAGAAGCGAGATCCACATAGGAGTCATTGTGTCGCCGGCGCCGCGCATAACTCCGGAAAGTGACTGAGTTACGCCCATCGCGACATATCCGACTGCAAGTATCGTTATGAATGTTTTGCTTATCGAGATAAGTTCCTCGGTGTCTGTGAAAAGACGGATAAGCGGGTCTGCGAATATGAGAATAAGCGCCAAGAAGAATGCGGAAACGGAAACAGCCATTATCGTTCCCTGAACTGCACCTTTTTTGATTCTGTCGTATTTTTTTGCGCCGACGTTTTGACCGGTAAACATTGTGAGAGCTTGACCGAAAGAGAAGTTGGGCATCATCGCGAAGCCGTCAACACGCATAACAACGACGTTTGCGGCAATGATCGTGTTTCCAAAGCTGTTTGTAAGGCTTTGAACCACAAGCATCGCCATTGAGAAGATTACCTGAGTGATACCGGAGGGAATACCGAGACGAATGATCTGCATTGTGATCGTTTTATCAAGCTTGAGACAGCTTTTGTTCAAGTCGAACAGATCGTGCATTGACATGAGTTTGAAAAGACAGAATACAGCGGAAATACCCTGAGCGATAACCGTTGCGAGAGCAACGCCACCGACCTCCATTCGCTTTACAAAAACGATATCAAGCCCGATATTGAGAACGGTTGCGATCAGAAGATACATCAAAGCAGATACAGAGTCACCGAGTCCGCGAAGAATACCGGAAAGAATATTATAAAAGAAAAATCCTGCAATACCCCAGAAATAAATATTAAGATAATCCTCACACCAACCGATTATTGAATCGGGTGTATGGAGAAGATTGAGCAGGGGACTTGTGAGAAGCGGACCTATCACCATAATGATCGCTGACGCGATAAATGCGAGTGTGATACAGTTACCGATCGTTTTTGAAAGATTTTTACGGTCGCAAGCACCGAAATATTGTGCAACAAGAATACCGGCACCGGTAGAGATACCGATCAAAAGAGCCAAAAGCAAATTAAGAATGGGGGATGCGCTGCCGACTGCGGAAAGAGCGTCGTCACCGACATATTTTCCTACAACGATAGAGTCTGCGGTGTTGTAAAGCTGTTGAGCCATATTACCGATGAGCATCGGAATCGAAAATTCAGCGATTCTGAGCCAAGGCGATCCTACAGACATATCTTTCGGCGCGAAGAATGATTTTAATGACATTTACAGAGCCTCCGAAAATTAAACAATTACTTTTTATTATACTACATTGTTCCGATCCTGTCAAAGACACAATTCGACAATAAATAAAGCGTTTTTATAAGTGTATTTATTCATGTTGCGATTTTGAGCTCGCCGACTGCAAAAAATATGCTTCTAAAACGGATAAAATTGTTAATGTTAAAGAAAAATACAATATTTCCGACGAACGATGTGCTATAATAAAACGTAAATAAGCATTTACTTGAGGATAAATATGAAAAAACATAAATCCGAGATAAAAAACATAGCGTTTAAGGTGTTAAAATGCTTGCCGATCGCAATTGAGCTTTTTGTGTTTGCGTTGGCAAATAAAACAGCAGCTCCAAATAAAGATTCACTGATGTTTTATATTTTGAATTTGTTTTTGATTGCGGTGACTGCTGTTTTTGTTTTTATGAAAACGGGGAAATGCCGCGCTGTTTCCTGGACGATTTTTGCGCTTGCTCCGATGGCGTCGTTCTTGCTTCTTGAAAGTATGATACGAAATCCGTTTGAGATAAAATTCAAGATTGTTTTGCTTAATATGGCGATATTGTATCTTGTAGCTGTGTTACTGCTTTTTACTTTCGGACGAAGTTCGATACCGGTGTTTTTTGTTGCACTGTACGGCTTTGTTGCCGGAACTGCAGAGCATTTTGTGCTTATTTTCAGAGATGCGCCGATTTTTCCTTGGGATTTGAAAAGCCTCGGTACTGCGGCATCCGTCGTTGACAATTACAGCTTTGACATATCGTATTCGATGTCGGCTTCTATGTGCGCGCTTGTGCTGATAATGACGCTTGCATTTGTGTTCGATGCAAAGATTGCTTTTCGCAAAACCGAAAAAAAACGCGGATTTAAGGGGCAAACGAGAAAATATAACCGAAAGTACAATGCAATTATCAGAAGTGTTGCATCGCTTCTTGTGCTTGTAATGCTTGGCGGTGTCGTCTATTACGTGAATTTGGACAGATCATATACTGATTTCGGAATGTATCCGTATTTATTTACGCCGAAGGTTGTGTATTCGCGAAACGGTTTCACCGTAGCGTTTTTGTCGATGCTCCGTTATGTGAATGTGTCTAAGCCTGATGGATATTCGGATGAGATTTTAGAAGAAATAAAAGAAGAATATTCCGCGGTGGCAGATGAAAAGAACAAAGAAATAAGCCAAGCAACAGTACAAAATCCCGATATTATCGTCATCATGAACGAGGCGTTCTCGGATCTGTCCGTTTTGACGGAATTCGAAACAAACGAGGACTATATGCCGTTTCTCCGTTCGCTTTCGGAAAATACGATCAAGGGAAATCTTCATGTATCTGTTCTCGGCGGAAATACGGCGAATACGGAATTTGAATTTTTGACAGGCAGCAGTATGGCATTTTTGCCGACAGGATCTATCCCTTACCAGCAGTACATCAAAAGCGAAACTCCGTCACTTGCCGCACAACTTGCAAATGTGGGATACGATACAATGGCGATTCATCCGTATAACACCAAAGGATGGAACAGAAATACCGTGTATCCTTATTTCGGATTTAATGATGCGATATTTAAGGTCGATATGCAATCGAAATATTCTCTGTGCAGGCAGTACGTTACGGATATGTCCTGTTACCGATATTTTTTGAACGGTATTAATCAAAGCGCAGATCCGGATAAGCCGAAATTCGTTTTCTGCGTAACAATGCAGAACCACGGAAGTTATACCGCGACGTATGACAATTTCGATTATCAAAAAATAACCGCGACAGGGCTTGAAGACGACGTTAAGCTGTCAACATATCTTTCGCT
>CAZPJU010000067.1:0-5818 GCA_964586965.1 uncultured Lachnospiraceae bacterium | reverse complement strand
CGTAACGGCGTTTTGGACGGAATCGACGAATCCAATCAGCTTTCCATGTTTTGATTACGAGCTACAAAAAATCCGCAGACAGATATTCTGTCTGCGGATTTTTTTGTTTATACTTTGATTGATATTTTTATAAAGTCACGAATCTACCTCGGAAATCCATGTACCGTCGGACTGATAAATGTAGGTCAATATTATGCTCGAATCATCCTTTGTCATGACATAGTATGCTTCGGCGCCGGTAAATACACCGACAGGATAGGTTGAATCATCAGAGACCGCAGTTCCGTATGCTTCCGAAACCGTGTATCCCACATTGATCAGCATGGAGATGTATTCCTCTATCTCGCTCGTCGTTACGTCATAGGTGTAATAATGCTTCTGACGCTGACGGTCAATGCCGTAGGTCGGATAAGCGTCAAGATCGTATATCCATTTGATTCCACCGTCAATACCGTCCGAATCGACGCCAGTGTCGATCGGTGTGCCGATGCTTTCGCACGAAACAAAAGAAAAAATCAAAGCCAAACAAACGGTAACGAATACAGCTTTTTTCATTATGCTCCCTCAAAAAATGAAAATATGAATTAAAACATAACTTTATATCTCTATTTTATCACGAAAAAAAACAAAAGGCAATACAAAGCTTTGTGCACTCTTACACTTTCTTTTGATTTTCGGCAGTTTGATTGACATTGCCCAAAAATAATATTAAAATATAATTGATGTGTGCGAAAGGAGAAGAAAATGTTTAAGAAGAAAATTAAGAAACCGGAATACAGTCGTAAAAATGTATATACTAAAAAAAGTACGCTTGTTGTTTATCTTACTTTGAGATTGTTTGTTATTGTCAGCGGAGTAATGTCTGCGCTTCGCGGAGATTTTCAAAGTTTGTTTTTGTGCGCGTTGAGCCTTATTTTGATGATACTTCCGAGCGTTTTTGAGCGCAAATTCGCGGTTGAGCTTCCGGCTGTGCTTGAAATAATCATATTGCTGTTCATTTTTTCGGCTGAAATATTGGGTGAGATAAACAGCTTTTACGTTCGTGTGCCGCATTGGGATACAATCCTTCATACAATGAACGGATTCCTTTGCGCGGCAATAGGCTTTTCTCTTGTTGATCTTTTGAACAGAAGTGACAGATTTTCTCTGAAGCTTTCTCCGGTGTATCTTGCGGTGGTTGCTTTTTGCTTTTCGATGACGGTCGGAGTTGTATGGGAGTTTTTCGAGTACGGTGCGGATAATCTTTTGGGAATAGATATGCAAAAGGATTCCGTTGTGACTTCTGTAAATTCCGTTATGCTTGACGAAACGAGAACAAATACAGTCGTAAAACTAAACGGAATAGAGGACGTGATCATCGTTTACGCTGACGGAACTACTCAGGCGCTCGGTGTCGGCGGATATCTTGATATCGGACTACATGATACCATGAAGGATCTTATAGTAAATTTTATAGGAGCTACCGTTTTTTCGATTATCGGATATTTTTATGTTAAAGCAAGAGGACGCGGAAAATTTGCGGAGCAGTTTATACCAATAGTAAAGGAAATCGGTGACGAAGAAGAAAAAGCTTCGCCGGCTGACGAAAAATGACAAAAATATCCCGCGAAAAAGAGTATGATCTTTTTCGCGGGATGTTTTATTGAAAAAACAGCGTGCATCCGAGTGAGCGGAAATATTCAATTCGCTCTTTTAATTCATCTATGCTTACGTTAAGCTCATTCGAAAGGCATTTGATGCAAAGACCTTGCTCCGCACCGCGATTTATAAGCTTTTTGTAAAGTCCGATCTCGTCAGATGAGAGATGAGTGGCACAGCGCATACATTTTTCGTCTTTCATCAGTGCATTTTTACAAGCTTTGCACGCAGGATCTTTATGTCGTGTGGTGCAATTCTGTAAGCGGGGAAGTAATCACAGTACGGTCCGGATTCTTCTTTGGTGAATATATCCGTGAGCTCGAAACCGTATCCGGCGTACGCCGAAAGACCGATGTCGTAAAGCTCGCAGGACGCGTATGCATCATGATCCGAATAATTTACGAATGCAAATGCGTATTCTCCGTTTGAAAGATGCTTTAACATACCGACAACGTTGGATTCGTTGTTACCGATGAAGAAGATCGGGGGACGTGCGTCCTCATCTTGATTGATTGCTAGCAGGTCGGGGTTTGTAAGGAGGGATTTTGTGACGTCGTTCATCTTTCTTATATCGCATCCGATCATGAGCGGTGATTGATACAGGCACCACAGGGCAAAATGCGTGCGATATTCGATGTCGGTGCAGCCACCGTGCTCACCGCCACCGACGTTTCCGTGCGAATACATACCGCATATAAGCATATCCATATCGTTGTAACATCCGGGCGCACTGTATGCGATCTTGTCCATTTGGCTTCGCGCGATTCGACGAACACTGTCGAAATTGTCCCAAATGTCGCCGGTTGAGCGATACATATCGGCGCCGTGCGAACGTATCCATGTTTCAACGTGATCTGATCCCCAATTGCAGGCGGAAAGCAGAATGTCACGCCCCGTTGCTTTGAGTGCCATTGAAATGCGATTATAGAGTATAGGGCCGTCTTGAAGCTTTGGTTTGTTGCAAAAATCGTACTTAAGATAATCTACGCCCCATTCGGCAAATGTTTCCGCATCTACGAATTCATGCTCAAAACTACCGGGATATCCTGCACAGGTCTTTGTTCCGGCATCGGAATACATACCGAATTTCAATCCCTTTGAGTGAATATAGTCGGAGAGGGCTTTCATTCCGGACGGAAATTTTTCGGGATCGGGGACAATTCTTCCGTCCGCACCGCGGCGACGAAGCGACCAGCAATCGTCTATTACAATGTATTCGTAGCCGGCGTCTTTAAGACCGGATTCGACCATAGCGTCCGCGGTTTCTTTGATGAGCGTTTCGTTAATGTTTTGACCGAAAGTGTTCCATGAATTCCACCCCATAGGCGGCTTTTTAGCTAACATAATAATCCTCCGTTCCGCCTAAGGCGGCTAAAATTAAATCAGCGCGTGAGACTGTCCTTTCACGCTATGTTTCCGTGAACTTCCGTTTATATTGTCAGTATATTATAAGCGATTCTCTTTGTCAATAAGACGGTCGAATTATGTAACCTGTTTTTTAACGATTTCGCAATGCACTTGACTAATGTGAAAAATATGATAAAATATAAAGGACGTTAATTCTTTTGACGTGTTGAGAAGGAGATTGCCCGAAAATGAAAAAACATCTTAATATCGCGCTGATCCTGCTTTTGACGCTTGCGTTGACAGTCGGAACTCTTTCTTCGTGCTCGTCATCAAACGGAGTGGCGGGGATCAATTGGGGAAAATATGACAGCTTAATTGAAAGCATAAGGTCAGAGTCGGATCCGGCAAAAAAAGAAGCTTTTCTTCATATAGCGGAGGATTGGCTTATGGAAACGGAATGTATCGTTCCGATTTACGGCTTGAGAGATTCGTATTTGATGAAAAGCACGCTTACAGGCGTATATTCGACCGATTTCGGTGCCAAATACTTTACCAAGGCTCAAAACGGAGACAGAACAGATGCGTCACTGATGTTTTGCGAAGCACCGAACAGTCTCGATCCGGCGTTTGCGGAAAATATAACGGCACTTACGCTTGTATCAAATCTTTTTTCGGGACTTTATACTTATGATGCCGAGGGGAACGTTGTCCCGGACCTTGCCGAAAGCTGTACTGTTTCGGATGACGGACTTGTATATACCTTTACTTTGCGTAGCGGACTCTTGTGGTCAAACAGCGCCGATTTCGGCGCATCGGATTTTGTGTATTCATGGCGCAGAGTTGTGGATTCGGAGATAAAAAGCCCGTATGCGTATCTTTTTGATATTATAGCTGTTGATGAGGACGGCAAGCTTATGCTCGAAGCGGACGAAACAGATACCGTACTGACGGTTACACTCAATGCACCTTGCGATTATTTTACCGATCTGTGTGCTTTTCCGGCATTGTACGCAGTTAACGAAAATGCGGTTGAATATACTAAAGGCTATGCGGATATTTTCGGAAATATAATCGACGCGTCCGCGTGGACTAAAGTTTTCCCGTTCCCCACATCGGGAGCGTATGTCGTTTCGTCAGCCTCGGAAAATGCTTCGTATGTCCTTTCCGTAAATACAAAGTATTACGGAAACTCGGAAATTAAGCTTAAGAAAATATCCGTAGCTGTTAAAGACAACGTGAATGAGGCGTATTCCATGTATTTATCCGGCGAGATTGATTTTCTCGGAAGTGTGCCTGATAACGAAGCCGGAGATTCGATTCCGAAAGAGGAAATCGGATACGACGATATCAGCGGTGTATATATGCTGTGCCATAATTTTAACAGCTCCATATACAGCGGAATGGAGGCGGAAAACGCTGCGCTTTTGCGTCGTGCGATTTCCCTTTATATCGACCGTGAATATATAGTTTCTTCAATTACGTCAAATCGCGAGGAGGTTGCAACCTCAATCGTTGGAAGTGAAATATCCGACGGCTCAGGCGGAGTTTACAGAAAAAATACCGGATATCATAGATATCCGTTTATGAACAATCTCGGTTATTATTCCAAATCAACCGAAGAAAACAGGGAAGAAGCACGAGAAATTATAAAAAAACTCGGACTTGATACCGACGGCGACGGCAAAATTGACGACGCATACGCGTTTTCAATGACGTATTTGACGGTAAAAAATAAGGAAGATATCAGAATAGCGCAGTCTGTGCAGCAGGACCTTGCGGCGCTCGGTATTGTCGTAAATATCAACGCTGTTGATGAAAGCGTATTTTATTATGAACAGCGCTTCTTTATGTATGATATGGTGTCAACACAAGTGACGGCTTGCTACGATGACGCACTTTCACTTCTTGAACATTGGATCACAGATGCCGACAGAAATTACGCAGGTCTCGGCTCCGTAGTTGTCGAAGAAAACGAAAATGCATATTAATTACCAAAAAAAGTAAAGCAGAATGACTGCTTTACTTTTTTTATGTTAACAAAAATCGAAAAAAGAATTGACAATATAAAAATATGGGATATAATTAAATGCGGAATCTCAATAATATTCATTTCGAGGTATATTATGAACGGAAAATTTGCTTTTATCGGAGCAGGTGCTCTCACAACAGCGATGGTTGAATGTCTGACTGTTTATTACGGCGGACCCGAAAACGTGGAATTTTATCTTTATGATAAGTTTCCGGAACAGTATAAAAAGTTTTTCGGAAAAAAATTCATTGCGGCGGATACCTGCGCTCAGGCTGTAAACGGAAGTAACTATGTCGTGCTTTCGGTTAAGCCTCAGAACCTTGCCGAGGTACTTGAGGAAATCAAAGAAACGGCAAATATTCAGGACAAAACCTTTATTCTTCCTGCGGCAGGCGTTGAAATGTCTACCGTTACGGACGTGCTCGGTGATGTTGCTGTAATAAGAATTATGCCGAATATGCCGCTTCGCATAGGATATGGTGTAACGGCTCTTTGCCGTAACCAATTCGTTGGCGAGTCTCAGTATTATTCTGTGTGCGCCGTGTTCGCCGCTTGCGGTCATGCGTTTGAGCTTCCCGAATCGGGGATGAATGCGGTTATTGCCGCAACATCATCGTCTCCTGCGTATGTTTATTTGTTCATTAAAGCTATGGTTGACGGTGCGGAAGCGCTCGGTCTTGATCCCAAAACCATGCTTGAACCTATATGCAGAACGGTTATAGGCGCAGCTCAGATGGTTATCCATTCGAAAAAAGAGCCTGCTGAACTTGTTGAAATGGTTGCAACAAAGGGCGGTACAACGGA
>CAZPJU010000066.1:0-6144 GCA_964586965.1 uncultured Lachnospiraceae bacterium | reverse complement strand
TTTTTCGACAGCGTCGAGCTCGGCTTCGTTAAGCGGCTTAAACTCACCGAATGTAACGAGATTATCGTCAAGCTGATCCTGCTCGTTCATGCCGCTGAGTATAACGTTGACTCTCGGCTCGGTGCCGACCCAACGAAGCGCCCATGAAGCAGCACTTGCATCGGAATCGATTTCCTTGAGAGGCACCATTGCTTCATCGGGAAGCTTTGCGAGAGTGCCACCCTTGATAGGCTCCATGATAACAAGAGGAATATTCTTTTCTTCGCAAAGTCTGATTCCCTTTGTCGTAGCCTGATCGAACTGATCCATATAATTGTATTGGATCTGACAGAAGTCCCAATCGTATCCGCTGTTTATGATGTGCTCGAATGCTTCGTAGTTGTCATGGAAAGAGAATCCGAGATTTTTAATTTTTCCCTGAGCTTTAAGCTCAACGCAGAAATCAACTATTCCGTTTTCGACAAAAGCATCGAAACTGCGGCGATTCATTGCATGAAGAAGATAATAATCTATGTAGTCCATGTTTAGCCGAGCAAGTGATTCTTCAAAGATCTCACGAGCCTTTTCGGGAGTGTCCGTTCCCCAAGAAGGAAGTTTTGTTGCAACGCAAAAACTTTCTCTCGGATACTGTGCAAGAGCTTCTCCGACAATTTTTTCGCTTTCTCCGTCAAGATAAACGTACGCTGTGTCAAAATAGTTTACACCTGCTTCGTATGCCTTATGAAGCAGTGAATACGCCTTCGGTCTGTCAATTTTTCCGTCATCTCCACGTGAAAATCTCATCGCTCCGAAGCCGAGAAGGGAAATGTTGCGGTCGTTCATTTTACGATATTCCATGTTTTTTACCTCCTATATGGGAAATCAATATGATTTTTTTCTTTTAATAAATGCGGGAAATATAAGCGTAAATATAATAAATATTGCAGGAGATGCTACGCTCTGACAACCTTTTTCTCCGTCTGTCGTATCTGTGACGGGTTCGGTGTCCGGCTCAGGCTCAACGTAAGTTGCCGTTACTGTTCCGCTTGTCATAAGAATATCGCTTTTTGAAAAAATTTTTCCATAGGCGTATTCATAATAAGCGTTATTCGGACCTTTGACGGTGTAGTAATATCTGCTTCCGTCATTCGGCACTGTTATTTCATCGAAAAATACAGCGTGCGCCTTTGAATTTTCGGGATCGTTTTCATCAAGCTTGTACCATCGTATCTTTCCGTCATTCTGACCGTTAACGACAGCCTTAAGCGTCAGTGTTCCGTCATCGTTTTTTGTTACGGAAGTGTCGAGCGAAATGAGATATTTATCGGAATTCCAAAGAGTGTTATACCAGTGATTGTATCGCTTGTCTGCGGCACTTATGAAATCAAAGAAAACATCATTAAAATTTGTTACTCCCCAACGTGAGTAATTCATATCCGCCGAAAGAGAGGCGGCATTTGCAACGGAATAAAGCGATTTGACCGTTACGGAATCGGTGTGACCGAGCTGCTGATCTAAAATATTTTTCATTCGATCGTTTTCCGATGCAATAAGTGACATAAATTCTCCGTGACGCCAAAGTTGTTCGGACCAAATATATTGTTGATCCACATTGTAAACAAATCCGTTTGTAGTTCCGAAAAGGGTTTTGTCTGTTGCGAGACATTCGGCTCCGGTTTCAAAATCCCAAGCCGGACCGAATGTAAGGGTATCGTTTTCTTCACCGTCGGCATTTTTGTAAATGTATGTGCTTGTTCTGAAATATTCGAAATTGATGTAGTATGAGTAAACAAGTACAGTGTCCGCAAGACTTTTGATATCGGCGTATTCAGTGTAATGCTTGCCTTCGCTGTTATAACCTGTATCTGAATAGAGCGCATTTTCGAAATTTTGAACGTATGAGGCGATGTATTGTACCATTTCTTTGGTGCAAACTTCGGGGCTTTTTATGGAAATATAGAGTCCGTGCTTTGTTTCAAATCCGCAGCCCTCGTAAGTTCCGCACATGACCTCAAGCACATAACCGCCGGTTATATTGAGATTTTTATCGGTAAGTTTTGCACTTTTATTGTATGTGTATTGGCGGATACCTGTGTTTATTGTTGTGTCTTTCCCCTTGTTTTTGTATGAATTCATCGTTTTCAAATCGTCGGATTCACTTGTAACGTAATCCTCAAGATCATTAACGTTTATCGAAGCTTTATTGTTCATTCGCTCTGTCAATATATACAGTCCGCGATATTCGCCGTTGATGTACAGATCGACATACTCACCCTCTATCGTTGCACGCTGATCTCCGATAAGCGCGCTGTAAGTGTCGAACGCGGCAATTTGAGACATCCCGGACGAATCTCGTTCACCCGAATACATACGCGGTGTGAGCAAGACCCATTTTTTACTTTTTCCCGCACCGCTCAAAAGCTCGGTTTTTTTGCCGATTTTGAAGTTGTATGAATTTTTTACGTCTGTTGAATCCGATGCGGTGAATGATGTCAATCCGTGACCGGAAAACTTTGTCATTTCGCCGTTGTAAACGAGGTTGCCGAGCTTGTCAAGCACTATGATATCGCCCGATTCCTTATTTTCTTTCGCGGCGTTTACGTTTTTGAATGCATCTTCTCCACCGTCGAGAGTTACATATACGGATCCGACGCTTCCACCGTGCAGAACCTTTATCGTATATGTTGTGTAGTTTTTATCGGAACTGTTGTATTCTTTGACATTGATCTCTCCGCCGACGGCATTGCAAATCAAGGTGTCTCCGCGATAAAGAGATGGCGTACCGGAAGCGTCGCAAAGCATTTTCGAACCTGTATATTCAACGGTAACTTGGGAAAGATCTACAGTGCCGGGCAAATATAATATATATCGTGAGCCGGTGAAGTACGGGTCTATCATATATTCGCAGTCGCCGTTTGAAATCAAAACGCTTATGGGCGGTTTGAGTGTTGCGGCTGAAACACAGACTGCCGCGGCAAACGCAGCAAGTGTTGTGAAAAATACGATCAAGATTCTTTTTGTAGTTTTCATAGTAACCTCAAAGATGCTGTTTTGGTATACGTTAATACGGGTGATTGATTTTTTATGCCGATTGAGTGTATAATGATGTATGATTAAATTGAAATAAATTCATGAAGCTGCGGTGCGGCGGGAGAAGAAATGAAAAAAATCGCAACGATAATGACTGATTTTTCCGAAAAATTCGGGATACCGCGTCAAAGCGGACGCGTTCCTGAACTGATGGGAAAAATAATATTCGAACCCGAATACAGACGCGAAGAGGCGTTTCGCGGACTTGAAGGCTACTCGCATATTTGGCTGATATGGGGATTCTCGAAAATCGAAAGAAACACATGGCATCCGACAGTCAGACCGCCGCGCCTTGGTGGAAATAAACGTGTCGGTGTATTTGCGACAAGATCTCCGTACAGACCGAATCCGATCGGACTTTCGTCCGTTAAACTTGAAAAAATCGAGATTTCATCTGCGGACGGTCCGGTTTTGTGGGTAAGTGGTGCCGATCTGATGAGCGGTACTCCGATATATGATGTAAAACCGTATCTGCCGTCGTCGGACAGTCATCCGGATGCGGTAGGCGGATTTGCGGATGAAAAACTCGGTTATTCCTTGGATGTTGATTTTCCGGATGAACTTTGCGGACGTATTCCAAAGGAAAAAATATCAGCGCTCATAGCGGTTTTGGCTGAAGATCCGCGACCGTCATATCAAAATGATCCAAATCGCGTGTACGGCTTTGAATTTGCAGGTTTTGAAGTGAAATTTAAGGTCGAAAACGGCTTACTCAGCGTTATTGACGTTGTCTGTGTCAACTGAGATTGTGGGTTCGTTTGACACTTCCGGGGCATTCAAAAGCACGTGACGTGTGGACTTGATATAATGCGCTGTAACCGCGATGACGCCGAAAATAACGCTCATTCCGATAAGATTGATCAGAGCGCTTCCGGTTAAATGTGTTAAAAGCGAATGAGACGCGTAAAAATACTGAAGTATCCCCGATCCTTTTATGAATTCGGGATTTGCAATGCAAATAACAGTTAACGGAATAAGGAATATCGCATAAACAGACGTTTCGCTGAGCGCGAATTTGAACATATAACCGGCAGACATCGTGCAACCTTCCGGAATCTTTATCCGCGATTCGACGGTATACATGAAGTACATGAAAAAAATCATCGGTATTCCGCTTGTTATTATTCTGTAAAAAATACCGTCAAAAGGTGAAACGATGCTTCCCACAAGATAAGCGGCAACTGCCGAACAGACGGAAACAAGCGAAATTAATACCAACTTTATTACGTAAAATTTGAAAACACTGTTTTTCATTTGAATCTCCGCTTAACATTAAATCCTTACTTTATAGTTAAGTATAACAAAAAAAATCCGTCAGTGCAATCGTTATTCTGTATAAAAAGAAAAAATCGAATAAAATTTAACAAAGTGTTTTATATTTGAATATTTTATGATATAATAGCTTATATATTGTCGAATCTAAGAAATACAGAATTATATTTTTGGAGGAAACTGAAATGGGTACTTGTATTAACGGCGATCTCAGCGTCATTGCGATGAAAGGTTGCGAGGAATTTGCGAAATCCGTCAATGATTATATAGCGTCATGGCGTACACCGAGCGGACGTGAACCTCAGAATTACATTGTAAAGTCCGATTGTCCGCGCTTCGGTTCGGGTGAAGCAAAGGGACTCCTTTTCGAATCGCTTCGCGGTCACGATGTTTATATTATTGTCGATGTGTTTAATTACGGTGTGAAGTATAAAATGTACGGTGAATATAACCGTATGAGTCCGGATGATCATTTCCAGGATCTCAAGAGAATCATCGGCGCGATCGCAGGTAAGGCGCACAGAATTTCCGTTATCATGCCTATGCTTTACGAAGGCAGACAGCATAAGCGCTCCGCACGTGAATCACTTGACTGTGCAAGCGCGCTTCAGGAGCTTACCTCTATGGGTGTTTCAAATGTTATAACATTTGACGCGCATGACCCCAGAGTTCAGAACGCTATCCCGCTTTCCGGCTTTGAAAATGTTCACCCCAATTATCAAATGATCAAAGCGCTTCTTAATAAGTTTCCGAATATCAAGCTCGATAAAGACAGCATGATGATCGTTTCTCCCGATGAGGGCGCAATGTCGCGTTGTATATATTACAGCTCTGTGCTTGGAATCGAACTCGGTATGTTCTATAAGCGTCGCGACTATACAAGAATAGTTGACGGCAGAAACCCGATCGAAGCTCACGAATATCTCGGACGTGATCTCAAGGGTATGAATGTTATAGTCGTTGAGGATATGATCTCCTCCGGCGAATCTATGATCGACGTTTGTCGCCAGCTCAAGGAAAAGGGTGCGGCGAATGTGTATGTTTTCTGCTCATTCGGCTTGTTCTGCAACGGACTTGAAGCATTCGATAAAGCATACAAGGACGGTTCGTTCACACAGATTTTCACAACCAACCTCATTTACAGAACGGACGAGCTTAAGTCGCGCCCGTGGTATACGGAAGTCAATATGTGTAAGTATGTGGCAACAATCATAGATACGCTGAATCTCGATAATACAATGAGCGAGCTTCTTGATCCCGTTAATAAGATTCATAATATTATTGAAAAGTTCGGCGCCGCAAATAACGAGCCGTCTCAGATAAAAATCGAAAATTAAAACCCAAAAGGATATATAAAAATGCTTGTTTTGAAAAAAAAGATTGCGGATGCGGTAAAATCCGCAATTTCGGCGCTTTATCCCGAAAGTAATGTAAATGCCGAAGATATAGCGTCATATCTCGAATATCCGCCGGATAAGTCGATGGGCGATATTGCCTTGCCGTGCTTCAGATTCAGCAGAGAACTTCGCAATGCACCGCCTAAGATAGCGCAGGCTATAAGTACTTATATAAGCGAAAATGCTCTCCTTTCCGAGACTGCCGAGATGACTCTTGCCGGAGGTTATCTTAATTTCCGCGTTGCGGATGCGTATATAACTAAAAAAATCTTTTCGGAGATATCCGAAAAAGGCGACGATTACGGACGCACAAATGAGGGAGAGGGAAAGACCGTTGTTCTCGACTATTCTTCACCGAACGTCGCAAAGCCGTTCCATATCGGTCACCTCGGAACAACAGTTATCG
>CAZPJU010000065.1:0-6244 GCA_964586965.1 uncultured Lachnospiraceae bacterium | reverse complement strand
GAAGCGGACGAGGTGAGTATTTCGACTATTTCGCCGTTATTCGGAACACGATCTATCGGAGCGATCACACCGTTGACCTTTGCGCCTATCATTCTGTTTCCGACAGCGGAATGTATTGCATAGGCAAAGTCGATGATGGTCGAGCCCTGAGGAAGCGCGATTATATCGCCCTTTGGAGTAAAGACGAAAGTTTCATCGTGATAAACGTCAATCTTAAAGGCATCAAGGAATTCGTCCGAATCTCGCGTATCATCTTCGATCTCGATAAGCTTCGATATCCACTGAAGCTTTTTGTCTATCTCATCACGTGATTCGGCTCCGGACTTATATTTCCAATGCGCCGCAATACCGTATTCCGCGATTTGATGCATTTCACGGGTACGTATCTGCACCTCAAACGGAATTCCGTCGCGTCCGATAACTGTCGTATGGAGTGACTGATACATATTAGGCTTAGGTGTCGAAATATAATCCTTGAAACGTCCCGGCATTGATTTATAAAGTTCATGGATCAGTCCGAGGACGGTATAACATTCAAGTTCTGTGCCTACGATTATACGTATAGCGTAAAAGTCGTATATTTCGTCGAAATTCTTTTTTTGATCGTACATTTTATGGTATGTACTGAAAACCGTTTTTACTCTTCCGGAAAGAGTGAAGTCGATATCGTATTTCGAGAGCTTCGATTCTATATACTGTTTTACGTTTTCAATAAAGTCACGCGTCTGACCGTACTTTTTCTCGATATACTCGCTCACCTCCGCATATCCGATCGGATCAAGATATGAAAGTGCAAGATTTTCAAGCTCCTGCTTGATTTTTTGGATACCGAGACGGTGTGCGAGCGGCGCGTAAACGTACATTGTTTCAAGCGCCGTAGAGCGACGTTTTGCCTCAGGACGTGCGGAAAGCGTCCGCATATTGTGAAGTCTGTCGCAAAGCTTGATAAAGATGACTCTTATATCTTTTGACATTGCGAGCAACATCTTTCTGATATTCTCGATCTGGCGTGATTCTCGGTCCTCCACATGGATCGAGACCATTTTCGTAAGTCCGTCAACGAGCTCCGCTACAGTCTGCCCGAAGCGAGACATTATCTCGTCAATATTTGTTTTATCAGGGCAGTCCTCAACCGTATCATGCAGAAGTGCCGTCACTATACTGTCAGTATCAAGTCCGAGTGAGGCTGCGATCTCGGCAACGGCAACGGGATGGTTTATATACGCCTCTCCGCTTTGACGATACTGACCGTTATGAAGCTCGTATGCATAATCGAAAGCGGCTCTGATTTTATCCCAATTGTAAAATTTGCCGTATGCTCCGATAGTTTCCGAGAACTCGGAATATATTTTTTCGCGTTCAGAGATCATTGTTTCATCATTCATCTGCCGTCACCTCCGTCATTATCTCAAACTATGCTCACCTGTACTTATACTTTGATTTGAGCCTTTTCAAAATATTTGATTTTTCAAGCTGAACTTTTTCATTGGACGGTGACATACCGATCGTAAACCTATCGCGATCCGTTTCTTTGACCGTCAAAATATTCATTTCCGAAAAAATATCGAATATCAGTCTCAGCTTGATATAATTCATACGCACCATGCCGTCAACAAGCGCCGAGGCGCCTCTTGCAGTCACATCTGTACGCTTCATGCTTATTTCATGTCGCATAACGCGATAAACCGCCGCAAAATCCTCTCTTGAAGGGATATAATTCTCAAGATCGGTTTCGTCGTCGATGTTTTCTCCGCAGAGCATTTTTCTGTAAAGCTCATACTCATTGTTTTCGATTGTCAGTTGAGCTTCGCTTTTTTTGACCGCTCTGACTATCATCTGTGCCGACCGTTCGCCGCGAAATTCATTGACATCGAGATTATACATAACATCAAGTGTATCTCCCGCATAAACATCGAGTTCTTCCGGCGAAACGGAGAAACACATTGCATTAACACAAGTATTTCCGTCTGTTAAAGTAAGGCGTGTATGCTTATTAGATCCAACGCCGAACACATTTTTCACGGTCAATCCCGTAGTTATGTACACAGGAGTAGGATTTCCGACACCGTACGGCTCAAGTAAGAGCAATTCATCCGCAAGACGGAGATTGACTTCATCGAATTCAAGAATATCATCGGCTGTAAGCGTCGGTTCTTCGGTTGAAGCCGCAAGGCTTTTACGCGCAGCTTCGTTAACCGCACGTCTAAGCTCGTCGAGCCTATCGCGACGAACAGTAAGTCCCGCCGCGAGCTCATGACCGCCGTATTTTTCAAGATATTCGCTGCACGCACCGAGCGTTTCAACCAAATTAAGACCGTGAACGCTTCTGCCGGAGCCCTTTCCGAAATCATCCGGCTTCCCTTCGCAGCCCTCAAAAGAGATCAAAATAGAGGGACATCCGAATTTTTCGGTAACTCTCGAAGCAACTATACCGATAATCCCGTTATGCCATTTTTCATCGGACACTATAATCACGGGATCCTTTGAAAAATCATGTGTTTTGGCTACCTTCGCATAGGCTTCCTCTGCGATTACGTTTTCAAGGAGCTGACGCTCTCTGTTTACGGCGCAGAGCTTTTCCGCAAGCTCATGTGCGTATGCTTCATCGTCTGTCAAAAAAAGTTCAACGGCAACGGAAGCATCGTTTATACGACCTGCCGCATTAATACGCGGAGCGATGGTATAGCTGATATAGCTTGACGTTATTCGTTGGGGCTTTTGTTTTCCGCCCGCCGCACTTTCCATAAGCGCGGCAAGTCCGACTCTTTTTTCCGCTTCCATACGCGAAAGCCCGTAACTTATTATAAGCCTGTTCTCATTTGAAACAGGCATTACATCTGCCACTGTGCCGATTGCAACAAGGTCTATATATTTATTGCTTACATTCATAACGGCTCGTTCGAGATCGCCGTCCGTATGAAGCTCATTTTCGAGCGCGCACACAAGCTTATATACAACTCCGACGCCGGCAAGCTCCGAAAACGGATATTCGCTGTCGTGCCTTTGCGGATTAACTACGGCATCGGCATCGGGAAGTTCTTCTCTGCACTCATGGTGATCCGTTACAACGACATCGCATCCGAGTGATTTCGCAAGCTTTATTTCGTCAATAGCGGTTATTCCCGTATCGACAGTGATTATCAGCCCTGCGCCCTCATCTATCATGCGTTTTACGACGCCATCGGACATCCCGTAGCCTTCGTTGCTGCGCTTCGGGATATAATATTCCACATTCGCCCCGCAAGACGCAAGGTAAAGATAGAGCACACTCACGGAAGTGACTCCGTCAACATCGTAGTCACCGTAGATCATTATTTTTTTATTTTTCGCCAACGCGTCCTTTATTTTGCAAACCGCTTTGCCTATATCGGGCATCAAATACGGATTATGGAACGCTCCGACCTCACGCCTTATGAAAGCGCCTGCCGATTCGGGTGTTTTGCAACCGCGTTTATAAAGCAAGCGTGCAAGAGCAGGCGAAACTCCGAGTGATTTTTTTATCGAGCAAACAGCATTTTCGTCAAGCTCTCCGGACACTTCCCATTTTCGCTTGCTCCTGTATTTATTTTCCGCTGACATTTATTCCTCTTTTCAGAAAAGTTATTGTTCCTTTTGCTCCCCGAATTTTACCTCGATCGAATACGTTCCGATCTCATAAATAATATTTTCGGAATTGATCTCGATCGTAACGGGCACCGTTACCGTTCCCGAAGTCGATTCGTCATAAAGTGAAAGATCAAGTTTTGGCGTAACGCTCAAATACGGCAATTCGTAAAGTTCCGAATTTGATCCGCGCAAAATAACCGAAATAAACTTATCCTCTATGCTGTATATCGCATTGTTCGGATTTTCGACTTCGAGATAGTCGATCGGGAGCATCATTTTTCTTGTTGTGGTGCCGATATTTGTCACAGTTACATCTACAAATTCGACTCCGGACAGATTTTCGATTCCGTCGGGCATCGTAAGTTTAACTGAAATGGTCTCGTCATCGTCCACTTTTTTTTCGTCTATCGTTGTAACGACGATCGTATCTAACGCATTTACGAGCGCGGCATCTCCCTTAACGTAAACAGAATTGGCGGACATCGTAACAAAGCTGTTTTCATCGTTAAAATAGCCGTACTTATAATTAACGGACAGCGGCACCTCTTTGTACGCATAAACAGGAACCTTAACACTGATTTCGGTATGCGTTGTTGAAACGAAAGGATTTGTTACAACGCTTCCGTCCTTATCTATAAGCTTAACATTGGCATAAACGGTCAAAGACGACGTAACACGTCCGAGATCCGGTATCGTAGCCTCGGCATAATCAATATCGGAAAGATATCGCGATGGACCTGTCACCGTTATCGTTTCAACGGAAAGCTCCGGGTCTCCGAGAGAATATTCGGACTCTATGATAAGCTCACCGTATTTTGTTTTTACATTAAGCGTTCTCGTTTCCTTTTTATCTACGAGCACAGTGACAGATTCGACCGAGCGAGACACGATATCCGCATCTTTATCAACTGAAACAACAACCGGAAGCGTATACTCTCCGACCGATTTGATTGATTTAACGTCTGCCGTAACACTGAAATCGTCCGCTGTTATCCCGGAAATTTCATTTTTACGTCCGCGTACAGTTATATTGATCGTATTGGAATAGCCACTGTATATGGTAAGTCCGTTATCTATCTCGATATCGTCTGTATTAATGAGTGTAATCGGGACATTTTCGAATGTTTCTTCCCAATCCGGATTTTCGGAATCCATAACGTATATCCAAAGCACAAGTGCAATCAGCAGGCAAACGAGCTTTGCCGCGATGTGATGATTTTTTCGAGCTTCTGTCTTGTTCTTCATCTCAAAGCGTATCTCCTTCTGCCTTTTTTTTGCGTTTTTCGTTTTTTTGCTTTTTAACGCGTTTGATTACACCGTATTTGCTTGAATCATCATCCGCATCAAAAAGCGAAATAAGCTCCGACTTCAGCTTTTCATTTGTATAATTTCGTGTGATCTCTCCGTTTATAACAACAGATACATTACCAGTTTCCTCGCTGACAACAACAACGACTGCGTCACTGTTTTCCGAAAGACCTATCGCCGCACGGTGACGCATTCCGAGTGCTTTAATAAGATCCGTGCGCTGTGTAAGCGGAAGCAAACAGCCTGCGGCATGAATACGACCGTTTCTGATTATCATTGCACCGTCATGCATCGGCGCTTTATTGAAAAAAATATTTTTTATCAGTTCTGCCTGAACGTCCGCATTTACAACAGTACCGGTAATGATCTGATCTCCCAAAAGAGTTGTACGTTCCATAACGATGAGCGCACCCGTTTTATCATCGGACATATCAAAAACAGCCTCTACGACTTCATCGATAACATTTTTAATATTTTCCGTCGATTTTGATTCACCGAACGCTTTGACGCCTTTTATTGATTCTCCGCCGAGCATTTCAAGAGCCGATCTTAATTCGGGCTGGAACACAACTATAACCGTAATAAGTCCGATTTGGAATACATTTGTCAAAAGGAACTGTGCCGTTTGCATATCAAACGCGCGGGTAAGCATCAACAAAACGATAAAAACAGCGACTCCGAGTGCAAGTTTTCCGGCACGTCTTGTTTTTATAAATTTGTAGACATAATAAAAAAGCAGAGTAACAAAAAGGATATCCAAAACGTCAACAAATCTCATGAGTTTGAGCGTTCCCCAAATATCAAGCGCAAAAGCCTCCGCCCATTCCAAAAACATTTTCATACACTTTCCTTGCCTCCGTATAAAAGCAGTCGGTTATAGAAAAACGCAGGTGCGCCGAGTAAAAACAGCGCCAATACCGCGATTATTGCATAGTTAGGATAATATTATATCACGAAATCCGGAATAGTTCAAATAAAATCACAAAAAAATAATACATTTTCAGTCACCGTATCAGGTATGTTTTTTCAAAATCAACAAACCAAACACGCAATATGCAATTTTCACATATATTTTTTTCGTTTTTTATTCGATTTTAACGATTTTGTACTTTCAATAAATATTCGTTTATGCTATAATATGAAAAAATATTTTTTACCTAAGAAAAAAATCATGTTCGAAAAAAAAATTATAATAATCGCCGGTCACTACGGTGCCGGAAAAACAAACGTCGCAACGGCGCTTGCGATAAAAACGAAAAACGAGCATCCGGAGCACAAAGTAACGCTGATCGACCTTGACACGGTTAACCCGTATTTTCGTGCGGCAGAC
>CAZPJU010000064.1:0-6563 GCA_964586965.1 uncultured Lachnospiraceae bacterium | reverse complement strand
TATATCTGATATTAAAGCTTACAACGTTTATCTTCATTATTTCACGTCAAGCTTTGCAGTTCAATTCTCTTTTTTCGAGTACATAGCGCAGTCTCCGTCAAGCGAAAGCCGATCCCTATGTTCTTCAAGATCGTCGTCGGAATCGCCCTCTGTGTAATATTCACAGTCAACGCACTTTTTCGCGACAACGCAACGCAGACGTTCATCGTAATCGGCGCGGTCAAGCAACGTCGCCTCAACCTCTTTAATTTGATCTATTTCCGCAATGTTGACATAGGTTTTCTCCGCATCTTCCTTTATAAGATACGGAAAAACGCAATTTTCCATACTAAACTGCATCAATTCTATAAAAGAATGATAATTTTGATTTGCATACGCGATAAAATCCTCAACGCACGTCATTCCTTGCGGATACAGGTAATAATCGTAGTCAATTTGAAGTAATTTCATGATATTTTCCTCTCATTAATTAGTTTAATTACACTATATCACGCCGCCGTGGTCTTGTCAATCCAATATTTTCCTCAAAAGAGCCGACTTTATCTTTGCCGTTTCGGAATTATACGGCAATTTTTCTGCGTCTGTCAGTATTTTCGGATCCTCAAAATATTCAAGGCATTCGAGCATTGCCCTGCCGTAAAGCGTTATATTGGCTTGCGCTTGCCACCACGGAGTATCGGGAAGTGCACGCAAGCGTGCACCGCCGATTCCGCCCTTCGGATAAAAGAAAAACCACCCCGGATGGGATGGTTTTTCTTTTAGGCGCCACCCGGAATCGGACCGGGGATAAAGGTTTTGCAGACCTCTGCCTTACCGCTTGGCTATGGCGCCGAATGTTCTTTTTTTCGCTGACTGTAAAAGTATATCACAACAAATTCAAAAAAGCAATAGGCGAAGGCAAAAAAATTTAATCTTCGCCTATGCTTTTTGCGCCATTCGCGTCTTTTTCTCAGTTTTCGCTTTTTCTTTACCGAAAATTCCCACGACATACCCGACGTCGGTTACGGTAACCGCACCCGATGCAACCAAAAATGCCGCATAAAGCGCCACCGTACCTACAATAGCAAGCGTAACGCCGAGTCCGTCAGCGTTCGGCGCGGACACATACTTGACAGCCGCAGCCGCAAACGTCGCGGACGCGAGCGGTCGAAGCAACCATTTCACAAATTCCGCTTTCATCCCCGTCACGGAAATGAGCTTCCATATAGACACGGTCGCGTTAAACAGCTCCGAAACAACGATCACGGCGGCATATCCCTTTACGCCCCACATAGGCACAAGGATCCACACAAGCACAACTGATATCAAAGCGTCCGCTATATTGACCCGCATACAAAAAAGCTGATGTCCGAGCCCTTTAAGCATACTGTCCGCGGCTGTATCCAAATACATTACCGGAATAATAGGCGAAAGCATCAGTATATATTCGCCCGCTTCCTCACTGTCATAAAGCGCAAGTCCGAGTTCATTCGAAAATGCCGCCATTATCACGGCAGTCCCAACCGCAAAAATTAGAGTTGACCTAAAAACAAGCCTTGCGATATGCCGTATACGTTCATTTTCACGTTTTGCGCGGCATATCGACAGCTCCGGAACGAGCAGAGACGTAAAAGAGCCGAGCACCGCATACGGAAACAGCACAACGGGCATAACCATGCCGTGCAAAACGCCGTACGAAGCGAGCGCAGCCGAATAAGAACTGCCGCTTTTTCGAAGTCCTCGCGGAATCAAGATGTGCTCAAGCGTAACAAGTCCGCTTCTGATATATGACGAAAGCGCAAGCGGCAGGGCAGTTGACAAAAGGCTACCTGCCGCGTCGATTTTTGTGTCCGCGCACAGTTCCGTGGATGATTCGGAATCGGTTCGCTCCACAAAAATCGGTTTTTTCGGATAATTTCTTTGTCTGTCTGCCACATACAGAAAAAAAGCAACGATAAAGCTTCCTATTTCCGCCACAGCACCGCCGGCAGACACTATCGCAAGCATCGGTTCAAGCCCGGACGGAGCAAAAAACGACAGCGCAGAAACTGTTGCCGCAATCTTTATCGCTTGCCCCGCCACTTGTGCCACAGCATTTTTCGACACACGTCTGCAAGCATTGAAATATCCCGAAAGCGCACTTGCAAGCGCTGACATCGGAAGCGTAACCGCAAAAATTCTGAGCGATTCGACAGTTCTTTCGTCTTCCAAAAGAGATACACCTATATAATCGGCGCCAAAAAACAACACCGCCCCCGCAAGTCCGCCGAAAACGGCGGAATACGCCGCCGTCACAAGCGCAACATTTCCGAGACGGTGCGACGCTTCGTGCGGCGGAGCCGTCACCACCGTTTCTGCAACAAGCCGTGTAACCGCAAGCGACACTCCCGACGTGGCGAAGGTGACGGCAAAGCCGTACGCGGAACCGACAAGGGTAAGTATACCCATTCCCTCAGCTCCGACTTTTTCGGTTACGTATACATTGAACGCAACAGCTACACTTCGCATAATGAGCGCGGAAAGCGAAAGCAATATTGCGTTGTAAAAATATCGTTTGACGTCGCGCATTACGATCCCCCAAAACAGTTTGACAATACATTATACGTGCGCCGCTGCAATTTATTACTCTTGAATTTATGCAACTTTTCTTTGCCGACACTTCAGCTTTTCGGTAAGTTTGGCTGTCAATTCGTAAAATAATGTGTTTTTTGAATAAGTCTATTGAATTTCATTCAAATCGGTTGTATAATACAACATATCTTATACAAAACGGCTTTAGCCGCAGAAATCGGAGATCATTACAATGGAAATCAAAAATGCACATTTGAAAGAAATATACGATAAACTGTCCGTAACTAACGCTCACGAACCCGAATTCCTTCAGGCAGTCGGTGAAGTTTTCGAATCACTCTCTCCAGTCGCGGATAAACGCCCCGACTATATCAAAGCAGGCGTTTTCAAGCGTCTCGTAGAGCCCGAACGTTTCATCCAATTCCGCGTAAGCTGGGTTGACGACAACGGAGACGTTCAGGTCAATCGCGGTTACCGCGTTCAGTTCAATTCCGCAATCGGCCCCTACAAGGGCGGTCTCAGACTCCATCCGAGCGTAAATGCTTCCGTTATAAAGTTCCTCGGATTCGAGCAAACTTTCAAAAACGCACTTACCACCCTTCCCATGGGCGGCGGCAAGGGCGGTTCCGACTTCGACCCCAAGGGCAAGAGCGACAACGAAATCATGCGCTTCTGCCAGAGCTTCATGAACGAGCTTTATCGTCACATCGGTCCCGATACAGACGTGCCCGCCGGCGATATCGGTGTCGGTGCACGCGAGGTAGGCTATTTGTTCGGTCAGTATAAGCGCCTCACCAATTCATTCACAGGCGTACTCACCGGTAAGGCGATTCCATCCGGCGGTTCTCTCGTAAGAAAGCAGGCCACCGGTTACGGTCTTTGCTATTTCGCAAACGAAATGATCAAAGACGCCGGATTCTCTTTCGACGGTTCGACCGTAATCGTTTCCGGATCGGGTAATGTTGCAATCTACGCTTGCGAAAAAGCGCAGTCATTCGGCGCAAAGGTCGTTGCAATGAGCGACTCCTCCGGTTATATCTACGATGCAGACGGCATCAAGCTTGACGTTATCAAGCAGATCAAAGAAGTTGAACGTGCAAGAATCAAGGTTTACGCAGAACGCGTTCCCGGCTCGGTTTACACCGAGGGTTGCAGCGGAATTTGGACTATCCCCTGCGACATCGCGCTTCCTTGTGCTACTCAAAACGAGATCAACGAAAAGGACGCCGAAATTCTCGTCAAAAACGGCTGTCGTGCCGTTGCGGAAGGCGCAAATATGCCCTCAACTCCGCACGCAGTTGAATGTTTCCTCAAAAACGGTATTCTCTTCGCTCCCGCAAAAGCCGCAAACGCAGGCGGCGTAGCAACGAGCGGTCTTGAAATGACGCAGAACTCGATCAGAATGTCTTGGTCGGCAGAGGAAGTTGACGAAAAGCTACACGGAATCATGAAAAGCATTTACGCGGCTGCCAAAAATGCCGCAGAAGAATACGGTATGCCCGGTAACCTCGTTGCAGGCGCAAACATCGCAGGCTTCGTAAAGGTTGCGGATGCTATGGTATGGCAGGGAATTGCTTACTGATAACAACTCAAAAATGCAAAAAGAGGTGTGACTATGTCACACCTCTTTTTACGCCATAACGTCTATGAGCCTCAAACCATCGCGAACGTTGCCATTGACTAACCGCACTTCGACGGTTTATAATAATAAGGTTAGCGACACAAGGAAAGAGGAACGTATGCACGATATTTGGAATCCGTGGCACGGCTGTAAAAAAATCAGCGAGGGCTGTGAAAATTGCTATATGTTTTTCCTTGACCGCACTCGCGACCGCGACGGTTCCGTCATTTACAAAACAAAATCCGGATTCGATTATCCGTTAAAACGCGACAGACACGGCGCATACAAAATCAAAAGCGGCGAAACTGTCCGGGTATGCATGAATTCGGACTTTTTTCTTCCCGAAGCGGATGCTTGGCGCGATGAAGCATGGGAAATGATGCGCGTTCGCTCTGATGTGGTATTTTTCCTGCTCACAAAACGTCCCGAATGAGTACGCGAATGCTTGCCGGACGGCTGGGGCGACGGTTGGGAAAATATATTTTTCAACGTAACCTGCGAAAACCAGTGCCGCGCCGACGAAAGGATTCCTCAGCTTCTCTCCCTTCCGTTCAAACACAAGGGGATCATGTGCGCGCCCTATATCGGAGGTGTCAGCATAGAAAAATATCTCATTGACGGACAGATCGAGCAAGTGCTTTGCGGAGGTGAAAACTACGACGGCGCTCGCCCTTGCTATTTTGATTGGGTCATATCGCTTCGCGACGAATGTGTACGCCACAACGTAACCTTTAATTTCATCGAAACGGGAACCGTTTTCGTCAAGGACGGCAAACGTTACCGCATTCCTTCAAAGCGCGTGCAAAGCGAAATGGCATACAAATCCAAAATGAATTATATCGGCAAGCCGATAAAATTCATTTTAACCGACAGCTTCGGCATTGAAATACCGTCTGACGAACTTTATAAGCCTCGTTTCGGAGATATGTGCCGTCTTTGCGCCTCTCGCATCACCTGCAACGGCTGCTCCGACTGTGGAAAATGCAAAAAAACAATCTAAAAGGGAACAACAATAATGAAATTTATATCTTGGAACGTAAACGGCTTCCGCGCTTGCCTCGGCAAGGGCTTTGCCGACTTTTTCGACTCCGCAAACGCTGATTTCGTTTGTCTGCAAGAAACAAAAATGCAGCCCGGTCAGGCAGACTTCTCCCCGGACGGCTACTTCGCATATTATAACAGCGCCGAAAAAAAAGGCTACTCCGGCACATCGATCTTCACGCGGCACGAGCCGATTTCCGTCAGTTACGGTATCGGAATTGCCGAGCACGACACGGAAGGGCGCGTCATCACCCTTGAATACGGCGACTTTTTTCTTGTCACCGTTTACACTCCTAACTCGCAGCGCGAGTTGACTCGCCTTGACTATCGTATGTGTTGGGAAGATGCTTTCCGTAGCTACCTCAAAACGCTCGACGAAAAAAAGCCCGTTATAATCTGCGGCGATCTCAACGTTGCACACAAGGAAATCGACCTGAAAAACCCGAAAACAAATCACCGTTCCGCCGGATTTACGGATGAAGAACGCGATAAACTCACCGAGCTTCTCGCTGACGGCTTCACGGACAGCTACCGCTTTTTGTATCCGGAAAAGATCGAATATTCGTGGTGGAGTTACATGATGAAGGCTCGTGAAAAAAACGTCGGTTGGAGAATTGATTATTTCATAATTTCAGACAGACTTCGCGAACGCTTGACAGACAGCTTCATCCTCACAGACGTTATGGGCAGCGATCACTGTCCCGTCGGGATCGAAATCGCAATTTAAGGAGAGAACAATTGATAACATTACTTGCAAAAATCTTCATACATGGCGAAGATGATGTATCGTCGCCGTCCGTCCGAAGCGCATACGGTAAGCTATGCGGCGCGCTCGGAATCGTGCTGAATCTGCTCCTTTTCGCCTGCAAGCTGACAGCAGGCATACTCAGCGGAGCGATTTCCGTCATGTCCGACGCGTTCAACAACCTCACCGATGCCGCTTCGTCGATAATCACGCTACTCGGATTCCGTATGTCAGAACAAAAAGCAGACAAGGATCACCCGTTCGGTCACGGACGGATCGAGTATGTCGCCGGGCTCGTTGTTTCGATGATAATTATGCTTGTCGGCTTCGAACTTGCAAAATCATCGGTAGAAAAGATCATCACGCCCGAAAGCGTAAATTTCAGTCTTGTTTCGGCGGTGATACTGTGCGCTTCGGTACTTGTCAAGGCGTATATGGCATACTACAATTTTTCCGTCGGCAAGAAAATTTCGTCCGCAACGATAAAAGCCGCCGCAACAGACTCCCTCTCGGACTGCGCCGCAACTCTTGCCGTACTTTTCTGCCTTATCATCACGCATTTCACAAGCGTCAACATCGACGCGTACTGCGGTCTTGCCGTATCCG
>CAZPJU010000063.1:0-6817 GCA_964586965.1 uncultured Lachnospiraceae bacterium | reverse complement strand
TCCGTTTTTCGCAAATTAGCGGATAGTTAATGCAATAAATTAATATTTTTTTCGAAAAAATAAATAAATTCGTTTTTTACACCACCATAGAACGGTAAAGCGTACCATAGCACCTTATAAAACAGGCTTATGAGAAGTAAAATATTGCTATGGAATTATAACGGCGTCGTTACCGAGGTGATACAAGTGAAGAAAGATAATCAATTTTTAATCGAGATGGGGAAAAGGATATCTAAGCGCCGAAAGGAGCTGAATTATACGCAATCTCAGCTTGCCGAAAAAAGCGATGTTTCGCTTCAACTTATTTCAACTGCGGAGCGCGGAATAAAGGCGCTGCGCCCCGAAAATCTTACGAAAATATGCGCAGCCTTGGGTGTAAGCGCGGATTATATATTGACCGGGATAACTTCCGTTAAAGATTACGGAGAATTGTCAGACAAAATAAACGGTCTTTCTCCCGAAAAAAAGACTCTTTTGAACGATATTATTTGCAAATGCATAAAAATTGCGGAATCTGAAAATTAAACGGACAAAAATAATGATTTGACGGCGTAAATGTGCTATAATATGTACGTTCCGCTGTGAGGGATACGGTTTTGTGACAAGCCGATGACTTTATAACTATCAATTCAAAAACAGTGAAAGGCGCAATAGTATGGACGATATACAGACGTTTGAAGAAAACGTCGAGAAAATACAATCCGCGATTTATTTGTATTGTTTCAAAAAACTGAATAAAAACAAATATATGACTGACGAAGCGGTGAGCCTTACACTGAATATACTTTACAAAAAATGGAGCCAACTTGACATAAACGGCAACATAAAAGCTTACGCTTACCGTGTGGCGGATAATTGTATAATGCAGGTTAAGGCATCGTCCGATGCATATTATTCGCATAACGAGTCGTTGGATTTGATTGAGGATGATTCTTCCGGGATTCTCTCGTATACGGATCATTATTTTTTTGAGGACGGCGGAGAAACCGAGCGGTACATAGAAAAGATTGTAGCTTCGCTTCCGCGCGAATATGCACAATTGTTTGTTTACAGATACATCGAAAAAAGACCAATAAACGAAATTGCCGGCTTGACCGGCTTAAAATATTCTTCGCTGAGATTGAGATTCTTGAAAATAGAAAGCATTGTAAAGGCGGAAATCAAAAAAATATTTAATTAATTTGATAAACTATCCGCTAATTTGCCAAAATCGCCTGATTACTCTATGGAGAGGAGAGGTGATTAACAAAATTTGATTTATTACGGTACGAAAATGAGTTCAAAACTTGAAGAAAAACTGACACTTTATGAAAAAAGCGTTCCTGTTACAAATGATGAGGAGCTTATATCAGCCGTTGAAGCGATTCTCAATTCGGAAGAATCTCTGCCTTATGACCAAAGAGATTACGACTTGATCGAGGAAGCGACAGAAGTTGTGCTTTCGCTGCAAGGTGTTGATATTAATCAATTGAAGCAGGATGCAAAGGCGATTCGCACAAAAGCGATCCCTTCAAAGGAAAGAAAGATTCACTTCGGATTTAAATGGTTTGTCCCGCTTGTCGCAATGATATCGCTGCTTTCGATCATGGCGATCGGAGTTACGGGGTGGCTTGAAAATTATCACTTTACAGATTACAAAAATCTCGAAGAAAAAACGCTGTATACGAACGAGGATTCGGATTTCATCATGACAAATGATTACATCTATTACTATTCATTTGATGAATTCCTTACGGACGATATTGTCAACGAAATACTTCTTCCGTACGCTATGTTCGACGAAATGGCTGTCAATACGATTTTGGTTGCCGATTACGGTGAATACATATCTGTTAAGTTGATAGTCAATATGGACGGCGACGAGCAGATAATATCGGTTGAAACGCCTCAGAATCCCAGATATGATTTCGGCAGCCTGACAACGCCTATCGGAAATTTTCAGGTTTGGGTCATTGAATATGACGGGATGTACAGCGCCAACTTTGAGCACGAAGGCGATCTTTATTCTTTTAACGTTACCTCGTATGAGATCTTGGAAAACTTAATAAAATGTATGGAGGAACAAAAATGAAAAAAACAGTATCATTCATAATGGCAATGTGCCTTTTGATCTGCGGTTTTTCTCTTACGGGTTCTGCCGCCGATGTGAAATCCAATGTGTTTTATTACAAAGACAATACGGTTGAAGTAACTGTTTTCGGAGAGGATATCTCCTACGACAAAATGAAGCAAATAGCGGACTGTGTTGCCGATACCGAAGATGATGACGGTGTAAGCGAGTGCGGCATTGCCTGCCTTTTCGGACATAAGCTCGCAACTACAACCTCTACAAGTGTTACTCATAACGCTTACTCAACATCTCCAAAGTGCGTTAAGAACACTTATTCTGTTGAATATTGCACCCGTTCATCGTGCGATTACAGTTCGAAAACGCTGATTTCAAGTACAAGAATAGCAACTTGCCACGGTTAATCGAAACAATTTAATAAAAAAGATCACAGCTTGCTCCGGCTGTGATCTTTTTTTCGTAAAATCGGGTAAAATATATGAAACGTATTGTATGTGTAGGGAAGCGGTGCTATAATTGTTTTTGTAAATCAATTACTCAAGAGGTGATGTGTTTTGTGGTTCGTTTTTGCGCTTTTGTCCGCTGTTTTTGCGGCGCTGACGTCAATACTTGCGAAAGTAGGTATTGAAGGCGTTAATTCCAATCTCGCAACGGCGTTGAGAACCGTTGTCGTTCTTATTATGTCTTGGTGCATGGTCGTTTTGACAGACACTTATGACGGAGTTTCCGAAATAAGCCGAAAAAGCTGGATATTTTTGATTCTTTCCGGACTTTCGACGGGCGCTTCATGGCTTTGCTATTATAAAGCACTTCAAATCGGGGATGCGTCTAAGGTTGTTCCGATAGATAAACTGAGTGTCGTTATCACGCTCGTCTTGGCGTTTGTGTTCTTGCATGAAAAGTTTGACGTAAAATCGCTCGTAGGCTGCGTGCTGATCGGTGCCGGCACATTGTTTATGGTTTTGTAAAATAATAAAAACGCAATCGTCCAAATGACGATTGCGTTTTTTTGCTTGATACGGAGTAAGCTTATTTACCGACAAAACCGATATTTGTCAATAGTTCATACACACCGTCCTCCGCAAGAACGCCGCGCTTCAGAGATTTCGGCAGCTTGCCGCACTCGTCGAGCTCGTAGTCTGCAAGCCACGTTCCGCCGAAGTAATAATCCGATAATGTTCCTGCAAGCGCCGTAACATCAGGGTGAGAGAGCAGCTCCGCGTGCTTATCCGCAATCGCGGTGAGTAAATCGAAAATGAATTCCATCTCTATAATTTTTGCAATTGCCGAAATGACGTTGTGTTCCATTGTTCACTCTCTCTAAAAACGTGTTGATACATTAATTTTATCACATTATTCGAATAATTCAAGTGCGACTCAAATTTTGTGTGATACGGTTAATATTTTTCGAAATTTGATTACGAGTGTTGATTTTTGACGGATAATACTGTATATTTATGATAGATTGATTGTAGAAATACCGCGTTTTTACAAAACGCAATAAATAGATGTCGAGATGAAAGAAATACTTGCGAATGAGAACGAAATATCGTTTGAAAAACATAATAAACATATAGAAAAACGGCACGTTTGGCTTGTAATCGTACTGTCGTTGACAGCGTTGATCTCGGTTTTTGCGGCGGTGTCGGCGCTTTTGTTTGCGAAATTTACATCAAGTGTAATTTTGGAACTTGAAGGCAATCAAGAGATAACGCTCGAATATGGGAATGCTTACATTGAAGCCGGAGCTTCGGCAAGCTCAAACGGAAAAGAACTTCCCGTTGAAATTTCGGGTAGCGTCGGAGAGGAAATAGGTACATATAAGATCGTCTATACGGTTCGTGTGCTTTGGTTTTCGGAAACAGCGGAACGAACAGTCAAAATCGTTGATACCGTTGCTCCCGTTATAACGCTTAATTTTCTTGACGATTCATTTACCGTGCCCGGTGAAGAATATCTTGAGGAGGGCTTTTCGGCAAATGACAATCACGACGGAGATTTAACCGAAAAGGTTATTGTCGAAAGACACGGAGACACCGTTATTTATACAGTTTCGGATTCGTCGGGAAATACGTCAAGTGTGATAAGAACGATCAAATACAGCGATGTTACCGCTCCCGTAATCACTTTGCTCGGAGAGCCGCATATCACTCTTACGATCGGTGACGAATTTTCGGAGCCGGGTTTCAGCGCGTCAGATGACCGTGACGGAGACGTAACGAACAAGGTTTCAGTGAGCGGTGAGGTTGATGTGATGCACGTAGGTGAGTATACTGTTACATATACGGTCGAGGATTCGTTCGGCAATGTCACACAAGCGGTGCGGACTGTCAAAGTCGAACCGATAGCACAGCCGGATGTTGTTTATCCGAACGGTAAGGTGATTTATCTCACATTTGATGACGGCCCCGGTAAATATACGGAGCGTCTGCTCGATATACTCGACAGATATAACGTCAAAGCAACATTTTTCGTTGTAAACAATAAGCGTTATATAGGCGTGCTCAATAAGATCGCGGATAAGGGACACAGTATCGGAATCCATTCCGTTACTCATAAATGGGAGATATACTCAAGCGAAAGCGCATATCTTGCCGATCTGTACGGTATGCGTGATATAATAAGCCGTCAAACGGGTATAACAACGACGCTTATGCGTTTTCCCGGAGGGAGCTCAAATCGAGTAAGCCAAAAGTATTGTATCGGTATTATGACAAAAATCACAAAGTCCGTCACGGATAGAGGATTTCAATATTTCGATTGGAATGTTGACAGCAGGGACGCAGGCGGAGTAAACACCGCCGATGCTGTTTACGAAAACGTTATCGCAGGTATAAAAAAGCATGATGTGTCCGTTGTGCTTCAGCATGATGTAAAAGAGTACAGCGTTGACGCGGTCGAAAGGATCATCATTTGGGGACTGAAAAACGGATATTGCTTTATGAGCCTTGATCCGTCAAGTCCGGAATGTCATCATCGCATCAAAAATTGACAAAACAAAAAGCATTGATCGCTTTTGAGCGATCAATGCTTTTTTATGTTATTTGATGTCTTTTTCTGTGACGGAGTTGTTTTTTCTCTTGAGTCGCTTGATCAATGCTATAACAGCGCCGATCGCCACGATCAAAAGAAACAAAGCAAACACGCCGATCAATACGATCAAATCCGAGTCGAATTCGGAGAGCTCGTGTTCCGAACCGAATTTCGCACCGAACAAACAGATCACACCGATTCCGAGCGCAAAGCATAATAATTCTACTATTATCTCAATTACGGCATCGATTAAGGATTCGGAAAAAGACTCGGAACGTTTCTTCTTTTTCATGTGGACATCCTCCTAATTCGATCGAAGTGCGAAAAATTACTGATAATTACCGTCCGCGGTCAAGAAGTGCAGGGACGTGGTGCCTTCGCTATCTTCAATTACAAAGTATAATGTGTCGTTGTATTCTCCGTAATAACGTGTTCTGTAAATCGCATTGTTGTATTCGGGATCGGCAACAAGAGTAGACTCTCGCCAATCCAAATTTTTTGAATAGAAGATACGAAGATGATGATCGTATGCGTCCAAGGTGACACGCGCATCTTTCAGCATATAATGAGATCCGTTGTCAAATCCAAGGTTGTCGATCGTTGCTTCTTCCGTTCCGGAGTTGTTGTTATATGTAACTGTCGCGATTGTCTCAGGCTCCAGCGTGAATTTGTCTCCGGCAAGCGCTTCGTGCGAATAAAAACCGTAAATAATTTCGTCTGACGATTTTTTTATAAGAGCGTACAAACCGTTATTGTCCAACACATAGCTGTAGGGATAATAAGATCTGCCGAGTATGTTCTCTACCTCCGGATTTTCTTTATAAAGCTCTGAAAGTAAAACACGCTTCACGCTTGATACTACGGCATCTTTGCCGTTCCAAATCAAATATAAGTACGTTCCGTCAGTATCAAATCCGAATTTGAATGAATCGCCGCTGCTTGTCAGGGGATAGGCTTTTCCCGTTGTCAAATCAATCGTATCAACGTAAATCCTGCCGTTGTTGGTGGAAAAATCGTGCACGTAATAGGAGTAGCACAAAGTATCGTTGATGATGAGCATACTTTCCGTAGATACCTTTGCCCCTTTTTCGCCGGCTTCTGGAACAACGGAATAAACAGTCTCAATCTCGCCGCTCTTAAGGTCGTAGCGACGAACATCGGAGGGGGTTATTTCACCGATGGAGTCGGCGCAGACAGTGTAATAAATGCCACCGGAATAATAGTTCAAGCAGGGGGATGCGCCGATTATGGGGTCATCGTTGATTGTGATTGTACAATGCTCCAGGAAATCGCTTCCGTCCAGCTTGAAGCTGCATAACATATAATCTTTTTTTCTTACATAAAACACTCTGCCTTCCGCAAAACACAGCGAATCCGTAGATTGATAGATATTGTTTGGCAGGTTGCCGAAAGTGACATCTGTTTTGCCGTTTGATTCCGATCCGTTGTCTTCCGAGTAGTTATCTTTTTCGTCGTTATCTTTTTTGTCGTTGTCAGTATCGGACGGCTGACCGCTGCAAGCAACGATGGGTAATACCATTAGAAACGCAAGGATAAGAGCAATGATTCTTTTCATAAAGTTTCTCCGAATAAAAATGATTTTTGTACGTTTTCAAATACGATGTTACTGAAACGCAAGAAAATTATATAACAAACTTTGCTTTTTTGCAATATCTTATAAGCAAATTTAATGCACAAAACTATGTATTATTATGA
>CAZPJU010000062.1:0-6980 GCA_964586965.1 uncultured Lachnospiraceae bacterium | reverse complement strand
ATATTGGTGAGCTGCTCTCAAGTTCCCGACAACAGCATGGATTCCGATCCCGATGTTCCTGACTCAAAAACAGAATATATGAGCGAATCCGACGAAATAAAAGACACCTCAGACGGAGCCGCAGAAGACAGCACAATCATTGATATTCCCGAAATTCCCGAAATTCCGGAACCGGAGGAGGAATTAGTTCATCCTAACGTTGATTTATCAAAATACACCATATACGACGCATCAGAAGAAATTAAGTACACTGTTCAAAACGATCACGAAAGAATATCCGCTCTTGTGAACGCCTATCTTCTGGATGAATCGTACTATGATGAGCTTTTTGAAACGGTTTATTTCAGATACGTCTGCGATTCTAACTTTCTCTGTCGCGTTGGACACAACGGTCTCCCTCCTTACTTCGAAAATTCAGGGAACGATTTTCGCATTTATGATGAAGACTCAGGACATACTTATTTTCTTGGAAAATACGGCAATCTTAACACATACGAAAAGCTGACAACGTATATGTACGACCATTTCACACGCAATGTAGTATACGATCTTGAAGGATTTACTATAAGAAACGTGGACGGTTATATTTATTCGGCAGCTGTATGCGGCGTTGAAACGCATCTGTTTGAGCCGGAAATCGAGCTCTTTGTCGATGAAGATATTATCATCTTAAAAATAACACGCGAGTGGCCGGAAAATATTCCACAGGACCCCTATGTTAATTACTACATAATGAAATATTTCGATCGAGGCATGCCATCGGGTCCGCGCTGGATGTGGGTGCATTTTGAAAATCCTACGTTTGATGTAATTCGCGAATACGAAGCATATATTGCAAAAAAGTAATAATATAAAAATCCTTTGCCTTCGGGCAAGGGATTTTTTGTTATGCGAGCTTAACTGTTATGCTCTGCTTAACATTCCACGTATACCTCGCATATTATAAACCGTAGAAACAAACGAAAGCGAGGTTGAACATGAGCGACAACAACTACATTTCAATGAACGAAGCGCCGCCCGACGACTATTCGGAAACGGGATATTTAATTGTCTCGGTTTTCACGGCACGCGGCGCAATTCCGATAGCTAACGCACTTGTTACAATCAATTATTCCGCGCCTAATATGCCGGCTCCGTACGCTGTGCTGACAACGGACAAAAGCGGCAGAACACCGAAAATAGCGCTTCCGGCGCCGCCGCGCGATCTCTCGCTGACTCCGTCCGAAAGCGGATCAAAAAATCCGCCTTTTCCTTATGCTCGATATAACATCGAAATTTTCAAGGAGGGGTTTTATCCCGTCGTCAACATCGGAGCACAGCTTTTTTCCGGTATAACCGCAATCCAAAACACAAACATTATACCTCTTTCGGAGGAACTGCCAAGCTCGTTTTACAATGACGGCACAGTTTACATTGATGAAAGTGAGGGGAATGATCTGTGAACAACGGTAATCCTCTGCTTCCGTACATTCCCGAAACGATAACGGTGCATCTCGGCTCACCCGACTCTGCAGCCGAAAATGTGACGGTGGATTTTCCTTCGTATGTAAAAAACGTCGCCTCAAGCGAAATCTTCCCTACTTGGCCCGAATCATCATTGCGCGCAAACATTCTTGCTATAATTTCATTTGCGCTCAACAGAGTATATACCAATTACTACCGCAGTCGCGGCTACAGCTTCAACATAACAAATGACACCTCGCGAGATCAGGCTTTTATTGCCGGACGCGATTTTTTTGAAAACATAAGCGAGATAGTAGACGATATTTTCAACAATTACGTAAGACGCATCGGGACGATCGAGCCGTATTTCACTCAATACTGCAACGGCACAACATCAACCTGCAACGGTCTTTCTCAATGGGGCACCGTATCGCTTGCAAACAACGGGCTTAACTCCGTCGAAATACTCAAATACTATTACGGCGATGACATTGAGATAGTAGTAAACGCCCCTGTTCAGGGTATCGAGGATCCCGTACCGAGCGTAATCTTGCGTTACGGAAGCTCCGGCAACGAAGTCGCGCAAATACAAATCAAGCTTAACCGTATTTCGAAAAATTATCCCGCAATACCGAAAATATCGCCCGTTGACGGAATTTTCGGCAACGAAACCGAGGACGCGGTGCGCGAATTTCAGTCAATATTCAATCTTAACGTTGACGGACTTGTCGGCAGAGCAACTTGGTTCGCAATCCAACGGATTTACGCCGCCGTCAAGAGGTTGAACGATCTTGCGTCGGAGGGAATCACCCCGGAGGAGGTCACGACACTATTCGCCCAAGTATTGCGCGAGGGAGACAGCGGCATCGGCGTTCGCGAGCTTCAGTATTTTCTTAACTTTATATCACTTTATAACGAAAACATACCGTATGTTGACATCGACGGCATATTCGGCAATTTGACGCGCTCCGCCGTTGAAGCGTTTCAATCTCAATACAATCTCGCAGTGACGGGTGTTGTCGGAATTGAGACTTGGGATTTTCTCTACCGCGCCTATAAGGGCATTCTCGACTCACTCGGTCCCGATTATTTTGAAAGCACGACTGCGCCGTATCCGGGATATCCGCTACGCATCGGAATGGAAGTTGATGCTGTGCGATACCTGCAAGAATATTTGGATCTCATATCGACAGTTTACACCGAAATAACGCCTCCTCAAGTCACAGGCATATTTGATACAGTGACCAAATCCGCAGTCGAAGATTTTCAGCTGCGCGAAGGATTTCCCGCAACGGGCGTTGTAGGAAGCGCGACATGGAACGCGATCGCATCAACCTATCGCGCCATTTTCGACGGAAATATCGCCGCAACAACGCAAGGCCCGAACAGAATCGTTCCGAGCACACAATAAGGAGGCACGAATGAACAGCTTTGACATAACAAACGAGCGCGAAACAGTGCGCGAATTGCAAAGGATGCTTCGATTGATTTCAAGATTTGAAGGCGATTTGCCATTGATAGGTGAGGACGGCATCTACGACGAAGGAATGTACGAAGCGGTACGTCAGTATCAATCAAAACGGCGTCTGCCCGTAACAGGGACGGCAGACCCGATCACATGGAGCTATATTGCGGACGATTATGAAAGGATCCTTGAAAAAACGACGCCTCCGTTAATGATAGCGCCGTTTCCCGCGATACTCGGTTACACCGTCAAAGACGGCGAGACAAGTGATCTTGTGCTTATAATTCAAATTATGCTCTCCGCTCTTAGGATTGCCTACGACAGTTTCGGCAACGTCCCTCTTTCAGGCGTTTACGACTCACGAACCGCCGCTGCAATTCGCAATTTTCGGATCAAAAATCTCATGCCGCCCGAAAATTACGTTGACCTTGAGACTTGGAACAGTCTCGCACGTCAATACAATATGTACGCAAATCGCTCACAATAAACAAAAAGTCTCGGAGGAGAAACATTTTTCAAAAGGTTTCTTCCTCCGAGATGGGAATTATCAATATTTAAGCAGTCCGTCCGCGATCGAGATATCTCCGTCGCAGTTCACAACATCGCCGCCCGCGTCGATCGTAAACTTACCTCCGAGAACAGTTATCTTAATCGGAGCCTGAAGTGCGTCGTCGCCTGCGTCAATCGTAAAATCGCCTCCCTCGATATACAGGAAGCCCTTATTTTCCTTTGTATCCTTAGACGACTTGATTGCGTCGTTCTTACACGAAATGTTGAACGTTCCGTCCTTGATCGTAACGCTGTCGTTACCGCGGATACCGTGATTTTTCGCCGTAACGTTTATCGTGCCGCTTATGATCTTGAGATCATCCTTTGTGCAGATACCGTTATTGTAATTTGCATATACATTAAGCGTTCCCGTACCGTTGATAGTGAGGTCATCCTTTGAGAAAAGACAAGCATTCGGCTCACCGTCAACATTAAGATTCGTATATCCGTCGCCATCCTGAAGCGTGTTGACTGTTCCGTCAACAAGTGTTATTGTTGTTTTATCACACGATTTTATATATATCGGTGCGGAAGCCTTGCAGACAAGCTTAACTCCGTTAAACACAAGATGAACCTTTTCCTCGACATTAACCTCAACGATTACCTGACCGTCTGTGCAAGTGCCCGAAAGGACGTATGTTCCGGCTTTGTTTATCGTAACAACCGTGCCGGACGCGGACGCTCCTTCGCCGTCAACATTTGCCTTGCTGTCCGTAAACTCGATTTTCGTATCTTTTTTATCGTAATCGGTATTCTGATCGAACTTTGAATATCTGTCATCCTTCGTTTTATCGTCGCTATCGGTCGATCCTTTGTCATCGTCGTCGCCTTTTTGAGAATCATTGTTCTGATCCGAGTTGCCGGTCGAATTTGAATTTTCGCTCGGATCATCGCCGTCATCCGAGCACGCCGAAAGGACAAGCACTGACGTAAACGCGATCAAAAGAGCCATAATGAGCGATACAGTTCTTTTTGTCATATCTTTCTCCTTGGATTAGGCATATCGCCGTCTTTATTTAATTATAATACATTAAAGTGTATTTTGGGAAGTGTTTTTGTGAATTATTTTTGATATTTTTCATTTTTTTCGCAAAACAGACTCGCTATATCCCCATTGTTTTGACAATTTGATTAGCCCTCGACCTTGTCACTCTCGACATAAGATCGTCACCATTGTTGATAATTCCGAGTTTATACGCAGCTTCGATATATTTAAGTCTCCACACCTCGCATTTTGCGTCAATCACGCAAGCGTCGGAATCGGGGAACTTGTTTCGGCTTGCATAGGCTAACACAGACATAACCGCAAAGTCTCCCAAAGTCACCTTCTCATCGGGACGGAACTCTCCTCCCTTTTTCGCAAGCTCGCAGGGAATTATACCGTTTTGATACGCACATTCGACAGCGCCCGCGTACCATTCGTGACCGAGGATATCGGTAAACATATCGTTATATACATTAACAGTGAAGAAATGCGCCGCTTTTATGAGCACATCGCAGGCTTCCGCGCGTGTCAGCAAAGAGCTATCGTCAATGTCAGACTTTTGATCCGTCATATCCGCCGCCTTAAACTCAACGGGTGGCATCGGCGGTTTCACACCGGCAGGCGCGCTCCACTCCGCTTTGTCCGTATCGATCAGCTTCGCAAGGCGGTCGTAGCCGTCGGGAAAGAGCTTTGCAAGCTCGCTTGCAATAAACATAGCGCACATATACGCTCCGGGGTCATTAGTATGGGTGAAATCTCCCGGATAATAGTATCGTTTTGCAGATTCAAGTCCCTCGGAAACGATTTTTTCGAGCATAAAATCATGCAACCCGATAACAGGCACACCGTACTCGGCTCCCACACGCTTACACGCGCGATCATAATCGAAAAGCAAATCGTTATATTCGCCGTCACCTCGCCATGAATTACGTGCAAGCGGAGTGACGATGATGGGATACGCGCCAAGCGCGCGAACCTCGTTTATATATTCGATCAGTCTGTCACGATAACCGCCTTCGGCTGTTAAGAAGTCCGTTTTTTGATCGTTATGAGCGAACTGCATGAAGAAAAAATCACCTTGTTTTATATGACGCATAACGATCGCATGATGTCCGCCCGCACGGAAGGTATGGGTCGTCAATCCCGAATGTGCATGATTGGAAACGGCAACTCCCTGGCGCAAAAATGCGGAAAGCATTTGTCCCCAACCGCTGTACGAAGTTGACGGAACGTACGGATACGCACATGACTGATCCGTAAGCGTTGAGTCACCCGCGATCCAAACAGTCGGAACGGCTTTTTCTCCTGTCAGCTTTTGTATTTCGACAGAAGTGAGCCGCGGCTTTTTGCCGACAACTGAAATATCTATGCTGTTGCCGTCAAACTCGGTTTTGTACCCTCTCGGAATGAACTCGCACACGTTTACATCAAAACTTCTCACAAATTTTTCGCCTGCGCGAAGTTTCTCTCTTGCATAAAGACGGCGACGTGTTATAAACAGCATGATTTCGTCATCGTCGCCGTCGGAATTGTCGATTTCAACGGTGACTCTGTAATTTCCCGAACCGCTGACCTCGGCACGGAACAAAAGCGGCACCGCGCCGTTAACGTCAACCGTCGCCGCTGACGCCGTTGAATCTATATAAGCTCCGTTTTTATCGTACAAAACCGATGTAAAATCAGTTTCAGTCAGCCAAAAATGAGGAAAGAATCCGCTTGACAGTTCGGGTATACGCAAACGTTCTTCTTGTTCGGAACGCCTTTCGGCTTCAGTAACAAAACCGCTGCATCCGCTTTTATACATAACGGGCGCCGTATTACGGAAATCGCACATCATATCCTCACTCCTTTATATAAAGCACCACGGGCCCGGCTATGCCGGCTGAGATGTAGTCTCTGTCGTTTTCGAAGATAGACTTAAAGCGTCTTTCCTCTCTGGCACGTTCTTCCGCGTCTGCGGAACCGAGCACAGACGCGGCATCCGCGTTCAATACCTCGATTTTCACGTCATGTTCGCCCGCAGTTAGCGTTGCCTTTGCGATATACGGCGCAAAAACGACATTTTGTTTTGTCGTTTCATCTCCGTCAACGGTAACGGTCGCAGCGTAGCAGATTTTGCCGAGCGACAGTGCATATTCGCCGTCAACGGGAGCGAAAAGTTTTCCTTCATACACGGTGATACCCGTATAATCGACGGCGTCAAACGCATACGGATCATCTCCCATCTCTACGCGCTCCCCGTTTGGCTTCGTCGCACTCCATCCGTATGTTTTGCCCTTCTCAACGTAAACGTCACGTTTTTTTCCTACTGGAGATGCGGCAACTCGATAAATTTTCAGTTCAAGCGGTGAAAGCGTGAGCCATTCGTCAGTCTCATCGGCGTCATACCATGTTTCGGATTCAAAATCAAAAACGTGCACATATCCGTTTTCTTTGAACTCAAGAGCAGATCCGTAGTCGAACTCGGACTCATTCATAAAGAAATACAAGGTGCCCATATCGTCCGTGCGTGTTGTGAGTGAAACTCTGCCGCTCTCC
>CAZPJU010000061.1:0-7425 GCA_964586965.1 uncultured Lachnospiraceae bacterium | reverse complement strand
GCGTAATCGACGTGTGAATTGATCAAATCATAATATTCGGATGTGATTTCGTATGCCATAACGTGCCTCCTTTGGTTTATCCTTTAGATTATATGATAAATCCGCGCTTTCGTCAAGTCCGCGGACAAAACAAAAAATCTCCCCGGCGCTCACGGGGAGATTTTTATCGTTACTGTTTATATTTTGGCTTTTTCGAGTGCTTTGACGATAAGCGGAACGATTATAACGGCTGCAATGATGTTGGGGATCATGTAAAGTCCGTTATAAAGGAATGAATAAATAAACGGTGTTGACATTGGCAGTCCGAGAAATTCGTCGGGCATATATTTTGCGTAGACCGTCACGCCGGATAAATAGTGAACGAAGAAACGTATCATACCGCCGATAAATGCGCCGACAGCGGCTTTGCCGGTCGTTAAGCCTTTGTCTTTGCGGAACAAAAGCACAAGCGCCGTGAGACCGACGGCGGCGTATGCGACGGAGTAATCGAAAAGGATAGATTCCCACGAAATTGCGAAGCCGTTTGAGCAAAAATATTTGAGCGTACCGAACGCGGCACCTGCAATGACGCCGTTTCCGATACCGTGACGCAAAGCGAACAGCATAAGCGGTACCATAACGATGTCAACGGAGCCGCCCTGCGTTCCGAGGGGGATGTCAATGTACGAGAGTGCGAGAGAAAGTGCGATCATTATACCGCCCTCGCACATGGCAAGGAGAGTTTTGTTTCTTTTTTTTGAGTTTTCCATTCTTTGTGCCTCCGAAAATTATGTAAACAAAAACGGAGCGCACCGAGGAAGAGCGCTCCGCTTGTTATTGCGAAAAAATTTCCTACGGCGGCATTATCCGCATCAGGTATAAGGGTCCGACGGGTTCGCCCGTCATCTCAGCCGCGTGCACGCAGCACCCCCAACTATGATGATGTGTTGATATTATATTACGAGTGCGTCGCTTTGTCAATAGGAAAAAGAATGATATATTTTCTTATTCTTCGTCCGGAGCCCAAGCCATTGTTGTCATAAGTGCGAGTTCGGCATGACTTGCGTCAAGACGGCTGTACTGAACTACGATAGGCGTACTTGATTCGACGAGCAATGCATACGGCGTATCGAGAGGTATGCCTTCTCCGCTTTCGGAGAGAAGCTTGTCAAGTCTGATGTGATGTGTTCGACCTGCACCGCAGTAAGAAACGAAATTGTCGATGGGATCTCTATCCTCGAAAATTGCGGTCAAACGTATGACGGCATTATCGGGAGATGTGTTGATCACGCATACAGCTTCATGCGTAATAAGCTCGTTTGCGGATTTTGAACCGAGAAACGCATCGGGAATGAGCCATGTTTTTTTGCCGTAGGTTTTCATAAAATTCTCCTTAATAAGCAATGAAAATTATGTCAGCGATCTTATAATGCCGTAAAGTTCGGCAGGTGTATTTGCAATTTTTTCGGCGCCGGCTTCAAGCAAGAGCGACGGCTCTCTGTAACCCCAAGCAACGCCGACGGCGTACATTCCCGCCGCCTTTGCCGTCATCATGTCAACGTCGGAATCACCGACGAAAACAATCTCGTCCGGAGAGAGTCCCCATTCTTCAGCTATTGCGAACGGAGCTTCCGGAGACGGCTTGGTTTTGTATTTGCCCTGACCCAAAACAGGATCAAAGCTATTACCGAACGCTTCGAGGGTGAGTTTTTTTGTGAATTCGTCGGGCTTGTTTGAAAGAACCGCGAGACGGAACTCCGACGCGAGCAGATCGAGGATCATTTCGTCTATTCCGTCAAATGGTTCCGAAGAATCGGCGCAGTGAAGGGCATATTCTTCGGAATATGTTTCAAGCGCGCGGTCGATGTCGCTGTCCGAGGCGTTGTCGGGAAGTGCGTGAGCTATCAAATAGCGAGCGCCTTTGTTGAGTCCGTAGACGGTGTGCCCGTATTCGCGAAGCGGATATCCTTCGCGCTTGAGCATTGCGTTGACTGATGCGTGTATATCGGGAAGCGTGTGCATAAGCGTCCCGTCGAGGTCGAAAATTACTGCTTTCGGAATCATAAAAATCTCCATTGTTAAACTTGCGCGGCAAAACGGTCAACGGTTTTGCTCGGCAGCGTGCTGACTTATATCTTGAACTATATTTTACCACACCGTGTGGCTTTATTCAATAAAAAATATCCGGCTCATTGTCGGAGTCGGATATTTTCGGTAACATATATTTCAGGCTCAGTCTATGTCGCGTTTTACCTCTGCGGGCGGCGTGTCAAGTGCCCACGGATCGCGGAAGAAACGCTTCATATATTTGAGAGCGGCGGCAAAATAGAAGCCGTCACAAATTCTCTCGTCCATGACAAATTTTACGTCAATATAGGAATGTTCCGCAACCGTACCGTCACGTCGAAGCTCGCATTCGCGGCGTTTTGTTCCGAATGAACAGAAGATCGGTACGTTACCGAAGTTGTAGAGATGATGATAGATCGAGGGGATACCGAGGCTTCCCATGGACGTTACGTAAAATGAGCTGTGGAACGGACTCAAACGCGTGAGAAAACGCGGGAGCAGCCCCCAATAATCGAGGAAATAAAGGATGCTGACGGCAAATCTTTTGAAAATTCCGGGAATGTGATTTATAACTCTCATCAGATTGTCGAAGGAGCTGTCCATTTCCGCTCTGTAATCGTTGATCTTGTTGTAGAGCTCGTTGTATACGTCGAGTGCCGTAGCGTCGGGACGAAGAACGAGCTTGATTGCGGTGTCGGGAGAGTCGAGAAGCATTTCCTGCTTGACAACAAGGCTGATCTCGACCCAACCGTCACGAGTGAACACACGCTGACCGTTGACGAAGCGGTTGATACCGGGATATTCCGCAACGGCGCGGACATAGGTCGCCATCATGAAGTGCATGAAACCGAAGCCTTGGTAGCCGGCGCGTCGCTTTTCGTTGATATACTCCAGCACGCGGTCAACATTGAATTTTTCTTCAATGTGGTTTTGAGCGTCGGAACGCTCGCGCATAAGATAGGGCACAAGCTGTGACATAACGGGCATCGTGCGAACACGTCTGCCGTCGTTTCTGTCTCCCCAACGTCGCTTTTTGATAACGTCGCAAACGGGCTCTTTTTCCTGCTTCGGTAATTCGGGAGCAGTTTCGGCGCCGACGTCCGTTACTTTTTCTTCCTGATTCATTTTGTGTCTCCGTTTCTTTTGTTTTTGCTTAATAAACTATTCACAGTTTACCACAAAAATTGATGTTTGACAACGATTTGTGTGAGAAAAAGCGAAAAAAGGTGCCGTAGAAAGCGACACCTTTTTGATCTGACGGTTATTGTGAGACAGTGAAAAGCGAATAAAAGTATCCTTTTTTGCCGATCAGCTCATCAAACGATCCTTCTTCGATAACGGAACCGTTTTTGAATGCTAATATTTTATCGTAACGCTTGAGTAGGTTTTCGTCCAGTGCGTGTGTAACGACAATGCTTGTGATACCGTCAAGATCAAGTATCGCATCGGATACCTGGTATGCCGTTTCGGAGTCGAGCGCGGCGGTAGCTTCGTCTACCAAAAGCACCTGTGATTTTTTCAGCAAACTTCTTGCAATTGAAATTCGCTGTTTTTCGCCGCCGGACAGACCGTTGCCGTTTTCACCGCACAGGTAGTTTTCTCCTTTGCGAGCAATCAGCTCGGACAGACCGGACAGATGGATGGCGCGATCAACTTCATCTTCTGGGAAGTCGGTAAACATCGTTATGTTGTCCTTGATCGAAGCATTGAAGATAAACACATTTTGCTGAATAACGGATATCATTCCGTATAAGCTCTCACTGCCGAGATTTCGCAAATCCACATTGTCATAGCAAATGTCACCGGAATAGTTTACATTGGATGCCATCAGCAAATTCAAAAGCGTACTTTTGCCGCTTCCGGATGCTCCGACGACGGCGTACCGTTTTCCTGCCTGAAAGTCAAATGATATCTCGTGCAGAACCGGCTTGCCCGGTTCATAGCCGAATGATACATTGTCAAGGTGTATGCCGTCGTTGAGCGTGTGTTTTTCAACTGTGCCTTCCTCGCGAACGTTTTCCTCCAACGCATCGGCAAGTTTTTCGATCAGTGCCTTTGCCGCTTTGCGTTGGGCAAGGTAAGTGGGAATCGCACCGATCGGCCCCAAAACATAGTTAAGAAGCTGAACAAAAAGCAGTACTGTACCGGCGGTTATGCCTTTGCCGGATACGGCGAGCCACGCCCCCACCAGGAACACGCCTAACTGTACGACCACCCCTGCGATGGAGGCGCACATTGAAATGATAATGCGAAGCTTTTTGCTTTTTTCTTTTGCATTGGCTACCTTGCGAACTTCTTCTGCAAAAAGTTTGCACATTTGCACTTCGGCGCGGAAAGATTTGATAACGGAAAAACCGACTAAGCTGTCTTTCAGCGTAGACATATACGTTTCGTTCAAATCGGACACCCGTTTTTCTGCCGCCGCCATGCGATTTCCCGCCAGAACGGAAACCAAAATAGGTAATGATGAAAGTCCGACGGAAATTATCGTCAGTAACGGATTGCAGACGATCATCATTGTAAGCGCGGCGGCAAACATAAGACACTGCTGGATAATGTCAAAAAGACTGCCGATGTAGTCGCTTTCGATAATTGCCGTGTCGTTGCTCAGAGCTGATATATAAAGACCGGTGTTTTCTCCCGAAAATGCGGCAATTCCTTTTCCGGAGAGCTTTTCAAATACATAGTTTTTGTACTGTTCCATGGCTTTTGAAACAAACCGGGGTGAGGAAAAATACGCACATCCGGAACTCAACGCGATTATCCCCACTGCCGTCAAGCTAAGTAAAGCCAGCTGCCCGAGCGTAAGCGCAATGGCTTCTCCGGATACAAGATCCAAAACCTGCTGAAGCAGCCATGATATCAGAATATTGACTGATGTAGTCAGCAGTGTTTCAAAAACAGCAATCGCAAAATAACCTCTGTTTCCGCGATAGAACTGTTGGGTATAAGGTTTAATTTTTGATTTTTGCTTTCTCATTTTATATAACCTCCGTTTTTGCGGATGAAATTTTTTTCCAAATTTCATATAGCAGAGGGGAACGGTCATCTTGAGTGATTTGCTTAACTACTGCCTCTGTGGCGGAGTTGCCGAAATCATCGTATGCGACGGAGTCCTTTTTTTTGCCGATTAAAAATTTTATGTTGTCAAACTTGAATGTTGGGTTGGTGTCGAATTTTTTTGCAACGGAGTATGCTCGCACAAGGTAATATTCGGCTTTTTCTTGCTCTCCGAGAAGAAGTGAAAGATTCGCACATTCCGAATTGCACGGCGCTATTATTTTGTCAACGTAAGCAACGCTGTCCTTGTCTGATTTTGCTTTTTCAAGCAGATCAATAAGCCAAAGCAGCGATTCTCGGCTGGCGGCGTAATTTTTTATCCGAAAATAATAGTTTGCGTACGCCATCATTGTACGTATCGACGAGGTAATTATGTTGGAAAATGCGCTTGCCATGTACGGTTCGGCTTCCTTGGGATCGAATTTGCTTTCACCTGAATATGTTATGGCGATCAACGCGTCGTGAACACCGCAGATGTTATATTTTTTCAGAATTTCAATGCCTTTTTCGTGCTTGCCGAGCATAATGTAGCATTGTGCGATCTCGTTTTGGATTAAAGTCTCGCTTATTTCGGGATTTTCGTTTTGCGAAATAAGCAGTGTGGAGCGGTTAAGCAATTCTATGCAACGATAAAGATATTTTTCGTTTTTTTGCTCGGTTCCGGCAACAGCGTACAACTCACCGCAACGGTAAACTATGCGAAAATTGTTCGGATAACGCACCAACGCTTTTTCCGCTTCTTCAACGGCTTGGGAGTAAGCTTTGTTGAGTTGAAGTTCGCGAATCCTTTTTTCGAGAGCATCCGATCCGGAGTCGCGCACCTCAAATCCGACGAGCGCATCGAGCGACACCTCAAATAAATTTGCAAGTTGAATGAGCATACCGACTTCGGGAACGCTTTTTCCGGATTCCCATTTATATACGGCGCCGACTGTCACGCAAAGCGCTTCCGCAAGCTGCTCCTGCGTCAGATCGTGTTCTTTTCGCATTTTCTTGATATTTTCGAAGATTTTTATTTCCATGATGACCTCCGGTGTGTTTATGTTTATATTATATAAACGGAAAAACCCCCGGTCAACTTATTTCAAATACAACTTTGCTGATTTTTTTTATACCTTCGGTATGGGTTCGCTCAGCTAAACAAGATGAAAAACAAAAAACCTCCCATAGAGGGAGGTTTTTTGTTATCGGACAAGAAAACTGAAAATACGGAAAACGTGCTTGCCATAGTAGAACTCGCGTTTGTTATCTATCGTACATACCAAAAAGGAAAGATGAAAAATGAGTGGATTGCCGAAAAGAATATTGTTCCACCAGTGTCGCGGCGATTGCAAGATTACTTCCTGTTATGAAGATTGCCTCCAAGCACCTGATCGACGCTATCCGTAGCGAGCAATTTTATAACTTTTACAGTGCAAAATCGGCACAGTTTGACTGTGCCGATTTTTGGTTTTTGGGGTAGGAATTTATTTGTGTGAAGCTATATGAGATGGAAAATCATTTTGCTTGGCGAGTAAATTTGCATTTTGGATATGTGCTACACCCCAAAAACCAGCCGTATTTTCCGTTTCGCAAAACAAGTTCGCTCCCGCAAAAAGGGCATTTGTTTTGAATGTTTTCGATGTGATGTTGCTTTTCAGCGTAATCTTTGTTTGTGAGTGGTTGCAGCTTATTGGAGATGCGTTGAATGTCGTAAACTGTATATTTTGTTGGAGATGTTTGTAATGCAGCTCTTAGCTTTTTTAACATATTCGGACGTCTAACAATGATAACATCTTTGGTGCTTTCCGGCACATCCATTAAAGTGCATCTTTCAGAAAAAACGATATATGATACAAAATCTGAGACAGGTTTTTCCAAAAACTCAGCCAAGGCTTTGATATGAGTTTTGTTTTGACGAATCGGATTGTAAAATTTATTTTTGTCACCATTTTGTAAGGTTTGAGTCCAGTTCAATTGATCGGTACTTCCGAAAATCCAACCACTATAATTTTTGCTTTCGAATACAAAGATGCCTTTTTCGTGTATCATTATTAAATCAATTTCGGCAAATTTTCCTCGCGTTGGAATATAGATGTTTTTTAGGACGGCAAGAGAACCGTCAAGATTATCGTTAGTTAATGCATATTCTATGGAAAACTCTCCGAATTGCCCTTTGTTTTCGTAGTTAAGCAATGTTTTTATAAGTCCTGGTTGTTCGCCTTTAAGTATTTCTTTTAATCCCACGAGAGTTTCTCCCTGTTTAGTGAATATATGAAACCTAACATATATATTGTAGTTTGAATTACAAACAAAATCAAGCATTTTTGTATAAAAAGT
>CAZPJU010000060.1:0-7426 GCA_964586965.1 uncultured Lachnospiraceae bacterium | reverse complement strand
AGTCGCGTTCAACTGTGCCTGCGGGATAAACTTCGATTTCAAAGAGACCGAGTCCGCGGCTCGTCGGATTTTCGGGAGCGCCCTCAGCATCTTCAGCGCCTTCGTAACTCTCGGCTTCGGAGAACTTATACTGAGCGTCTTCATCTGCTGTAAACTTATTGAGCGTGAACTGAAGAGACGTGGTTGTAACTTCGTCGAAGAACGAAACGTTCATTACATCTTCTTCTGTTGCGCCGCCTTCAAAGCCCTTTACATCAACATATTCGCTGCCGTTCCAATACTGTACGGTATAGGATGCGGGCAAGTTGATACCGCCGTTTTCAAGCCAAGCGGAACGGCTATCTGTATCTCTCCAGAAGAACATACCGATAGCGTCAACCGTTACTTCTTCGTCCCATGTGAAAGTGATAGTTTCGGTTACCTGAGACTGACCCCAAGAACCGTAAGCCATTCCGGAAGAAGAAGCGAGGAATGTCGTGTCAGCCCACTGACCGTCGTTAAGAGCGTCTGCATTTTCCCAAGAAGCGCAATAAGGAGCTTCAACCGTTGCGCGAGGAGAAAGGGATGTGCTGTAAGTAAATTCGGGATCAAATATGGAGAAACGATGCGATCCTGCTACATAAATTTCAACCGTTTCACGTTCAACCGTTACACCGATAGAGGACCATTCGCCAACTTCAAGCGGTGCATATACCTTTGCGGCAACAGATGTCTTTTCGCCGCCTACCACCTGATAAACGTCAGCTTCGTTACCGTTTTCGTTAACCGAGAGAACATAATAGTTTTCAGCGTCGGTTACAAGGAAATAAATATTGATAACGGTAGATTCGTCAACGGGGAGCACCTTAACGGAGAACTGATAATAGTTCCACTTAGCGTCTCCGAAGTATGCCATAGACTTTTCACCGATGTAAGAAAGAGCATGGTTTGGTTCTTCCTCGTCATCGTCTGTGGGGTCTACCGCAAGGCTCCAATCTTCGGCATTTCCGATACCGTATGTCATCGTGGGAGCTTCGCCTTCGATCTCATCGTAGAAAAGTTCCTTCTTGGAAGCTTTATCCATAACCTTGAGGTTATCAAAGTAAGCGCTTCCGGATTCAACACCGATACCAACCGCACCTGCGTGCTTTGCTTCGAGATCGGGTTCATAAACCCAATCATCCGGTTCGTCTCCGCTATCATCGCCTGTGTTGGACGATTCAGCTCCACTGTTATCGGAATTGCCGCTGTTGCCGGTATCGGGAGCGGGAATATCCGGTTCATCGGAGCAAGCAACGAGAGTGATAAGCATCATTGCCGCGATAATTATCGCAAGTATTTTTTTCATTTCGGATTCCTCCTGTAAATTTTCCTACGTTACATAATATGAAAAAGCAACGTATTTGACATTAAAAACCGTTTCGGCAATCAAACCTCTCTCATTTTTATTACCGATCAAGCCTTACGCATTCAGTATACAGATTTCAAGCTTCTTTGTCAACAGTTTTTCGTTATTTTTTTCATTGTTTATTCACAATAAAACATTCAAAATCACATAATTCAACATATAAATTTTATTTTTCGGTTTATTTGCGCAAAGTTAACGCAAAAAAAGCTCTCAAAAGAGAGCTTTTTTCACAAACGTCAAATTAATGCTTTTTGGAGGCAATATACGCACCGGAAGCAACAGCGAGTGCGGCAAGGGCAACTATCGCAACACTTGTCTGAGGAGCCTTTTCTTCCTTGTTGTCGGTTGTGTTGACCGTTGCGTCACCGGTCGTTTCACCGTTGTCTGTATTATCGGAGTCTGCAGCGGCCTCGTAAACTTCGATCTCGTACACGCCGATTCCGCGATATCCGAGCGCATCGTCTGCTGTTGCTGTCAAGTTTTCATCGGGATAGTCGCTGTCATACCATGCTTGTATATTAGCAACTTCGGCTGCCATTGCTTCGGAATTAAGTTCCGCGTCCGTAAATTTTGTGAATGTAACCTGAATGGACGTCGTTGTAACTTTATCAAACTTCGTAACATTCAAAACATCAAGTGCAACGCCGTAACCGGTTCCGTTCGTTACATTAACATACTCGGTTCCGTTCCAATACTGTACCGTATAGGATGCGGGAGCGTAAAGTCCGCCTTCCGCAACCCAAGATTCGTGAGATACATTATATCCGAAGAATATACCGATCGAATCAACGGTCACCGCGGTTTCCCATGTGTACGAAACTGTTTCGTAGTTTGAAAAAGCGCCTGCCCACGAGCCGTATCTGATCGCACCTTCACCCGAAGCGGTCGCTTCGTCGGATTTTGAGGGAACTACGCCGTCATTCAATGCGGCGGGGCTTTCCCAATCGGAGCAGTATGGAGCTTCAACCGTTGCATTCTGGGCGACATTGTCGCCCACTGCGGCAAAAGCGGATACGGAGAGCACGGCAAGCATAATAAGTGTGACTGAAAGCGAGAGAATCTTTTTCATTGGGGGTTCCTCCTGATCGTTATTTTGCCGCATTATGTTCTGCTTTGCGGCGATTTGTTTTACATATTCAGTATATATCACAAGAAACACATTTGTCAACAGTTTTTTGACTGTTTTTTAATTTTTCGTTCACAATTAACTGCGCATCCCGATGATCCGATGTGCACTATACCACAAATCCGTCAAAATATTAAACAAAAACTCCCCGTCTGAGCACAGACGGGGAGTTTTATCAGAATTCGCGTTCGGATTTAGATCTCATTTTTCCGAACACAACGCAGCCGACAACCAGAGTTCCGAGCAGCACAACCGCCGAAAAAATGCACACAAGCTTTTTCATCGCAATATCCTCCATACGATTTTAACAAATTTTATCAATTTCAACAGTTCTGATTCGGAACGTCGCCTTAAAAAAGTCGCCGTCCGTTTTTATGATCAATCCGGCATTTTGAACCTCTGCAAGACTTTTCGCAATCGACAAGCCGAGTCCGGACCCTTCGGTATGTCTCGATGCGTCACCGCGGACAAAACGTTCCGAAAGTTCGTTTCCGTCTGCGGGAAGTTCTTCGCGCGAAACATTTGTGACGGACGCAAAAGCGTAACCGTCCGATTCGTTCAACGTCAGATAAACACGCGTTCCCGAAAGCGAATATTTAAGTGCGTTCCCCAAGAGATTGTCAAATATACGAAAAACGAGTCTGCCGTCCGCAAGCACCGGAACAGGCGTTTCCGGAACGCGGCAAACGAGATTCAGTCCCGCCGAATTAAAGCGTTCCTCGTATTCCCCCGCCGCCTGCGAAAGCAATATCGAAAGATCGCACTGCTTAAAATCAACGTTTATAACCCCCGATGATGCCTTAGAAGCTTCAACAATGTCCTCCACAAGCTTTTTCAGCTTCTCGGACTGACGACGAAGCACATCGAGATACGTATTGGCATTCTCGTTTTCAAGCTCGCATTTTCCAAGCAGATCCACATAATTGATGATCGAGGTTACCGGAGTTTTAATATCGTGCGAAACATTTGTTATCAGCTCCGTTTTGAAGCGCTCGCCTTTCATTTTTTCTTCAACGGCAGCACTCATACCTTCTCCGATACGGTTCAAATCTTCCGCATGACTCTTAAAGTCTCCCATCAAGCCGGAAGTTTCGATCTTAGCGTCAAGATCTCCGGACGCAAGGCATCTCGCACCTTTTTGAAGTCTTAACATATTGTACGCGGCATAGCACACACAGACCGCAATCAACACCCACAGGAAAATATACGGCAAAACAAAACCGCTGTATGCAATCGCAGCTGTCAAAGCATCGGCAACGGCAATAACACATACTCCAAGCGCCGCTTTCCATACAATCGGAAGTGCGTTAAACGTCTTTACCCCAACACGCCAAATAAAACGTACAAATTTAACGCAAATGTTGTTTTGCCAAAATGTACCGCATTTTATTCGCACAACAATCGTCATCGAAGTAAGCACAACAACGATCGCAAAAACAAACACGCTCACGATTTCCGACACTAATAGCAATGTATCGTTCCACATACTGTCGCACACAAGCAAAAGCAACAACGCAACGACAACATCCGCCGCCGCAAGCAGATCAAGCGGAATTTTGTCAAAAAAGTTCAATTCCGTCTTTTCCGAATCGTTTCGTTTTCCCGCGTTCGCAACGGCAAACACATACATTACAAGCGCAAGCAACGCCGCAATCGTGCAACAAACAATAAAATTGTTTCTCATGTCATACACGACATCAAAATATTTCATCTCATACCACGCCAAATCGTGATATTCTCGATCGTTCGGCACAAAAATCATCACCGAAAACTCGTGAGATTCTTCGCGGCTGAATTTGAAATCATCATAATCAATGTAAGATTCCGTATAGACGGTCAAGTTCGGATATTCAAGAACTACGCTTATTTTCTCTCCGTTAGGCGCGAGATTGGCATAAACGCTTCCGTCCTCTGCAATAAGCTCATAATAAACATCTATTTTTTGCGTATAGCTGTCAACGCGAGCTTGGATATCATCGCTTTCCAACTCAACGGCATACCTGCAAATCATGTATGCATAATCGTACATACATTCTTTAAGCAAATTGTCTTTCACAACCGATTTGCTCGACGAATAAAATTCGAAATTATACATCGTTGTTACAAAGATCGCGCCCGAAAATGTTATCGCCGCAAACAGCGCGCACATAAGCACCGCCGTCACACGCACCGCACGTGATTTAACGAAACGTTTCATATTTTTTCTCCTTTATATATTATGTACGCATTTTCGCGTTACCTTTTATCCGGCACAAACTTGTACCCCTGCCCCCAAACAACGCACAAATGTCTCGGTTCGGACGGATTGTATTCTATCTTTTCTCGAAGATGACGTATGTGAACGGCAACGACGCTCTCGGATCCCATGTAACTGTTACCCCAAACCTTTAGATAAATATATGAAGGCGTCATAATCTCGTTGGGATGTGTCATAAACAGCTTGAGTATGTCAAACTCTGTCGGCGTGAGCGAAACGGGCTCGCCGTCACGCGTAACGGTGTGCGCCTTTTCGTTAAGTTCAATGCCCGACGAAACATAAATGCCGCTTTCCGACGTCACCGACGCACCAAGCTCCTTATATCTGCGAAGATTCGCTCGCACGCGCGCCGCAACCTCCGTCGGATTGAACGGCTTTGTTATATAATCATCAGCTCCGAGATTCAAACCCGCAATCTTATCCGCATCCTCGCTTTTTGCCGTTAAAAGCAGAACGGGCACATTCGAAAACTCGCGTAAATGCCGCATAGTCGTCAGCCCGTCCATAACGGGCATCATTATATCAAGCAGTACAAGATGAACATCTCCTTCGCGCACAGCGGCAAGTGCCTCCTCTCCGTTGTATGCCTTAATGACCGAATACCCCTCGGATGTAAGATATATTTCAAGCGCCGAAACGATGTCCTTTTCGTCGTCGCAAACAAGTATGTTGTACATGAGATTCTCCTTTTCTTTTCTGTAATAGATTTTATCACAAAACATTTTAATATAAAATAGGTAAGCACATTAAGATTTCTTTAAGCCTCAAAAAAATTTGACATACCTAACTGTTAACACTTGCAAAAACTTCGGATTTGTTAGATTACACAATGCCAAAAGTTATTTTTTTCCTCTTTACAACAATTTTTTTCGTTCAATCGTTGAAAAACACAGTTTTTTCACAGCTACATTTACAGTTTGTTAACAATTAGTGATTCAAAATGTAGTATTATGATATATACCAAAAAACACGCATAATACTTAGGAGGTATTTATGAAAAAGTTTCTGAGCATATTGCTCGTACTTCTTATGTTTGCGATTCCGCTGGCTTCCTGCGCAGATAACCCCGACGACACAAAAGACACGGGCAACGCAGGCAACACAGGCGACACAAACGCAGATGTACCGGATGTTCTCGAAATTCCCGAAAACGTTGACTATGAAGAATACGAATTCACCATTCTCAACCACAACCAGCAAAACTACAACTATGCGCTTATCGACTTCGACGAGCCTTCCGATGACCCGTACGAAAACGCGCTTTATCTCCGTAACTTGGCTGTTGAAGAATTGCTCAACGTTACAATCACGGAAACAAGCCCCGGCGCCGCTTCCGATGTTTACAGCGCTTTCAAGACTTCCGTAGACGCTAACACAGACGACTACGATATCTGCTTCAATAACCTTCCCTATTCCTGCACCGCTACCGGTAACGGTCTCTGCTATGAGCTCGATATGTTCGAGTACATCAAGCTCGACAAGTCTTGGTGGAACAAGGACTGCACCGATCAGCTCGCTCTCGGAAATATGCACTACATGGTTTCCGGCGATATCTCTCTTTCCGATAAGGAATGCATCTGGGCTCTTTATTTCATTAAGAAGCTCGTTACAGAAAACAACCTCGAAAATCCTTATGATCTCGTAAAGAACAATCAGTGGACATGGGATAAACTCCACACCATGGCAAGCACTGTAGCTTACGACACAAACGGTAACTCCAAGATGGACTCCAACGATATCTGGGGTCTCTGCACACACAGCGAGAACTTCCCCGCAATGTGGGAATCCGCAGGTCTCACACTCGTTTCCCTTAACAGCGACGGCGTTCCCGAAGTAAAGTGGAATTCCGAAGAATTCGTTACAGTATTCGAAAGCATCGCCGATCTTATGGGCGACAACGAATGCGTAAACTGGACAACAGATGCCGACGGTATCTCCGATGCAGTTGCATTCATCTCCACAGCTCTCAAGGAAAGCAAAACACTGTTCGGTACAGAGGTTATCGCTTTCGTTCGTTCTTACAGAGATAACGAAGAAGACTTCGGTATCCTTCCTTTCCCGAAGTACTCCTCCGACATTGAAAACTACAACTCTTACATCGCAGTTAACTCTTTCGTTATGACTATCGGTAACAACTGCTCCGAGCTTGAGCGCACAGGCGTTATCGTTGAAGCTCTCGCAGCTAAGGGTGCTGAAATCCTCACTCCCGCATACTATGACGGTCAGCTTACTTCCAAGTTTGCTCGTGACGAAGAATCCGGCGAAATGCTCGATATCATCTTCGAACATCGTTGCTATGACCTCGGTGTATTCTTCGACTGGGGCTCCGCTTACTCCAGCCTCAAGTCCACAACAGTAAATCCTGCTTCCCTCTACGCTTCCGTTTCCAAGAAAATGAACAAGGAAATCGAAAAGGCGTTTGAGAAGCTCGGTCTCTATTAATATTGATCCGGAACTGTTAGTAATATAAAAAACAAGCGAAGCGATATAATCGCTTCGCTTGTTTTTTTAATTACGCGAATATTATGCACGCCGGAGCTTAAAAACAGCAGAAAATCGAAGATTTCGCGAGATTTCACGAGAAAAGTCGGGTATAAATCGAAATTTTGCGTTTTTTTTGCGTTTTGCTATTGACAAGCCGTTTTTTACGTGCTAT
>CAZPJU010000059.1:5839-7503 GCA_964586965.1 uncultured Lachnospiraceae bacterium | reverse complement strand
TCAAGCTACAAATATCTTCAGAACGTATACACCGTCAAGAACGTAGAGGAGCAGGGTCTTTCTCTTGCACTTTGCATCACAGAAGGCTTCCTCGCAGACAAAAAAGCCGCTTGGCGCGTTCACGGCGGCGGCTTCGCCGGCACCGTTCAGGCGTTCGTTCCGAGCGAGTACGCTTCCGACTACCGCCGTCTGATGGACTCCGTATTCGGTGAGGGAGCTTGCATGGAGCTTCGTATCAGAAACGCCGGCGCTGTCAAGGTGTTTGAATAATGAGCGGCAAAACGAGCAATAAAAAGCCGAACATTAAGCTGTACATCATCTTCGCAGTCGCTGTCATCGTTATTTTCGGCGCGTATCGCGTTGTTGTTTCTGCGGTCGATCAGGGGAGGATCGCTCCTGTTTGGTACTCTGTAATGATGTGGCTCTACCTTGCACTTGCAGGTGCCGGATTTGTCGGCGTTGTCATTCTTAACAGAGGCTTTTCAGGCAAAATTCCGACAGCGGACGAGCTTCCGTCAAGCTGGAATCACATCGAAAAATCAAATTACATAAACGACGCAACAAAACGCAGACGCATCGCAAAATGTATCCTTATCCCTACGATCGCGTTTATTTTCGTGTTTTTTTACGAAATTATCGAACTTTATTATTTTCCTGCCATTGCAAATTGGTTTTCAAGCTTCTGAGGCAAAATGGACATAACTATCGCAACACTTTATTCCGGCTCATCCGGGAATTCCGTTCTCGTTCGTGCGGACGAAAACTGCATCCTGATCGACGCCGGACGTTCCGCCAAAGCTCTTTTGACAGCTTTGGCGGAGCTCGATATCTCTCCCGACAGTATCGGCGGCATCTTTGTCACGCACGAGCACATTGACCACATCTCCGCACTTGAAGTGCTGTCGAAAAAGCATCATATCCCAATACATATCACCGAAGATTCCGCTTCCGCCATCGTCGGCAAGGATGCAATGCTTTCAAATTCCGTTCTTCATCCGCCTCTTTTTTCGACAAACATAGGTAAAATGACCGTCAAAAGCTTCCGTACTTCGCACGACAGCGCCATGTCTGTCGGTTTCACTGTCGATTTCGACGGCTCGGACATCAAATTCGGACTTATGACAGACACCGGCATTGTCTCAAAAGATATGCTTGAAGCGCTTTCCGGTGCAACGCATATCGTGCTTGAAGCAAATCACGATATTGATATGCTGAATGCGTCACCATATCCATTTACAGTGCGCGAACGCATTGCATCGGCTCGCGGTCATCTTTCCAACGTCCAGAGCGCGGACGTCGCCGTTCATCTTGCTTCGCGCGGAGCGCAGGCAATCTTGCTTTCACATCTTTCCGAAAATTGCAACACTCCCGAACTTGCGCTCGGCGCTGTTTCCGAGGCATTATGTCAAAACAGTCTTTCACCGCGACTCAATGTTGCCGCAAGATACAAGGTCACGAGGCTTATCTGATATGTACACCTTCCATTTTATTACCGTAGGTCCGCTAAAAGAGGAATACCGACGCAAAGAGCGCGACGAATACGCTAAACGCTTGGGCGCGTACGGCAAAGTAGTCAAGACGGAGCTTTCCGCGTACAAGCTTCCCTCCGAGCCCTCCGAAGCTGAAATCGAATTGGCACTTTCGAAGGAAAGTGAGTCGATACT
>CAZPJU010000059.1:0-5739 GCA_964586965.1 uncultured Lachnospiraceae bacterium | reverse complement strand
CAGAGTCAAAAACGAAAGGAGCGTAAATGAAAAACGTCGGTTCGCGCTTTACAGCGCTCATTCTTATGCTCATTCTTTGTACCCTGCTCGCCGTTTACCGTGCCGGGTGGTTTGACGTAACCTTTGTAACGCGTCCCGTTGCTTCATCTCCCGAACAATCAACAAACAACAGCTCACCAGATACACCCTCCGACATATCGAACACAAGTGACTACGTTGATTCTTCCTCATCCGTTTCCGATTCATCGTCAAAAGACACCGCATCCGACTCCGAAAGCGGAGGAACCACCCCCGATTCACCGAACGAGTTGCTTTTCATCCCCTATAAGGACGCAAAAAATGAGGGATACAAACTCTCATATTCCGATTGGGTACCCGGCTCAAATTGGGTGCTCGCCGCAACGGATATTGAAGTTCCGTCCTATTTTTCGTCAACTTCGGAAACTGTTTTTACGATCACACACGAAATATCCAAAGATAAAACCGAGGTCGTTCCCGTCTATACGGAAAAAACGCAGGCAAAGCCTGCGCTCAAACTGTACATGGGTTATATCCTGATGGAAACATCTAACAAAAACAGAACAAACATTTACTCATCGTCCGGTAAACTGCTCGGAAGTTACGATTCGCGCGATGTTGAACCGGCTTGGTGTCGCGACACCAACGACAGACCGCTTTTTCTTTACAAAGACGCATATTATTACCTTGACGAAGGCAAAAAAACCTTCGTGGAATCCGATTATGATCCGGATCGAGACAGTCGAGGTGCCGAATTTGACTATACTCCCGATTACGGTAAGGATTCCGATGACATGAAATTTTTAAGCGTTGTGGAAACCGTATTCGATTACGAGCTCATCGAAGGCAAATTCGATGAAAAGGGATATCCGCTCGCATACAAAATTCCTCGTGACATATATAAATTCGCTCTCGCCAAAGGCAAGGGCGATGCAATAACGGAATACAGCTTTTTCGGAAAATATCCGTTCTCCGAAAAGCTTTCCGCCGTCATCGACGCCGACGATCACCTGTATTATATAGATAAAACAGGCAAAACCGTAATCAACGGCGGCTCATCCCGACTCGACACATCTCTCGGCAGACGTGTATACGAATATTACATGGAGCCTGTCACAAACGGCACAGAAGCGATCGGCTTCTACTTCTTCGAGCACGGTCTTGCTCGCGCAAGAGTTACGCTTATAGACAAATATTATTTCGATCAGGACGGAACCGTCTTTGTTGTCGGAGACGAGGACGTGCTGATCTACAATGACGGTTCGCGCTTCCCCGTTCCCATAGGATACGACATCATTGCCTATTCAAACGGCATGATATTGCTTTCCAAGGACGGAAAATACGGCTACATGAGCTACACCGGCGAATGGATAGTCGATCCTCATCTCACCTACGCCGAACCGTTTTATGAGGGACTTGCCGTTGTAGGCAAAGGCTCAAGCCGCGCATTAATTGACACAAACGGCAACGAAGTCATCCCTTACGGTCAATTTTACCACATCTCAAACGCCTCCTCCGGACTTATCGCCGTATACGGCAGCGACGGTTGGCAGGTTTTGTACAAATGCGAAAAATAACGCTTTTCGGAGTTTAATATATGACTGTTTCAGAAAACAGATGTGATGTCGCCGTAATCGGCGCAGGTCACGCCGGAGTAGAAGCCGCGCTTGCATCGGCAAGACTCGGACTTGATACCGTACTTTTTACACTTTCTCTCGATTCCGTCGCCAATATGCCCTGCAACCCCGCCATCGGCGGCACAGGAAAAGGACATCTCGTTTTTGAGCTTGATGCGCTCGGCGGCGAAATGGGAAAAGCCGCAGATGCGGCAACTATCCAAAGCCGCACACTTAACGAGAGCCGCGGAAACGCAGTTCGATCAAAGCGCGTTCAAACAGACCGCGCCAAATATAAGCAAATTATGCTTAATACGCTCGAACACGAACATAATTTGCGTCTCGCTCAGGCGGAAATCGTCGATATCGGAGTGACGGACGGCACTGTTACTTCCGTTACTACTCGTCTTGGCGTAAAGTGGGATTGCCGCGCTGCCGTCATATCGTCCGGCACGTATCTGCGCGGCGTTGTTCACGTCGGCGGAATCAATTATCCCGCAGGACCGGATGCATCTCTCCCGGCAACGGCGCTGTCAGACTCACTTCGTGCTATCGGGATCAAACTCATGCGCTTTAAGACAGGTACCCCCGTCCGTGTCTCGGCAAGGACTGTCGATACATCGCTTTTGGAGCGTCAGGACGGAGAAAACGAACCCGTGCCTTTCTCCGCAATGACTCCGGACGGATATCTCGACGGAGTAAATCAAAAACCGTGCCACATCGTCTATACAAACGCAAACACGCATAAAATTATCCTCGACAATCTTAAAAGATCCGCCATGTACTCCGGTAATATTTCCGGCGTAGGTCCGCGATATTGTCCGTCAATCGAGGATAAACTTGTCAGATTCGCGGACAAGGAAAGACATCAGCTCTTTGTCGAGCCGATCGGTGAAGAAAACGACGAGCTTTACATCGGCGGTTTTTCAACATCGCTCCCTCCCGACGTGCAGGAAGCCATGCTTCGCACGCTACCCGGATTTGCGGAAGCGCACATCACACGCAATGCCTACGCAATTGAATACGATTGTTGCGATCCGACACAGCTTGATGCAACTCTCGGATTCAGAGCAATCAAAGGTCTTTACGGTGCAGGTCAGTTCAACGGTACATCCGGCTACGAGGAAGCCGCCGCACAAGGACTTGTCGCAGGCGTGAATGCAGCGCTGTACGTCCTCGGTCGCGAGCCGATGCTGATCGGACGCTCAACATCCTACATCGGCATAATGATCGACGATCTTATAACCAAAGGTACTCACGAACCGTATCGCATCATGACGTCGCGCTCCGAATACAGACTTTATATGCGTCAGGACAATGCAGACGACAGATTGACCGAAATCGGCAGACGTGCCGGAATAGTTTCCAACGCACGCTATGAAAAATACATCGAAAAACGCGACGCTGTGGAAACGGAGCTCTACCGTCTTTCTCATACCGGTGTCGCACCGACGGAGGAAGTTAACTTTCTGCTTGCCGAATACGGGTCAGCCCCCATCTCGGCAGGTGCAAGACTTGATGACCTTCTCAGACGTCCCGAACTCGACTATTCCGCGATCTTGCGCCTGTGTCCTGCGCCGATCCCGCTTTCACGCGCCGCAAGCCGCACAGTCGAAACAACCGTCAAATACGAGGGTTACATCAAAAAACAGCTTGCCTCCGTAGAACGTGCACGCTCGCGTGAAGATGCTCTTTTACCGGCAGATCTTGATTATTCCTCAATCAGAGGCTTGAGGATCGAGGCTGTCCAGAAGCTCTCCGCGCATCGTCCCCATTCAGTCGGAGAAGCGGCAGGACTTGCCGGCGTTAACCCTGCCGACATATCCGTATTGTTGCTTTATCTTGATTCATTAAAAAGGCAAAAGAACAACGAAAATGATAAATCTTGACGAACTTTACCGTCTTTGCCGTGAAAACGACATAGACATTGATGCGGAAAAAGCAGAAAAACTCGATACTTTTGCGGAATTTCTGCTTTCCGAAAACGAAAAATACAATCTGACCGCCATCAAAACCCCCGAAGCGATAATCCTTCGCCATTTTTGCGATTCGCTGACGGCGGTAAGTCACATCGGTCAAGGATCTAAACTGCTTGATATCGGATCCGGCGCGGGATTTCCCGCTGTTCCGATCGCGCTGTTCCGTCCCGACGTAACAGTTACGGGGCTTGACGCAACCGCAAAAAAAGCCGCTTTTATCAACCTTGCCGCAGAAAAACTCGCACTTTCTAATCTTTCCGCCGTTTCCGGACGCGCCGAGGAGCTCGCACGAAACGCATCGCATGAAGGAATTTACGACGTTGTTACGGCTCGTGCCGTGTCTGCACTGCGTATCCTTTGTGAGTTGGCGTCACGCTATCTTAAAGTCGGCGGCAAACTTATTGCGCTCAAGGGAGATTCCGAAACAACCGCCGCCGAGCTCGATGAAGCAAAATCAACGGCAAAAGCCGTCTCGCTGGCAATCGAAGCCGTTGTTCCGCTGTCGCTTTCCGATTCATGCACGGGCGAAACACTTTCGCGCACGCTTGTTATAATGAAAAAAACAGCACCGACAGCTAAACCGTATCCGAGACGCTACGCTCAAATACTGAAAACGCCGATCAAATAAGCAGGCTCGAACGAAGGGACACAAAATGGATTTTGAAATTTTGAAAAATGAATGTGCCGCGTGCCGCAAATGCGCGCTTGCGGAAACGCGAACGAACGTTGTATTCGGCGTCGGCAACGAAAATGCAGATCTGATGTTCGTCGGTGAAGCTCCCGGCGCGGACGAGGATGCATCAGGCATACCTTTCGTCGGTCGCGCAGGAAAGCTTCTCAACTCATACCTCGACGCCGTCGGAATATCTCGCGACGATGTTTACATCGCAAACATTCTCAAATGCCGTCCGCCAAAAAATCGCGACCCGCTGCCGGAGGAGAGCGACGCCTGTATGCCGTATTTGCGCGAACAGGTCAAGCTGATCAAACCGAGATTCATTGTCTGTCTCGGACGCATTGCCGCAATGCGTTTGATCAAGCCGGATTACAAAATTACGCAGGAACACGGAATTTGGGTTTCAAAGGGACAGTTCGAAATGACAGCGTTCTTTCATCCATCTGCGCTTTTGCGTGATCCGCGAAAAAAGGGCGCAATGCTCGACGACATGAAAGTTCTTGCGGAAAAACTGAAAAACAACTGAAAATCGGTCAAATACAAGCAAAAAAGCACCCTTTTCGGGTGCTTTTTTGCTATTTTTGCAATTTACATGATTAAATCAAAGGCTGACCGTAGCTGTCTCTGAATCCTCCGGAAAGAATCGAAATAAGGTCTATAACGGTGCCGATGCAGAATACTCCGTAGGTTAAAAAATAGATAACTCCGCTTCCGACCTTGCCAACATACATTCTGTGCAAACCGCCTAATCCAAAAAACCCGAAGATACAAAGAAGAAGCGCAACTATCTTTTTCTTTCTCGGAGCTCTGTAATAACCGTTTGCGTTTACGTTGGTATTCGCGCTTTCGTTACTGTTTGTGATGTTAATAATGGGTGCCGCGGCAGAGCTCTGCTTCGCTTCATCCATAACGTTATCAAGATCCTCCTTACAGTACATCTTTCCTTTCACCTCGACAAGACATTCATTGCAAAAAGGCTTCCCGCAATACACACACATACCTTGCGCTTCAACGTCAGGATGCTTTGTACACTTCATTCTTTTCTTTCTCCTTTGTTATTTGTGTTATCAATATAGTCTTTCCATTTGTAAAAAGCTGTTCTTCCGAAGAAAAGGACCGCAATGCCGACAATAACGCTGCTGATAAAAACTCCGATAAGCAGTACAGGTATCACATTCGCAAGATTCAATGTGGAAAAGTCAAACACCGTTGTCTGAACCGATCCCGCCATAAGCGCAATACCGACTGTAATAAGCAAGCACACGATTGCTAAAACTATAAGAAGAATCACGCGCGTAAACATAGATCCGTTTTTCAAGAAATCACCTCCGCTGTTTCATTTGAAAATACATTATAGGCTATTTATAGTCCATATTGTACCATATATAGCCCGCTATGTCAATATATAATCCATATAATTTTTATAAAGATAATTCCATCGGAGGAATAT
>CAZPJU010000058.1:0-7554 GCA_964586965.1 uncultured Lachnospiraceae bacterium | reverse complement strand
GTGTACTGCTTGGCGTTTTGGCGGCGCTTATTGCCGCTGTTATAGCAACGATGGCAGCTCTCGGCATGAAAAATTCGAGATTGCCGTTCAAGGGAGTTGTGGAATACATTTCGTCTCTCCCGATGATGATTCCCGAAATAGTGCTCGGAATGGTTTTTCTTGCGTATTTTTCATTTATCGGACTTGATTGCGGATTCGGAACCTTGCTTATCGCGCATATCTCATTTTCGATACCGTATGTTTATATGCAGGTCAAGGCACGTCTCGTCGGACTGGATCAAAACTGCCTTGACGCGGCACGAGATCTCGGCGCGTCACCGATAAAGGCGTTTTTCGATGTTACGCTTCCGATGATAATGCCCGCTTTGATATCCGGTATGTTTCTTGCTTTTGCAATGAGCTTTGATGATGTTATAATCAGCTCGTTCGTTTCCGGCGTCGGTAACAGTACGCTTCCATTGAAAGTGTACACACAGCTGAAAACGGGAACAACACCGAAGATAAACGCGCTTTGTACGCTCATGCTCGCGGTTACGCTTGTGTGCTATTTGATTTCAGTAGTGTTTTCGCTTTACGGAACGCGAAAAAATAAAAAAACTAAGGAGAACTGACATGAAACGTTTTGCCATTATTTTAACGATGCTCCTTTTGACGCTTGCCGTCTTTGCCGGATGCAGCGACGACGGAGAGGTGCTCACGCTTTATACGTGGGAGGGAATGTTCCCGGATGAGATCATTGACGGATTTGAAAAAGAGACGGGAATTAACGTGCGTTATGAAAATTTTGATTTTGATGAAACGATGCTTGCCAAGCTTCAAGAAACAAACGGCGGCGGATATGATCTTGTAATTGCGGATGATTATATCATCGAAGTTGCGATCAAGGAAGGGCTCGTAAGTAAGCTTGATACGTCCAAGCTCGAAAATTACGGCAATATAAATCCGTATTATCAAGGTAAATTCTATGATCCGAAAAATGAGTACACGGTGCCTTACGGTGCAGGTGTGCAGACGATAGTTTATGATCCTGCCAAGGTTTCCTGCGAGATCAACGGGTATGCGGATCTTTGGAATTCCGAACTTAAAAATTCGATTGGTATCATTTCCAACTATCGAGTTATAAACGGTATGTCGCTCAAGATCATGGGCGAAAGCTACAATACCGAGGACACGGGCAAGATCGCGGAGGCAGGAACTCGTCTCGGTAGTCTTGCGGAAAATATCAGACTGATTAAAGACGATAATCTTCAGGATGACCTTCTTTCCGGAGAGGTCTCCGTTGCGGTTATGTACACTTCGCAGGTTACTCTTGCGAAAATATCAAATCCGTCGCTTAAAATAGTTTATCCTGAGGAAGGGGTTGGACTCGGAATCATGGCGGGATTCATCCCTTCGGATGCTCCTAACGCGGAAGCGGCGTATAAATTCCTTGACTATATCCTCAATGCGGAGAACGGAGCAAAATGTTTTGAGCATCTTGGATATTACTGCACATATTCCGCTTCGGAAGCTTATATTTCCGAGGAATATAAGGATTTTCTTACGCTTCCGGACGGGATTGACATGAGCAAATCGGAAATGATCGAAATGATCGGTGCCGATGCTGACGAAGCTCACATGGCGGCGTGGGTCGCATTCAAATCGCTTTGCGAATAAAAAGCTTATAAAATAATAAATCGGAGATTGCTATGAGCCGTATTTTTAAGTGTAGCTTTGCCTGCGTTATATTTGTTGCGTTGCTTTCCGTTTCGATCTTGTTTTCCGGTTGCGGAGACAAAGGTCCCGATAACGGCGGAGACACATCGGATTACATTTATGTTCCCGAATCGACAACGTCTGACGGAATCATTGAGCCGGAGCAGGCGGGAGAGGGGATTTGCTTCTTAAACAGCTTCGCCAAGGTCGGGGTTGAGCTTGTTTGTCACGGATACCCGAAGGACGTGACGTATAATTGGACGATAGTGCACATGACAAACGGTGAAAAAGAAACGTTTTCAAACAAGACAGGTGTCTATACTCCCGTCGAAGCAGATCTTGAGTCGATGATAACCGTTTCCGTGGACGGGCAGGAAGATCTGTCTATCTATTGCAGCGAGCTTCCCGTGCTTTATTTCACGAGCGATGAGAAATATAAAAATATTTCGAAAGCACAGTATTCGGATGTTTATTTAACAATGCAGGGGAATTCCTATGTCCAAACAGGACTTTATGATGGAAATGCGAAGCTCAAACTTCGCGGAAATTCAACTGCGAGTCTCGAAAAACGTCCGTTCAAGCTGAAGCTTTCATCAAAAGAAAATATGCTCGGAATGGCAGACGGAGTAAGCAAGCATTGGGTATTGCTGGCAAATGCCATAGATCATACGCTGATGAGAAATAAGTTGCTTTATGATTTTTCCGGAGCGATTGGCACGGAATATTATACAACGAGCGAAAATGTAGTTTTGATTTATAACGGAGAATATTGCGGCGTATATCAGCTTTGCGAGCAGATCAGGATCTCTAAAGATCGAGTTGATGTTTTCGATTGGGACGGAGCCGCAGACGATATTGCCGAAAAACTTGCTAAAAAGCTGCTTGATGACGGTAAAATATCCGAGGATGAACTTGATTCCGAAACGAAAAATATCGAATCTGTCTTGAAAAATGATTGGAGCTGGATAGACAGCGGTAAATTCACATACGAAAGAAAACGTTATTCGCTTTCATCGCTTGGAGTTACTTTGCCTGAGACTACGGGCGGATATCTGATGGAGATGGACTTTTACAGTCAAAGCAACAACTTGATTGCACGGCTTGAGTCTGCGTACCGTCAGCCGCTTTACTTCAGCGGCCCCGAATGTGAGAGCGAAGAAGCTGCGGAATCGTTTATGGAAACATCGCTTTATCAAAATGCATATAAATATATGCAGAGTTTTGAATATGCGCTTCACAGCGATGATTTTGTTTTCAAAAATTCCGATACTCACTATTGGGGAAGCGGCTGGGCTGCCTGGGGCGATTGGTGGGATGACTCCGATGCCACGGATAACTACGGATATACATATTACATCGTCGATTACGACGATGATGAACACAACGGTTGGCATTATTCTGAGTTCTTTGACATGGACAGCCTCGTAAACAACTTCATTTTCTGTGAGTTTGCGATGAATTGGGACAGCATGAAAAACAGCTTCTTCTACTATAAGGATGTTGACGGCAAGGCGAAAATCGGCCCTCAGTGGGACTTTGACTGGGCATGGGGTAATATCAATATGTACAATATTGATACCTATTATCCGGAATCCTGGCATACGACTGAGGATGCGTTCACTGTGGAGCAATATTATCAAAAGGTTCAGTGGAACCGTATGCTGATCCGTGATCCGTATTTTCTTGCACTCGCGTATGAAAAATATCATGAAATAAGAGAAACTGTCATTGAGGATATGATAAAATCCGGAGGCAAGATCGAAACTTACATGAAAACGCTTCGCACCGCTGCGCTTGCAAATGATTATAAATGGAAAAAGACGTATAAATCTTATAAAGGCGAAGAATATGACGATGCGTGCGAAAGTATGCTTGACTTTGTAACAACGAGAATCGCTTGGCTTGACGAGCAGTTTGAATCAATGGATACATTCGTCGAATCTCTCGGATATTATCAGCCGTCGACCAAGCTGACGGTGGAAAGTGTTACTGTCGGAGAAAAGGAAACGACGATTGTTGCGTCTGTTTCGGACAGCAAAATCGCGAAAGTCACTTTCCAGCTGAACGGAACTGATTTTGTTACCGTTGCGGTCGAGGACGGAAAAGCAACTGCTGTGTTTGCCAATTCCGCGCTTAATGACGAAAACATCAACTGTGTTGAAATAAAGGCACGCAATAAGTACGGAAATTATATGTACAACAGCACATATTCAAACGAAGGTGTGTACAATCTCGTGTATTCAAATTATAAAACGTTTGAAACGACAAAATAATTGCTTTCGGAGGGGAAATGACTGAATTTTTGGAACAAATCAAAGCCGATGCATCGGCTGCCACGCGCGAGCTGATCGAAAAGGCAAAGCTTAGTGAGGGCGATGTGATCGTTGTCGGCTGCTCGTCGAGCGAGGTTGTCGGCGAGAAGATCGGAACGGCATCGAGCTACGAAACGGCGCAGGTGATTTTCGACGGAATATACGGCGAGACTGCTCGCTCTGGGATCTACGTTGCAGCGCAGTGCTGCGAGCATTTGAATCGCGCGTTGATCGTAGAAAAGGAGCTTGCAAAGCGCACCGGACTTGAAATCGTAAACGTTGTTCCTCAGCCGAAGGCGGGCGGATCGTTTGCGACGGCGGCGTATGCTATGTTTGACGAGCCTGCCGCGGTCGAGGCGATAAAAGCCGATGCCGGACTTGATATAGGAGATACATTAATCGGTATGCATTTGAAGTCCGTAGCGGTTCCCGTGAGATTGTCTGTAACCGAAATCGGAAGCGCGCATCTTACGGCGGCGCGCGTTCGCGCGAAGTTTGTGGGCGGCGCAAGAGCGGTGTATGACGAAAATTTGATGTAAAATAACAACATCCCCTGTCCGAAAAAGGGCAGGGGATGTTTGTTTATTCGATATATAGCATGATTTTTGTGACGTATTCATTTTCGTTGCCTGTTGAGAGGTAGTCGTTCACGGCAAATTCGTATGAGTCGGATATGATTTTTATCCCGTTTTTTCGGCAGTATTCCAATATTCGCTCGTATGAAGTACCGGTGGAAGCGTAATCTCCAACGTGATAGGCGCAAACGCATTTTTTGGCAGGCAGCTCTCTTATTCCGGGGATATTTTCTGTCTTTTCGATGGGCACAAAAGCAAACGAAGCTTCTGTATATTTTTTAGATTGTATTTTTTCGTATGGGATGATCGCTCCGCTTTGGAAGTAAACGGGCAATTTTTCACCGAATGAACGCACAAAGCATTTTTTCGTTGCGAGACTGACGTCCCCAAGCGAATATGGGGGAGATACTTTTTCCAAAAGAATGTATCTGTGAGGCGCTTTTTCCACGGTTACGCGTTCGATGTCGTCTTTAATTGAAACGATATGTTCAAGTTCGCGGCAACGGTGTTCAACTCTGCTTTTAGTTGTTTGCAGTTCTTCAATTTGTCGGTTTATTACGTCAAGTTGATTGCGGAGAGCAACTATTGAATTGTCGATCGTGTAGCTTTTCATGTGAGACTTGATCTCCTCAAGCGAAAATCCTATTTTTTTCATAATACAGATCGTGTCGAGATAATCGAGCTGATTTGAGGTGTAGTATCTGTATCCGTTTGAGGGATCGACGTAAGCTGGAGTGAAAAGACCTATTTTGTCATAGAAAATAAGCGTTTGACGCGAAATGTTTTGCTGTTTTGACAGTTCTCCGATCGAAAATAAATTTTTCATTGAATCTCCTTGACTTTATAGTTACTATACAGTTTATAATATATCATTATTGTGAAATAATCAAGGAGCGAATGGATTGAAATCGTATATTAAAGCTTTATTTTATAAACTTACGGAAGGTTTTACGTTAAAAAAGATACTTTGGATAGTTGTCGGCGCTGCGATATGCTCGTTTGGTATACATAATATACATCAGCGAACAAATATAACCGAGGGCGGTATTATCGGACTTATGCTTTTTATTGAGCATTGGCTTAAAATCTCGCCGGCGTATATTACTCCCGTGCTGGATGTCTTATGCTATCTGTCTGCGTATAAATATTTAGGCTTCGGATTTATAAAAATATCCGTTTTTTCGACGCTTTGTGTGTCCGGCTTTTACAAAGTGTGGGAAGCGTTTCCGCCGATGCTGCCGGATCTGTCGCAGTATCCGCTATTCGCCGCCTTGTTCGGCGGAATTTTCGTGGGCGTGGGCGTCGGTTTAATAATCAGACAAGGCGGATCGAGCGGCGGAGACGACGCGCTTGCGCTGACGCTTTCTCATACACTTAATTGGAAGCTTTCGAGAACGTATCTTTTTACTGATGTAACCGTGCTTCTGCTTTCGCTTTCGTATATACCGCTGAAACAAATACTTTTTTCTCTTGTGACCGTTACGATATCGTCAAATTTGATTGATGTTATCAAGGATTATAAGCCTGCGAACTCGCGAAAAGAAGAAACAATAACGGAGTAGGAAATTATTAAAAATAAATCAGCATTTGCTTATATAAATAAGCTGTTGAGTCGTCGTATGTACTGAATTTTTCGGTGAAAGAATTGTAGCTTTCGGAATGGTACAAAATGAAATTTGTGAACTTGATGTATTCGCTGTAATAATCTTTTATCACAGTGTACGCGTCTTCGTACTTTTTGGGCGGCTCGTTGAGTTTGCGCATTAAGTCTATGACTTCATATTGATTGGATGATATTTTGTCGCAAAGCGCAATGAAATCCGGATCGTTATCTAATTTATAAAGAGCATCATTGAAATCTTCGAAAAACACACCGTTTTCCATGGTATATTTGTCTGTTTCGGGATCTCGTTCTTCGTAAATTGAGTTATACCATACTTTGGATATCAAATTCCCTGCTTTTTCTGCATCTACGCATCCGTCAAGAATAGCGTAAGTTGCATCTACAAGATTTGAATAATATTCGGCTTCCGCCTTTTGAACTAACTTCCAAGTGTCAACAGTTTCAGGTTCTTTAGTATCATTGCTGTATGCTTTGTCGAATGGATTGTTCGAAAATAAAGGGCGTGAATCGGCATTCGCAATGTCATCGTGGATGTTGCTGTCATTGTCGCAAGCAACAAACAATACGGAAACCAAGATAATGAGCGAGATTGCTAAGATCGATTTTAGTTTCATTTCATTTTCTCCAAATAAAAGTGTTTTAATCAAAATAAATCAGCATTTGTTTATATAAATAATATGTTGAAGAATCGTATTCTTCGAATTTTTCCGTGAATGAATTGTAGCTTTCGGAGTTTATTAAAATCAAATCGGTGAATTTTATGTAATCATTGTAGAAATCTTTTAATGAGTCGTATGCGTCTTCGTACTTTTTGGGCGGTTCTTTGAGTTTGCGCATTAAGGCGATGACTTCATATTGATCGGATGAGATTTTGTCGCAAAGTTCAATGAAATCCGGATCATCCTCTAATTTATAAAGAGCATCATTGAAATCTTCAAAAAACACGCCGTTTTCCATAGTGTATTTGTCGGTTTTCTCATCACTGATTTGCCAAATTGAATTATGCCATACTTTTATTATTAAATTTCCGGCAGTTTCGGCGTCGGCACAACTGTATTCTATTGTATAAGTTGCGTTAACAAGATTTGTATAATATTCAGCTTCCGCCTTTTGAACTAATTCCCAAGTGTCAACAGTTTCAGGTTCTGTATCTACAGTGGTTTCCGGTCTAACGGTTTCCGGCTCTGTATCTACAGTGGTTTCCGGTCTAACGGTTTCCGGCTCTGTATCTGCCGAGGTTTCCGGTCTTGCGGTTTCAGGTTCTGTATCGATTGTAGTTTCCGGTTTGTTATCGATGATATTAAAAATATTGTTGCGGTCTGTTTCTTCGAAATCCGGAGCGTCAGTA
>CAZPJU010000057.1:0-7636 GCA_964586965.1 uncultured Lachnospiraceae bacterium | reverse complement strand
CGTCAAAAACCGAGATTGGAGCGTCACCGACATATTCGGCGCCGCATGAAAAATTAACCTTAAACATAATATCTCCATTCTGCCTTAATGCGGCAAATAAAAAATAACAAATAAAAACGGCAGTCTACGGTCATTGACCGTGACTGCCGGGGTGCGTGCAAAGCACACACGGTTCCACCCGTGCTTTAACTTTGATATGTTGTGTTGAAAAACGAAAGGCGGTACACATGGCTTGGAGCGGTGCGCGGTTCCAGCAATCGGAAAGTATCCGATTCCGCGGCTTCTCTGTTTCCGTCGTGATAGTCATGTGCGTGTTCTTTCGGTTTGGCCGATCAGAGTGCGGCGTTACGTCTGCGATTGTACTCCGATCGCGGATTTACGATCTCTCGCCAGTCAAGATCGCCTCTTTCGAGAGCGTGGATGATAACTTCTGCTGTTGCGATGTTTGTCGCAAACGGTATGTTGTGAGAATCGCACATACGCAAGAGATGATATTCGGCCTCGTCAAATTCGCGTTTTGGCGTAACGGAGCGGAAATAGAGAAGAATATCAACCTCGTTATAAGCGATTCGGGAAGTAATCTGCTGTTCTCCGCCGTGACTTCCGGGGAGGAGGGATTCAATTTCGAGACCGCTTGCGTCGGAGAGAACCGCTGCTGTCTTGGCTGTCGCGCAGAGATGATGCTTTGACAAAATTCCGCAATAAGCAATGCAGAACTGTGTCATTAGTTCTTTCTTGGTGTCGTCGGCAATTATTGCAATTTCCATAAGCCGTCCGCTTGCGCGGCTCCTTTTCAAAATTATATTTTTATGTTTATGTGGGATATCAACTTCTCTTTGAAAGTACTCCGCTGAGAAGCGGGATGTCATATCCGCGCATACGCATGGCGATGTTGTAAAATGCGTCCGGTGACACTGCTTCCGGTACTGTTGCGGCAGGCTTGCCTTTTTCCTGATTTCGTTTCATGGCTTCATCGTAAGGCACGACGCCGAGCAGCGGAATGCGAGCTTCGTCGATGATTTCCTCGATCGACCGCTCGTCCTTCTTACCGCGATAGCAGTTGACGATCAAATGCAAATTTTTAACACCCGAATCGGAAAGCTCGCTTGCCGTTTTTGTTGCGGCACGTATTGCGGGCGCAGACGGAGTTGATACGATTATTGCTTCGTAAACAGTCTCCGGATATACGGCGAGCGGAAAATGGATTCCTCCGGACGTATCTATTATCAGATAATCAGCGTTTATCGTGTCGGCGCAGAGCACAGCGGCACGTGCTGCTGATACCGGATCGGTGTCATGAGCAGAAGCGGGAACCGAACAGTAGAAAAGATTTTCACATCTCGGATCGCGCAAAACGGCCTCTACGGGCTCGACTCTGCCTTCGGCAACATCCGAAAGATCGAATATGCCGGAGTCCTCATAGCCGAGAAAAAGATCTGCGGTGCGATTTTTTAAGTCGCAGTCCGCAAGCATTACCCGCACGCCACCTAGGGCAAGCGTAAGAGCGAGATTGACGGCAACGGTAGACTTACCTACACCACCCTTGCACGATGTGACAAGGAATATGTTTCGGGTTTTCATTCCGCGTCCTCCAAGCTACTCCACATTAACACATTAGTATGAAAAAAGTATATCACAAATCTTTTTTCTTGTCAACAAATACACATCAAAAATCTGCCTGTAAGTCATGCCTGTGAAGCAAAAATTATTATTTTCGGACGGTCATGCCGGAGAATTGTTTAATTTTCATATTGTATTCGTAAGCCGACTATTGTATAATTAATTAAAGATGGATATATTGTCGTCCCAATTAACGATAAGGAGAATTCACGAACAATGATTAACGAGATTATCGCCAAAATTACAGAAAACGATGCTGAGGTCGGAGCTGCCGTTGCAGCCGAATACGACCGTCAAAAAACAAGGATCGAGCTTATTGCATCGGAAAATTTTGTTTCCGAGACAGTTATGCTCGCCGCAGGCACGCCTCTGACAAACAAATATGCGGAGGGATATCCCGCAAAACGCTATTACGGCGGATGCGAATATGTTGACGTTGTTGAAAACATTGCGCGAGAAAGAGCGTGTCGTTTGTTCGGCGCCGAGCACGCAAACGTACAGCCTCACAGCGGTTCTCAGGCAAACACAGCGGTTTATGTTGCACTTCTTTCGCCGGGCGATACTGTAATGGGCATGAGCCTTGCGGCAGGCGGACATCTTACTCACGGAAGCCCCGTTAACCTTTCGGGACTTTACTATAATTTCGTTCCCTACGGAGTTGATGACGAAACTCACCTTATTGATTATGATAAAATGCAGGAGCAAGCGTATGAGTGTAAGCCCAAACTGATCGTTGCCGGTGCATCTGCTTATCCGAGAGTTATTGATTTTGCTCGAATGAGAGAGATAGCGGATTCCGTCGGTGCATATTTGATGGTGGATATGGCGCATATCGCAGGTCTTGTTGCTGCGGGACTACATCCGAACCCTGTTCCTTATGCCGATGTTGTGACAACGACAACGCATAAAACATTGCGCGGACCTCGCGGCGGCATGATACTTTGCCGTGAGGAGCTTGCAAAGAAGATAGATAAAGCTATATTCCCCGGAATTCAGGGCGGTCCGCTTATGCATATTATCGCGGCTAAGGCAGTTTGCTTCGGAGAAGCACTCAAACCCGAATTTAAGGAATATCAGACTCAGATAGTCAAAAATGCACGTGTACTTGCCGACACTTTGCTTGAAGGCGGCTTCCGGCTTGTTTCGGGAGGTACGGATAATCATCTCATGCTCGTAGATCTTCGCCCGTTCGGTGTAACCGGCAAGGATTTTGAGCACAATCTTGATGAGGTCGGCATAACGCTCAACAAAAATGCTATCCCCAATGATCCGGCGTCCCCGTTCGTTACGAGCGGTGTGAGAATCGGTACTCCGGCTGTTACATCGCGCGGAATGAAAGAAGCGGAAATGGTTGAGATCGGTAAACTCATCACAGCGGTTGCGAAAGATCCCGTTGGCTCCGCCGAAGCGGTTAAGGCAGGCGTGGCGTCGCTTTGTGAACGTTTTCCGCTTTATAACTGATCATAATGATAGGAATTTTTGATAGCGGACTCGGCGGCTTGACAGCTCTCAAAGAGCTTGTCAAGCGCTTGCCGAACGAGGACTTCGTATACTTCGGCGATACCGGTCGTGTACCGTACGGAACGAGATCCGTTGAAACGATAAAAAAATATTCACTTGAGGATCTTCGATTTCTTTCTTCATTCGGAGTTGATGCGGTGCTTGTTGCTTGCGGTACGGTTTCATCTACTGCTCTTGCGGAGTTGAGAGCAGCTTCGGATAAAAAAATTTACGGCGTTATCACGCCCGCTGTCGAAGCGGCTGTGAAAACTACGGAAAACGGCAGGATAGGTGTTATCGGTACGAACGCTACGATCAAAAGCGGAGCGTTTGTGAACGGTATACTCGAACATGAACCGTCGATGTTTGTTAAGGCAATACCGTGTCCGCTTTTTGTTCCGCTTGTCGAAAACGGTTTCGCAGCACCGGACGACGAGGTTACGCTTGCGGCTGTGAAGCGATATCTTGAGCCGTTTCTGGAAGATAAAATCGATACGCTTATCCTTGGATGTACACATTATCCGATTATAAGTTGGGCTATTTCAAAAGTGCTTCCCGATGTGAAGCTTATAAGTTCCGGCGCGGCGGCGGCAGATGCCGTTGCGGATGATGTTGTATCGGGGCGCATAAAAACTTCGGGGGGGAGCGGTGTTATTCGTTGCTATTGTAGTGATATGCCATCCGACTTTGAAGCAACCGCGGCTATTTTTATGGAGGACGTTCGCATAGGACGTGCCGAAAAGATAAACATTGAGGACTATTCCACTTGATAGGCTGATGTCGAAAAACACACCGCTCGTAATAGTCAATTGCATATAATGCGCTTTTGATGTGTAAATGCGCCGAAAAACAACGAATAAACGTAAAAAACGAACTCCGTTTCGAAAGACGTAAGGAGAAAAACTATGAAAAACGGAAAGATAGGCTATGCCGTCGTAGGTCTCGGAATCGGTCGCGCGCACATGGACGCCGCAGCCGCGTCCGAACGCGCCGAGCTTGTTGCCGTATGTGATTTGATCGAAAAAAAGCTTGAATCGGCAAAGAAAAAGTACCCCTATGTACTGACATATAAGGACTTTGACGAAATGCTGAAAAACGATGAAATTGACATCATCAGCATTTGTTTGCCCAGCTCCATGCACGCAGAATATGCGTGCCGCGCGATGGCAAACGGCAAACACGTGCTGATCGAAAAGCCGATCGACATAACGCCCGATGCCGCCGCAAAAATAGAGGAGGCTCGCGTAAAATACGGTCGCGTTGCCGCAGTAGTTCATCAGAATCGTTACAACGCGCCGATGAAGCCCATCAAAGACGCTCTTGATTCCGGCAGACTCGGCAAGCTTGCCGTTGCGACTTTCGGAGTCAAGTGGTATCGCGAACAGAGCTATTACGATAACGGCTGGCACGGCACCTGGGCGATTGACGGCGGCGGCTCGCTTATGAATCAGGCAGTGCATACCGTAGATTTGATGCAGTGGCTTCTCGGCAAGGTCAAGTCCGTAAGTTCCGTTGCCAACATCTGTGCGCATGACATCGAAACCGAGGACGTTACCGCGTCCGTTATCACTTTTGAAAGCGGTGCAGTTGCAACATTCGTGTCAACGACTTGCGCCTATCCCGGAATTTCAACCGAAATATCGTTTTACGGCACCAAAGGTTCGATCGAAGCCGATGCCGACATACTGAAAACGTGGAAGCTTGTTCCCGTTGACGAGGACGTTGACGAGGAGGACGAGGAAGAAGAAATGCTCGCCAAGTACGGCAAGGGTAACGGACGCCTGAAAGCGGAGGATCCGTCTCTTTTGTTCGGGCACGAAGCTGTCGTTGAGGACATGATCGCGTCCGTATTGGACGGTCACGACCCGATGATAATGCCGCTTGAAGCAATTAAGAGCGTCCGTATCGTGGACGCAATCTACCGTTCGGCGAAAACGGGACAGATAGTATATATTGACTGATTATGAAAAAAGGACTTTTTTCCGTTACCTTTCGATCGCTCGGAAGGAGTGAAATAACGGAGCTGACAAAAAAAGCGGGACTTGATTCCGTCATTTGGGGCGGCGATGTGCACGTCCCGCATGGCGAGTTTGAGCTTGCCGAAAATACGAAAAAACTGTGCGATTCTTTCGGCGTAAGCACCGAAGTTTACGGATCGTACCATAAACTGACAAACGACGATTACAATACTGTTTTCGATACCGCGATAGCGTTGGGATCGAATGTCGTTCGTGTTTGGGCGGGTACAAAGGGCTCTGCCGATATGCCGACAGAGGAACGTGACGTGCTGGTTCGTCGTCTCCGCGAAGCAGCGGATGTTGCCAAGGAAAAGGGACTCACGCTCGCGTTTGAATATCACGGCGGAACGCTCACCGACGACGCGGAAAGCGCCGTCCGTTTGATAAACGAAGCCGAAAGGGACAATGTTCGCTTGCATTGGCAACCGAATCAGTACCGCGACTTCGATTTTAACGTCCGCGCGCTCAAAACCGTTGTGCCGTTTGTTGACGCGGTTCACGTTTTCGCGTGGAAAGAAAACGACAGATTCCCGCTTGCTGTTCAGGAACATGAATGGCGCACATATTTTGACATTTTGACTGAGCATGGCAAGTGTTCGCTCGCCGCGCTTGAGTTCGTCCCCGTCGAATGCAGGGACGACCTTATGCGAGACGCGGAAACGCTTGACAAGCTTATAAGACGTACTTATTAATGGTGATGAAAATGAAAAAAGCCGTGTTTGTCGGAAATGCAGGCAATATCTCGTATGTGTATCCGGATAAAATTTGCCTTGCGCTTGCGTCTGAACTTGAATTTGCAGCACCGATATATTCGAAAAAAGATGCTTTTGAAAGAAAAACCGAGCTTGTGGATGTATCGTTTATCTTTTCGACATGGGGAATGATCGCGTTTTCGGAGGACGAAATAAAGGGAATTTTTCCGTCGCTCGAAGCTGTGTTTTACGCTGCCGGCTCGGTGCAGGGATTTGCACGCCCGTTCATAGACGCCGGAGTTAAGGTTTTTTCGGCGTGGGCTGCGAACGGTGTTCCCGTCGCTCAATATACGGTAGCGGAAATTTTGCTTGCTTTGAAAGGATTTTTCGCAACCCTCCACCGTCACGGTGAGACTTGGAAAAATCACAATGCACCCGTGCCGTATCCGGGAATCATGGACGAAAAAGTTGGTATTATCGGCGCCGGAATGATAGGCAAAATGGTGATCGCGGAGCTTAAACGGTATCCCGTTGATATACTTGTGTACGATAAATTCGCATCCGATGAGGCGATTGAGGCGCTCGGTGCGAAAAAAGCGGAGCTTGACGAGCTGTTTTCCGAATGCCGTGTCATTTCCAATCATCTCGCGAACAACGCCGAGACCGTCGGAATGCTCGACTATTCGCTGTTTTCAAAAATGCGTGACGGCGCTGTGTTTATTAATACCGGTCGCGGAGCTCAGGTCGTTTCCGAGGATATGATCCGCGCACTCAACGAAAACAAAACTCTCTCCGCCGTTCTTGACGTAACCGATCCGGAAGAACCGCCGCGTCCCGGCAGTTCGCTTTATTCAATGGAAAACGTGTTCCTTACACCTCATATTGCAGGATCGATAGGTAATGAGGTACACAGAATGGCGGAATATATGTATGATGAATATAAGGCTTTTTCCCGTGGGGAAGCCGTAAAATACGAAGTGACAAAAGAAATGCTTGCCGTTATGGCGTAATGGAGATTTGATATGTCAGAAGCATACAAGTTTACTTATAAAACTCTTGAAGATCTCGAATCCGAGATAAGCAAGCGTTCGCTTGCGATCCCCACAACAAAGAACACATCTTCGCTTTCGCGCCGCGTAAAAATCTGCGGAATAGAAACGTCCAATTCGCTCGCCGTTCACCCCATGGAAGGCTTCGACGGAACGGAAAACGGCGCACCCGGCGAGTTAACAGTCAGACGGTATGAAAGATTTGCATCGGGCGGAGCCGGACTTTTCTGGTTTGAGGCAACGTCTGTGTGCCCGGAGGGGCGTTCGTCTCGCCATCAGCTTTGGATTAACAAAGAAAACGTTGACGACTACAAGCGTCTCGTCGAAAAGATGCACTCGCTTTCGGACGGTGCCCCCGTTATCTGTCAATTGACTCATTCCGGTCGCTTCGCCAAGCCCGACAACACTCCAGCACCGCTTATTTCGTATCACAATCCGATAATGAACGAGCGACTCAATCTTGATCCATCGCTTCCTGTTGTGACGGACGATTACCTCGACAGCTTGCACGACAAGTACCTCGAAGCTTGTCATCTCGCAAAGGAAGCGGGCTTTGACGGCGTTGACATAAAATCCTGCCACCGCTATCTTTTGTCAGAGCTGCTTTCCGCATATAGTCGTGAGGGCAAATACGGCGGTTCCTACGAAAACAGAACGCGCCTTTTGCGCGAGACGGTAAAGGATGCGGCATCACTCTACGGCGACGATAAATTCATAATCGCGACGCGTATGTCCGTTTCGGACTGCATCCCCTATC
>CAZPJU010000056.1:0-7794 GCA_964586965.1 uncultured Lachnospiraceae bacterium | reverse complement strand
GCGACATCGGAAGTCATCAAATCGAGCAGTTTTTGCACTTCACCGGGGCAAAATCTGCAAGCATCGTCAATGCAAAAATAGGAAATTACAATCATCCCGAATATCCCGAACTCGACGATTTCGGTGACGCAACGCTCGTTGCGGATACAGGCGCATCCTGCTATTTCCGCGTCGATTGGTTCACTCCCGACGGACTCGGCACATGGGGGGACGGAAGAACGTTTATTCTCGGCACAGACGGCTATATCGAGCTCAGAAAGTGCATAGATCTTGCAAGATCGCGCGGCGGAAATCATGTACTTTGGGCAAATAAGTCCGGTGAGCATTATGTTGATGCTACAAGAAAAACGGGATTTCCTTATTTCGGCAAGCTCATACGCGATTGTATCGACAGAACAGAAACGGCAATGACTCAAGAGCACGCACTGCTTGCGGCGGAGCTTTGCGTTCGCTGTCAGCTTGAAGCGATTGAATTGACAGGTCGCAAACCATAAAACATTTTTATCAAAAAACAGACCTTGAACGTGTGCGTAACACACCGACAATCAAGGCCTGTTTTTTATTCGCGGATTTCCGCAATCATTCTCTTTCGCCGCTGACTATATCGTAATAGCTTCCCGACGTAATCTTATACACAATAACGTAAAAAATTCCGAATATTACAAAGCTTACCGCCGTCACAATAATATTCAAAAGCGTGTCGTTAAACATAAACAGCATAAGTATCTTTGTGACAAACGGAAGCGCAAACGCAAGATGAATTCCCGCAAGTAATAGCGGAAGAAAAAACACAGTCAACATCTGAGAATTTACGCTCTTTTTGATGTCTTGCTTCGTCATTCCAACCTTTTGCATGATCTCAAAGCGACCTTGATCCTCGTAACCCTCCGATATCTGCTTATAATAGATAATCAACACCGTCGCGGCAACAAAAACAATCGAAAGAAATATGCCGAGAAAAAATATCCCGCCGTACAAGCCGAAGAAATAGCCGCGTTCTTCTGCCTTGCTCTCAGCCGAAAATGTATACAATCCCGCTTCCCCGGAAAGCACTGCATCGCGGATCTTGCTTGATATAGCTTGACCGAGCGCTACCTGTTCATCTGCTGAAAGTTCCGTATCAAAAGCGTATTTCAGCGTTAAACGGCAAAGATCGTCAGTCGGAATATCCCCTAACATTGAATTGAAACTGCCTACGGCTTTGTAAATATCAGAAACAACAATAAATACAGACGGCGTTACTATCGAGGCGGCTTCTCCGCTCCCCATAATGCTCTCCACGTGCTTTTTCACTTTCCAAACAGTTCCGTCATCCAAAGTAACGGCAGACTCTTTATAATCGGTTCGAACGCAGTGAAGCATTACTTCATCTCCATTAAGAGTTTCGCATGATCCCATGCACCTGTTATACGCTTCAAGAGAAACGATATATAAATTTACAACTTCATCAATTGTTTGTAGATCCGCGGAATTGACCTTATCGTAATCGAGACTGAGCTTTCCGCCGCCAAGCATTCCCGACGTCGATGCTCTGACATAATACTCCGTATTTTTCATTTCGGCATTGTACTCATCCGCCACGGAATCAATAAGATTCAAAATATAAGCTTCCTTCGCTTCCGTATAGAGCCTATCTTCCCCCGCAGATAAAAAATCAACACTCACGGAAATATCATGAGAATAACGTGTGTTTATTATCGCCTCTTTGCCGAAGTAAAGACTCCCCGCTCCCATCATCATAACAAGCACCATCGTGCTGAGAACACATATCGACGCAAGACTTGCACCGTTCCGCTTCATTCTGTACATCATTGATGAAACGGACACAAAATGATTCTTTTTGTAGTAATATCGCTTGTTTTTTTGAAGGATACGACAAAGTGCCACAGAACCGGAAATGAATAAAATATATGTCGCTATAATAACCAAAATCACCGCAATAAAAAACCAAACCAAAGCAATCAACGGATTTTCAATGGAAACCGCAATATAATATGCCACACCCAAAATCACGATACCGACGATTCCGAAAAGATAATTCGCTTTCGGCGGTTTTTCACCGACTTTTTCACTCTTTATAAGCGAAATCGCGTTCATTTTCCCGATATTTATCAAATCCTTTATAAAAATCAAGCTGAAAATAAAAGCAAAAACCGCCAATGTGTCAAATAAAGCATCCGGATCTATCCGCAACTTATAGTTGACATCGCCGTTCATTATATTTATCAAACAAAGCTCCGCCATCTTCGAAAGAAGCATCCCGCTTGCAAGTCCGGCAACTACGGAAAAAACGGAAAGCATCAAATTCTCCCACAAAAGAAGCACTCCGAGCGCTCCTTTTCCCATTCCCAATATGTTATAAAGACCGAATTCTTTCTGCCTTCTTCGCATCAAAAATGAATTTGTGTAAAACAAAAAGATAACCGAAAACAGTGCCATGACCCAAAAGCCGAAACCGAGAACTTGCACCATAGTACGTCCGCCCGGCATTTCCTCCAAGCTTGGCATGGCGGCAAGATAATGAATAATGTAAAACATCATTACCGTACCGACGCAAGTGAAAAGATACGGAAGATAAAAGCGTTTGTTTTTTCGAATTGCATCAAATGCAAGCTTCGGATAAAAGAAACCTTTCATTCTTTCATTCCTCCCGCCTGAAGCATTGTAAGTGTATCCGTGATGGTTTGGTATAGCTGTTCGTTTGCAGCGTTGCCGCGATAGATCTGATGAAATACTTCTCCGTCCTTAATAAACAGCACGCGACTTGCGTGACTTGCCGCCTTGACGGAATGCGTTACCATCAGAATCGTCTGTCCCGTACTGTTGATCTGCGAAAACAGACGAAGCAGCTCATCCGTTGCCTTTGAGTCAAGTGCGCCCGTCGGCTCATCTGCTAATATCAGTTTAGGCTCCGTGATCAGCGCACGTGCAACGGCAGCTCGTTGCTTTTGGCCGCCCGACACCTCATACGGGTATTTCTTCAAAATATCCGCAATTCCGAGCTTGTCCGCAATCGGCTTCAGTCGCATCTGCATCTCGTTATGCCCTCTCCCTGCCAACACGAGCGGCAAATAAATGTTATCCTCTAAAGTAAAAGTATCAAGCAGATTGAATTCCTGAAATACAAACCCCAAATTGTCACGGCGAAATGCCGCGATCTGCGACTCCTTGACCCCGGAAAGGTCGTTTCCATCCAAAATCACACTGCCGAAAGTAGGCTTGTCCAAAGCTGCCAAAATGTTGAGCAGAGTCGTCTTACCCGAACCCGATTCACCCATGATAGCAACATATTCGCCTTGCTCTACTTCAAAAGATACATTTTTAAGCGCCTCGACCTTGTTACCGCCAAAGCGGGTTGTGTATATTTTTTGCACACCATCAACTTTCAAAATACTCATATAACAAAATTTCTCCTTGTCGATTTATGCTTTAATTATAACAAAAGAGGAATCTGCATCGCCATCGTTTAGGCTAACAAATTCCCCTTCAAATCTAACAGTTTTGTAAGAAGCTGAATATGCGATTCAACGAGAAAGTATGAATTCGGTCAGCACAAATCAAAAAGCACGTTTTCGTAATCCTTCACATAATACTTAATGTTTTTCCGTCCTTTTTGAACAACGGTGTGTCCCTCTTTCTCCAACAGTTCCTTTTGCTTTTCCGCGCCGCCGGGATATTTATCGTTCAATTCGCCGTTCGCTTTAAGCGTGCGCCAATACGGAGTCTGATCTTCTTTTCGTTGATGACTTGCCCATGCGGCAATAGACACAAAAATCCCCGCCGTAATGGGTTCCGTAAAATCCGCGCCGTTTTCTTTCGCAAAATATTCTCTGATTTTGCCGACAGTAACAATTTTCCCGAACGGGATCCGCTTCATTACTTTATCGTAGTCCATCGGAGGTGCAAAATACATTCGGTCGCCGCCGTATTTCTCAATGGTTTTCAAGTCTGTAACTATCTGAAGCTTGGGCATATCCTTATTGTCCCTAAGCATAGCATTAAAATCCTTTTTGCTCTCGTTTGACATCTTCGATGTCTCCTTTATGCAACTCAAATTCACTCAAACTCAGATTTTGACTGAGTTAAATCAATATCGACCGCGGTTCCGACGTCCACCGTGGAACTTATTGTAATGGTGTGCCCCAAATTAGTGCAGATGCGTCTGCACAAATACAGTCCGATACCGCTCGCCTTTTGATCGGTCCTGCCATTGTAACCGGTGTAACCGTTTTCAAAAACACGCGGCAGATCCTCCGGAGCAATACCGATACCGGTGTCTGAGATACGCAGAGTTTTCTCTCCGACAAGGGAGACTGTAATACTGCCGCAGGGCGTGTATTTCAGTGCATTTGACAACACCTGTTCGATCACAAAAGACAGCCATTTTTCGTCCGTTACGACAGTTGCTTCAAACGGTTCATATACAAGTGACAGTTTTCTGTCGATAAAGTCGGATGAGAACTTTTTCACAGCCGTTTTTACAAGCTTATCAAGATCATATTCACGGAATACGTAATCCGTGCTGTCGGAATCAAGCCGCAGAAAGGTCAGCACCATTTCAACATACTGCTCGATTCTGTGAAGATCTGATGTAAGCTTGCGAGACAGCGGCGAATCCTCATTTTGCAAACGCAATCTCATAGATGCGATCGGCGTTTTGATCTGATGTGCCCACACGGTATAATATTCGATCATTTCCGCATATTTTCTGCTTGTTTCGCAGCGATAATCGTTATGTTCGATACAAAGCGCACGTATGATATTTTGATAGTCTTCTTCGCGAATGGTAACGGCAGACGGAAGCTTTTCCGTAATCACTTCCGTAACCGTTCGAATTCGGCAAAGCTTCGCGTGCTCTTTCCTTACTTTAAAAAAATCAAAAAGACACACAACCGCGCAAAACGCCACGCTGAGAATAATCGGATACAGCACAGCTTCAAAAGGCAGGCGGTACAACACAAAGCTGACTGCAAAAACAGAACAGATCACGCCGAAAACAATAAATTGATGTCGGTATCCCGTTAAATAGCGCAAAAACAACTTCATCCGCCTACCTCAGCTCTCAATAATATACCCAACACCGAATTTTGTCGTTATAAAATCTGTCAGTCCCGCGCCGTCAAGACGTTTTCGCAACCTTCCGACATTGACCGTCAACGTATTTTCGTCAATAAAACTGTCCGTTTCCCACAAAAACTCAATGAGTTTTTCTCTGCTTACGACCTCGCCCTTGTTTTGCATCAAAATATGCAAAATACGAAATTCGTTTTTCGAAAGCGAAATCTTTGCATTATTATACGTCAATGTGTTATCTCCGACATTCAGCAACGCCCCACGATGTTCAATCACCGGCACGGATGCGGCAAAATCGTACGTCCTGCGAAGCATGGCTTGAAGCTTTGCCGTGAGTACCCTTTGATCAAACGGCTTAGCAATAAAATCATCCGCCCCCATGTTCATTGCCATCACCATGTTCATGTTGTCCGCGGCGGAGGAAATAAAAATAATCGGAACTTTTGAAACCTTTCGAATTTCGCCGCACCAATAGTATCCGTTAAAAAACGGCAGTCCTATGTCCATTAAAACAATGTGCGGATCAAACTCCGCAAACTCGCTCATAACATTTCTGAAATTACGGATACGCCGAACGCTAAGCTCCCACATTTCGGCTTGCGCCGTGACAGCCTCCGCTATTCCATTGTCATCTTCAACGATCAACAGTCTGTACATCTTCGTTCCTTTTTAATTATTAACCGTAACAAGCTTTTAATCAAGTGTATCACGGTTTTATGCGTTTTTCAACAACTATGCATATTTTTTGTTCTTTAATATTCCGTGCGTCACGCGCAAAAAAGTAAATTTTCCGTATACGGGGTTTACAAATCGTGCGCAATTGTATATAATGTAATGTAAATTAATAAATCAAAGACAATGACCGGAAAGAAAACGGGAAAAGCCGATTTACAGAGACCGTCCGAATGCTGAAATGGACGGAATCGTGCTCCGAATGTGCATCCGCGAGTCTCGGCTCACGAACCTTGATTAGTGTGCCGCGTCACCGCACGTTACACGGTCAAAAGCAACAAATCGGAGTGGAACCGTGATAATATCGCCTCCCGTGTATATCACGGGAGGCTTGTTTTTTTGAAAGGAATTATTCTGTTTTGAGTAAAATAAAAATAACATTAGAGGCAACGCTGTCTCACGATATCGGACTTGCATTCGGCAAGCTACGCGATAAAACAAAAATTGTCACGCATGAATTCAAAAATGATGTAAAATCTATCCGTGAACGAGATCCCGCTGCCAAAAGCGACCTTGAAGCCGCCCTTTTTTATCCCGGAATGCACGCTATCTGGGCACATCGTATATCACATGAATTATACAAAAATCAGCATTTCACCGCAGCGCGTGCAATCAGTCAAACCGCAAAATTTTTCACCGGAATCGAGATCCATCCCGGAGCAAAAATAGGTCACGGACTTTTCATTGACCACGGCGCAGCCGTTGTCATCGGAGAAACGGCTGAAATCGGCAACAACTGCACAATCTACCAAGGAGTGACTCTCGGCGGAACCGGCAAAGAAACCGGAAAGCGCCATCCCACACTCGGAAATGACGTTATGGTAGGCGCAGGTGCAAAGGTGCTCGGAGGCTTTGAAATAGGAAACGGCACAAAAATTGCCGCAAATGCGGTTGTGCTTTCCCCTCTCCCCGAAAATTGTACCGCTGTCGGAATTCCCGCACGTCCTGTCCGCATGAACGGCAGACGGATAGACAACCTCGATCAGGTTCACATTCCCGACCCGATTGAGCAGGAACTCTGCGCGATCAAAAAACGTCTTAACGAGCTTGAGGGTAAAATAAATTAACCAACGAAAGGACACATAATATGATCTGTAAACGATGTTTTCGTCTTTCCGACGATGACTTGGCTTTTTGCCCGTACTGCGGTAAATCTTTCACGGATGACAGCGAACAAATCCCGGAATCCAAGGATGAACCCACCGCAGAAAACGCCGAAAACACAAAAGACTCCGCCGAAAGTGAAGCTCGCAAGGAACCGATAAATCTATGGCAAGAGCCCGAACACACCTATTATTACAGTACCGATCGTGCCTACACTCAGCCTAAACCGGAAAAATCTCCGTTTGCGAAGCTTTTAACATCAATGTTGCACGCGGTTTGCTATTTTCTCTTGTTCCTGACAATCCAAAGCCTCGTATCGACAGGCTTTCAAACAGCGGCAATAATGTCCGTCTCAACGAAATACGTATCGGATTATTTCGAATCGGAAGGTATAAACATCGAAGATCTATCCGACGAAGAATATTACGATCTCGTCCAAAAGCTCATGCTTGAATCGCAGTCCGCAATGATCGAAGCCGCATATTCCGTTGATGTCAACATGATAAGTGCCGTTTCGTCCGCCGTCACGATCCTTGCACTGCTTATACTTGCAAAATTCAAAAAACGTAAATTCAGCGATCATACCTCGCTTTACTTTGCTCCGCTGAAAAATCCTCGCATTTGGGCAGTGATCCCCGCAGCAATCTCGCTTCAAAGCGTCGTAATTTTTATCATCAACATAATTCCTTTCCCCGAAAGCATCATCGAAAGCTACAATGAGCTTTACTCGTTTATCGGTGAAAGTCCGTTATGGCTCGAAATACTCAGCGTTGTCGTACTCGCTCCCATTGTAGAAGAACTTGTATTCAGAGGATGCATACACTCACGGCTTCGACGCTCGATGAAGCCGCTGACGGCAGCTATCATATCGGCGTTTATATTCGG